>JAFPTK010000068.1 GCA_017400305.1 Lachnospiraceae bacterium | reverse complement strand
GGAGGGAATGATTTCAGATGAAATCAGACGAATTTTGTGCAGGAAAATGTGAAAGCAGACTGGTTAGGGCGTTGAAGGGTGTTGGTTTACTGGTGAACGATGTGGAGGTACAGAAATGCCGTCATTGTGCGGTTCTTTCGCACTTCGGCGGCTCCTGGTGAAACTTGATGAAATTTAATGCGGAAGATGGGGTGAGGCGGAAACAGAAAAAGGTCCGGTGGACCTTTTTCCCGCCGAACCGACCGACGAGGCGCTTGCGCCGAGGAGACCTTGGACCCTGGGTCCATCGATTCCTGCGGAAGATGGGGCGCACGGCGTCCAGTGGACGCCGGTTTTGCGCCGACCGAGGGGCACTTTATGTGCCCCGAGATAGAACCCGTGGGTTCGGGGCTTCCGAAGGAAGCCAAAAAATACGGTGTGGTTCTTTAGAACCACACCGTATTTTTTTCCTGCGGAAGATGGGACTTGAACCCACACGACGTATCCGTCACAAGAACCTTAATCTTGCTCGTCTGCCAGTTCCGACACTTCCGCAACCCTCCCGGTGGTATCTGGGAGTCGTGCAGGAGAAGGGACTTGAACCCTCATGAAATTGCTTTCACACGGACCTGAACCGTGCGCGTCTGCCAATTCCGCCACTCCTGCTCGCGAAACACTATTTTAAATGGTGTTGGAGAAAATGTCAAGCGCATTTATGTGAGATATAACATGTCCGGCTTGATCCGCTTTGATGCGATCAGATTGACAGGCGAGATCAGATGATACATAATTTTTTTTACTTTAACAATACATGAAGGTGACGCCATGCCAAATGGGAAAAAAGAGGACTATTGATATGACGGCTCCACTGATTGCGGTATCCCCGCCTTATGAAATGGCATACAGAAATGAAATATCACCCAATCCCGCAGAACCACATTCTCATAATGCTACGGAGCTTTATTACACACTTACCGACCTGCCTGATGTGCTCTTAAACGATACCATCTCCATGATACCGGCCGGCACGCTCATCATCATACCGACCTTTTGTATCCATCAGCTATACCACGAAAACCATGTAGTATATGAACGATATATCCTTTCCATACATACCGGATGGCTCAATTCTGTCTTCTGCGATATGCCGACGGTGTTTTCGAGACTGAAGGAACCTGAGCCCTTATTCTATTCTCCCGCAGGCGACGAGAAGGAAGCGCTTCTTGATCATTTTGGCCGGTTGCTCAGATATGAAGATAAACTGACTCCGGAATCGCTCCGTACCCTGTTTGATTTTCTCGGCTTCCTCGGAACGATAATGAGAAGCTTCGAACCGGAGTCGGAATTCAATCTGCCGGTGTCGGACTCTCAGAAGAAGATAAACGGGATCCTTGCATATATTCAGGAGCACTTGCATGAGCAGATCAAAGTTGAGGAGATCGCTTCCTGCTTTTATCTGAATCCGGATTATCTCTCGAGACTGTTCAAAAAAACACATGCACATACCGATCAGCCGTTACATCATGATGCAGAGGATCAGTGCGGCCGAATCGCTTTTAAGAAGCGGACATTCCGTTAATCAGGTGCAGGAAGAACTCGGATTTTCAAGCTATGCGCATTTTTTTAAGACATTTCAGAAATTCACGGGAGTTTCTCCCAGCCGGTATTCCGCATGATAGGAAGGTCGGATATTTGCATAAATCAAGGCGAATTTGTGTATTTTTGCAAGTGATGATCTGTTGTATGCTGTAACTGAAACTGAAACAGGGAACCTGTTTCGCTGCGCACAGGTCATCCGGCAGGATAGGCCGGACAACGATCACAGGGATCGGAGGAGAAAACAATGGATCAGATAAAACTCGGGGTCATAGGGATCGGCGGTATGGGGGCCGCCCACGCCCAAAGCATCGCCAAAGGGAATGTGCCGGAGATAAAGCTCGCCGCCGTGGCGGATATCAGACAGCAGAGGCTCGACTGGGCGCGTGACAACCTTCCTTCGGATGTACAACGGTTTGATTCCGGAAACGCGCTGATCGATTCGGGGTGCTGCGACGCTGCGCTGATCGCTACCGCACACTATCTGCATCCGGATTACGTGATCTACGCGCTGGAGCACGGGATTCATGCCATTAGCGAGAAGCCGGCCGGAGTGTATACCAGTCAGGTCCGTAAGATGAACGAGGTGGCGCAGAAGAGTGATAAGGTGTTCGCTCTCATGCTGAACCAGCGCACCAACTGCGTGTATCGAAAGCTCCACGAGATGATCGAAAGCGGTGAACTGGGTGCCCTGAAACGTATGAACTGGATCATCACCGATTGGTACCGGACGCAGGCTTACTACGATGCGGCGGACTGGAAAGCAACCTGGGACGGGGAAGGCGGCGGAGTGCTCTTAAACCAGTGCCCGCATCAGCTGGATCTTCTGCAATGGTTGTGCGGGATGCCGACAAAGGTCAGGGCTTTCTGCCATGAGGGCAAATGGCATGAGATAGAGGTGGAAGATGATGTCACCGCATATCTTGAATTTGAAAACGGGGCAACCGGCGTATTCGTGACCTCAACAGGGGATGCCCCGGGAACCAACCGCCTGGAACTCACCTTTGAAATGGGACGGATCGTCTGTGAAGAGCAAAAGCTGTATTTTGACAAACTCAGTGTCAATGAGCGCACCTTCTGCAAAACAGAGCCCGAGGGTTTCAAAAAGCCGGACATGACAAGAGTGGAAATAGAAACCGACGGAAAGAATGAGCAGCACAACGGCGTGCTGAAAGCTTTTGCGGACCGGATCCTTCACGGCGGGAAGCTGGTGGCGGAAGGGACGGAAGGGATCAGAGGCCTGACGCTGTCCAATGCAATGTACCTTTCCTCCTGGCTGGATCGGACGGTGGAGATCCCGTTTGACGAGGATCTCTTCCTGGAAGAGCTGAACAAACGCCGTAGGGCCTCTAAGAAAAAGACGGGAAGCGGAGTCGTATTTGATACGGCGAGAACTTATTAAAGGAGGGACAGATCATGAAATTCAAACTTGCGGCATTCGCGGATGAAGCCTCGCCTGCGCTTGACGGGCAGATAAAGGCGCTTAAGGAAAACGGGATCTCGATGCTGGAGATCCGCAATCTGGACGGAAAGAATATCGCTGATCTCAGCGCGGAAGAAGCGAGGGAAGTACGAAAAAGACTGGAAGAGGAAGGCTTGTCTGTATGGTCCCTCGGATCGCCCTACGGGAAGATAAGCATGACAGATGACTTTGAAGAGCATCTGGAAAAGTTCAAACGAAGCGTTGAAGTCTGCTTTGAACTCAACACAAAGCATATCCGGCTATTCAGCTTTTATGACGCGCAGGAGAGCTTTGATGCTGTCGCGGACAGGCTCGGAAGATTTGTTGAATCCGCCAAAGGCACGGGCATCGTGCTCTGTCACGAGAATGAAAAGGGAATATACGGTGACATGGCAGCAAGATGCCGCAGGATCCATGAAACTTTTCCCGAAATAAAAGCGATCTTCGATCCGGCCAATTTTGTGCAATCGGGTCAGGACACCGGAGAAGCATGGGAGATGCTGGCGCCGTATGTGGAATACATGCACATCAAGGATGCGCGCAAAGACGGCTCCGTAGTGCCTGCCGGGAAGGGGGAAGGGAATCTGCCGTATCTGCTCTCGCAGTTTAAGGGAGAGGTGCTCACCATCGAACCTCATCTCACGGTGTTTGACGGGTTGCGTGCGCTGGAAGGCAGAGAGAAGAGCAGGATCGGACTCTATGAATATCCCGATCCCGAAACCGCCTTCCGGGCAGCCACGGAAGCACTCAGGGCATATATACAATGACCGGGCGGAATTAACACTTGACTTGCCCCGGCAGGATGGTGCTACCATAGGGAGGGGCACTTGCTGTGTGATCACAGGGATCATCACGGCGGATGAGAAGGTAAATGAACGATACAGAGAATATCTTCATAGAAAATGAGATCAAAACCAATATCATGCTGGCGCAGATCCTGTTAGTCAGCTTCCTGATCGGGCTCATCACCTCTGTCTGTGTTCTGACGGATATGTTTGATGCGCCGCGGTTTTTCTGGCAGCCGTTCATGATCTTCGGCGAGCTGCTGATCTTGGCCGGTGTCTTTATCTGTCGGGGATTTCGGGGTCGCGGAAAGTGGATGAAGTATCTGCTGATCTCGATCCTGATCGTAGTCAGTGCCTTGCTGGATGTGATGTTTACCGCGTCGGCGACGCTTCTCATCTGTGTCCCGGTGATCCTGGCGAGCCAATATTATATCAGGAGCTTCACGATCAATGTGTCCCTGATCACGCTGGTGGTGTTTACTATTTCCGCCATTCTGGGCGCCAATTACGGTCTCATGGATCTCAACTGCATCGAACTCCCGCTGGGGACGGTGATCCGTATGGAAGACACGACCTGGCTGGGAGAAGCGCTCGCGGACATATCTTATGATCACGGACTGATGATCGTGGATGTTCTTCTGTATGGATATCTGCCGAAGATCATGCTGTATTCGCTCTTTGCGCTGGCGGGCATCATCCTGACGTTCCGGGGGCGGGCCCTGATCCTCAGGCAGCAGGAACTGACGGCGAAAGCCTCGATACTGGGCGCGGAACTGGATATGGCTTCCGGCATCCAGAACGGAGCTCTTCCCCATATTTTCCCGGCGTTTCCCGACCGGAATGAGTTTGCGATCTACGCGACCATGGATCCCGCCAAGGAGATCGGCGGTGACTTTTATGATTTCTTCCTGCTGGACGAGAATCATCTTGCGCTCGTGGTGGCGGACGTCTCCGGCAAGGGGATCCCTGCCGCGCTCTTCATGATGATCTCCAAAACGCTCCTCCGTTCCGTGGCGCAGTCCAAGAGCAGCCCGCGGGACATCCTGTTCAGTACCAATGCGTCGCTTGCGGAGGATAATGACGAGGATATGTTCGTGACGGTCTGGCTGGGGATCCTCACGATCTCCACCGGCGAGCTCACCTTTGCGAGCGCCGGTCACGAGCGGCTGGGACTGTATCAGAACGGGACCTGGCGTCTGCTGGGAGATCACACCGGGATCGCGCTTGGAATGTGCGATCCGGATGAGATGGAAGAACTCTCCGGGAAATATGCGATCGTGGATCAGACGGTCACGCTGGCGCCGGGAGACGCGATCTTCCAGTATACGGACGGCGTCACCGAAGCGATGGATGAGACGGAGGAACTATTCGGCGAGCAGCGTCTGCTGGATGCCCTGAAGGACGCTCCCGAAGCGGAGCCTGATAAACTGCTGCCATTCCTTCACGACAGGATCAAGGAATATGTGAAGGACACGCCACAGTCCGACGATATCACCATGCTGGGGATGATCTATCGGGGAGTCACCGGGGACGGTTCTCTTTGACTCATTTTGCTGGTGAGTCAGAGGGGACGGTTCTCTTTGACTCATTTTGCGCCCCATTTGCTGATTCGATGTCTTTGAAAAAAGAGTCAAAGAGAACCGTCCCCATTGACTCAAACCGTCCCCATTGACTCATCAGAGCCCGGTTGATCGTGTCGTTCTGACGGACGAAGCGGGCGTGATCGGAGGGGGCGCCGGAGCGGTCGCACTCCCCGCAGATGTCGACGCCGAGGGGATGGGTGCGGTCCCGGAGAAAGGCAAGGAGCGCATAGAGATCCGACGTGCGCATGCCGCCCTGATCCCAGTTGGTCTGTACTTCTTCGGGCGAAAGGATATCCTTGTCCACGGAGATCCAGACGGGAAGTTCCTCCGGCAGCAGGCCGGAGAGAAGAGAGAGCAGCTCCGGCAGGGGCGCTTCCGGGATCAGGGAGATCTTCCGGCCGGCCAGTTCGCAGGAGAGGACCGTTGCGGAGGCGGCGCCATGAGCGGAAGAGCCGGATCCCGCAATGTCCACCGCATCATCGCAGAGCGCTTCTTCAAAGAGTCTTCGATCCGGACCGATCAGGAGAACCTGCCGCAGGAAGGGATCCTCCTCAAGGGAGGCGCGGACCCAGGAGCCACAGGACAGCAGGCCGCCGAAGGCGGGCGGCTGCAGATCCGGATGATGATCGATGAGGATCAGGCAGTAGGGGATGCGGAGCCGCTCCGTGAGGAGCCTGGTCATATAGTGGCTGTTGCCGGAATCGATGAAGTGCAGGCCGTAGAGGCCGTGACGATCAAAGGAGATCCGATCAAGCCGCCGCCGTATCTCGGAGGCGGCATCCTCAGAGAGATAACCGTTCGTGCCGGGAATGCCGGTCAGGTCGTGGTAATGCGGCAGACCGGGATCGGAGGACGGGGAACCGCCGTTCTCGGACACAGGAAAACGGGAGTCCCCGGCAGTTTCGCCGGCAGACTCCCGCCAAAAATCTTCTTCCTCATAGATCCCGGTAAATGAAAATACGGAAACTTCCATGTCTGAAGGACGATCCGTCTGGGCCCGCGGGCTCCGGGACGGGAGAATCCTACAATCCCGCCAGCGTGGGAGCGGCATCCCTGCCGATCACGCAGTCCGCGGTCTCCTCGATGTGCAGCGTCTCCGGCGCGTTGACCAGTAGCTCGGAGGCAAACTCCATGCAGGTCCGGCGAAGCTCGAACACGACGCCGTCCTCCAAGGTGCGCAGCCCGAGGATCAGGTAATACCCGTTCTCATCGCGGTAGAGCTCGGAATCCACGATGGGAAGGTGGCTTAAGCATTTGCACAGCCGGATGCAGGTGCGCATATCGGGCAGATGCACCAGATATCGGGCATATTCCACGGCCGGGCGGGAGACCACTTCGGGGTTCTCCGGCAGCTCTCCCGGGCCGCCCGGTGTGATCACGCGGGCGAGCTCCCGCATGACGGAGGTCATGATCTCATTCAGCACACGGCCCTTGTCAGGGCCCTCGCTGCGGACCAGCTCCTCGATGCGCTCCTGGGTGACCTCGCGCAGGATGCCGGCAGCGGCTTCCCGCACACGATCCCCGGCGGAACGGAGATCCTCGTTATTCATCTTCATGACAAAGACACGCAGGCTGCCGTCTGTCATGAGGTTCTTGGACATCATCAGGATGTCGGTCTTGGGGTCAAAACCGAGCTGCGCACCGATCTCGCGGTTGAGCTCGCTCATGAAGGCCACGCTGCGTACGTCATTCGTACCGATCCCCTCCGGGGTCAGTCCGAGTTCCTGTAATTCGGATGCCGCGATATTGCACTCTACGGCGGCGTCATTCATCTTAACTATGATCATGCAGTTCTCCTTGCTGGTGCGTAGGGTCTGCTTTCGTCAGTCTCATTATACCATGGATCTTACTGTTTGAAAAGATAATATATACCGATGTTTCTCCCTTGTCAATCATTCCCGGATCAGAGTGGCCAAAGCCGCGCAGCTTGTGCGCGGCCTGGTGAGGAAAGAGATTCGGTATCCGATCTACAGGATGGGCTCGTCGTCTGTTGCTCCACTCCCGGCAGATCCGCTTTTGGGGGTCTTCCGGCTCTCTGTGCTGCCGTTTTCATTCTCTAAAGGCTTCTCGCCGCGCTGCCCCATCTGGCCCCTGGGACCGCCCATCGGAGGTTCCCCCATCATCGGACGTTCCTTCATCTGGCCCGGCCCGCCGAACATCTGATTGGTGATCGTATTGGTCTCCTTCCCGTTCTCGATGATCGTACCGCCGTTGTAGGTCGCGGTTCCGTCACAGTCAAAGGTGGATTGCCCGGTGATACTGATGGTGCCGCCATTGATCGTGATGTCTCCGTTGGAATCCACGCCGTCTGTGTCTCCGGCGCCCATCTCGATTGTGATCGAGCCGCCGTTCTGTTCATACAGGGGGGTAAAGGCGGAGGAACCCGACTTGGCATTGATCCCGTCATCCGAAGCCTTGATCACTACGGTCCCGTCGTTGATCCGGATCACCGTCGCCTCGATCGCCTCCGCCGCGGTGAGGTTTAAGTCCCCGCCGTCGATGGTGATGACGGTCGTCGCATGGATCGCGTCATCCTCCGCCTGCACGGTGAGGGTCCCTCCGGCAATGGTCACACTGCCCTGGGTGTCATCATCGTCATTCTCGGCATGCAGTCCGTCATGGCAGCCGGTGATCTCGATCGTGCCGTCCGCCACTGCAATCTCATCGTGCGCCTCGATGGCACTTCCGGCACATGTGATCCGGAGGGTACTTCCCGTGATCTTTATGTCATCCTTGCCGGCGATCCCGTTATCCGAAGAGGAGATCGTAAGGGTTCCCGTGCCGTTGAGTACCAGATCATCCTTCGAAAAGATGACCGCGTCCGTATTGGTGTCTCCGTCCGCTTCAAAGGTGCCCGATACGGTGAGTGCACTGTCTCCTTCCGCGGTGGTCACAAACACCTTGTCTGCATTTTTCACATAGATACAGGGGGCTGACGTGTTGGTGATGGCCGCGTCCCGGAGAACGAGCTGGACTTTGTCGTCATCCTGCGCCTCGATGCGGATCGTCACGTCGGAGGCGGTCCCGGAGACCACGTAGACGCCGGCCTGTTCGATGGTGACATCCTGCCCGTCCTTTAAGGTGATCGTTTCGGCACCATCCAGATCCGGATCCTGCTCCAGATCCCGTTCGGTGAAGAGGTCGTCCTCCTCCGCGGCGGTTTCCTGCCGGATCGAATCGGCCTGCTGCGTGTCGCCCTTCGCGAGAGCCGTCTCCGAATCTACATCATAGGATACGGCGACTTCACTTACCGATGCGCCGGTGTCGCCGCCTGCCGTTGTCACCTGTCCGCAGGCGCCGAGGGCTGCCGCTGTCAATACCATGGTCAGCAGGATCGATAGATTTCTCTTTTTCATAGTACACCTCCTATTATTCTTCCTCTATTTACAGGGCTTCCGTATTGTCTGTCACTCTGCCGAGACTGATGTCCAGATTGCCGTTTCTCATCCGGAGCTCGTCGAGCAATGCTTTGGTCGAGGCCGAGGGCTTGAGCACAACCCGGAGGGAGAGCCGGTACAGGCTTCCCATGTTGGTGGTCCGGACTTCCTCGATCTCATAGGATCTGAGATACTTCTGAAAGACATCTTCGAACTTCCCTTCAAAATCCAGGTTTTCCGGAACTGTGATCCTGAGGGACCGCTGTTCGCCTGCTGCTTCGCCGAAGCGGACCTTCTGGAGGAACAGGCTGATACCGGACAGGACGATCGTGAACAGGATCGCGATGCCGACATATCCCATGCCGGTTGCCAGGCCCGCCGCCATCGCCAGGAAGATGCTGGTGATCTCCTGACCTTTTCCCGGGACGGAGCGGAAACGAACCAGGGAGAAGGCGCCTGCCACTGCCACGCCGGCTCCGATATTGCCGTTTACCAGGAAGATCACGAGCTCGACGATGGCGGGCAGCAGGACCAGGGTGACCGCCAGGCTTTTTGAGCAGCGCTCCCGCACCATCTGTGCCCCTGCGATGCAGAGACCGCAGATCAGGGCCGAGAGGGTGGCGATCAGTAACTCACTTCCCGTAAAGGAACCATTGGTAAAGATCGATGAAAAAACTGTGTTAAACATAAGCTGTCACTCCTTTCTGCAGATAGCGTCTTCTCTGTTCCGCCGCTGCGGTGCTCTTGTCTCTGACGACCTCCCGGCTCCTTGCGGCCAGCATCCGCTCTCGCATCATATCCTGGTAGCCGGATCCGTATTTGGAATAGGAAGTGGGGAAGACGGAGAGCTCACTTAAGCGTCTGGCAAACTCCATCGGGAAACCGCCGCTCACCTTGATCTCCATCAGGTGCTGCCCCTCTTTTAACAGGGGCTTTCCGGGGGTCACTGCTCGCAGATCCCGGCATCCTTCGTCGTAAGTGATGTTCGTGTCAAAGGTGATCCTGAGGCTCGGATCCTCTGTCCCTGCCAGGGCGATCCGATCGTAGCAGACGGACATTGCCGGTCGCAGTTCCCGATAATACTGCAGGGTCTGTTCGATCTCTCCCGCGATCTGACTGCGCTCGATCTCGCCGCCCTTTCCGGTCAGATAATCGTAATGATCGGCATATCTGCCCGAGATCCTTCTCTTGTACACGGTCCCCTTGTATTTCTTCTTGATCTCTATGAAGGAACCGGTATCGTCCGTGGTCTGCCCGTAGGTTCTGAGCCGGAGCTTTTCCTTGTAGACGGGCTTTTCCAGCGAGGTGCGGATCAGCCGGTAATCCGGCGTGTCAAAGTAGATGTTGTTGATC
>JAFPTK010000067.1 GCA_017400305.1 Lachnospiraceae bacterium | reverse complement strand
GAGTTCGCGAGGTGTGCGTGGCGAGAATTCATGACGATCCGGCATGCGGCGACAGCCGCGACCGAGCGAACGAAGTTCGCGAGGTGTGCGTGGCGAAATCAGAGAGAACGTCGTAGACGTTCACCCGAGAGCCGAAGGGTATTGTCCGAATATCCGCGACCTCGCGAACTCCGTTCGCGAGGTGTACCCACTCTTTCTTTTTGACATCCGCCTTTCCCTATGCTAAACTACCACATGTAGTATGCCTAAAAATAGGTTATCGCGACATTTTGTACATAATGGGCGACCCAATCCCCATTATAAACACGGCGGGAGACGGCAGTGGATAAGTATGAATATAAGCTCAGGGCGGATGAGATCAAAACCCTGATCGGCGAAGGGCGATATGCCGAAGCGGTACAGATCGCGGACACGATCGACTGGAAAAAGGTCAAGAGTGTGCGGATGCTCTGCACCATCAGTGATATCTACAAGATCAACAAGCGCTACGAAGAAAGCAGGGAGATCCTGCTCATTGCCAACAGTCATTATCCGGACGGCCGTTACATCATTTACTCTCTTTGCGAACTCTCCATCAAATTACAGGATATCGTACAGGCGATCGAATACTTCAAGGAATTCGTCAGGATCGCACCGCACAACACCAGCCGCTACATCCTTCAGTACAAGCTCTATGTGGCACAGGACGTCAGCCTGGAGGAGAGGATCGCTGTCCTTCAGGAATTCAAAAAACATGACTACCGCGAGAAATGGGGCTATGAGCTTGCCTTCCTGTACCATCGCGTGGGACTGACCACGGAGTGCATCGAGGAGTGCGACGAGCTGTTTTTGTGGTTCAGCGGCGGTCGTTTCGTCATGAAAGCTCTGGAATTAAAGATGCTGCATGAGCCGCTGTCACCGGAGCAGCAAAAAGTCTATGACCGATACAAGGCGGGGCTGGTCGAGTTCGCCAACAAGGGCCGTGAGAAGGCTGCGGAAGAATACGATGACGAGCGGGATGAGATGGGGCATGACGAAGCCCGGCAGAATGCGGCTGAGGATGGGGAATTCCATGTCAAGACCGTCGATGTCGGACAGTATAATACGATCAATCTGCAGGAGGTGATCGCGGAGAGCCTCAAGGAACTGCAGCGAAACCCCGCGTCCCGTCGGGTTCCGCAGGATACTCGCGTGATGAGAGAACAACCGGAGAGATCCGCCCCGGTGTCCCGTCCGGTTTCACAGGATACGCTGGTGGCGGGGATACAGCCCGGCAGGCCGGCCCCCGCGTCCGTTCCGGCAGACCGGCTTGCGGATGAGAGTACCGCGGAGACGGGGATCCTTGGGATCACGGAAGAGGACCTCAATGACTATGAGGAGCCTGATACCGCTCGAGACCGCGACGCGGGCGAGTTACGGGATCCGGCCAGGGACAGACAGGAAGTGACGGGGGAGCCTGAGAAACCCGCCGCATCAAAGGCCACCGCCGGTGAGGGAAATGCGGCCTTTGAGGACAGCTTAAGGCAGACAGCGTCCAGTATCGCAACGGATGAGACCATCTGGATGCCCAGTATCGATGAAATGGCGGCATATGCCTCCCGTCAGGAGATCTCCGATCGGACGATCGCTCAGGCGACGGGGGAGCTGCCCATGGACCTTCCCATCAATACCATCAAGGAGACACCGAAGCCGGATCCGGTCAGGGAAGCGTTGAAACAGTCACCGGAGCAGCCGGCGGAACCGGCAGAGGAAGACCTGCCGGCGGAAACCCCGGAAAAACGTCTGATCGACGAACTGCAGACAGAGGTGGGACAGGCACGGGACGAGGTACGGCGGATCCGTGCGGCGGAGCGACGCGCCGAGCTTAAGAGCAGGGAAAAGCAGGGCGGTGTGCGGGAGGTATCCTCCGACACCCGTCGATTGGGACAGACCAGGGAATACGTGCCGGTCGCGCAGCGTATGGACCAGATGGTGCAGGCCGCTCTGTCGGATCGGACAGAGGTGACGGGACCCAACGGAAAGCGTCTCTCCGCGCCGGTCCCGCGGGAGGTTCTTGCCGGTGGTACCCGTGGGGACCAGAGACCGGAGCACCTGGTGATACGTCCGGACAATCAGGGACCCGGCGATCCTTTTGACGAACTGCTGACGCAGGGAACGGACGGACAGATCAGCATGGCGGTGGACGGCGACGGTTCTCTGGATCGACAGATCACCGGTCAGCTCAATATCAATGACTACATCGCCGGATGGGATAAACGGACCGACTACCTTCAGAAACGGCAAAAGGAAAATGTCAGGGCGCACGTCACCAGGCGCACCGACGAACTCTTTAAGAATTACGACGAGAAACAGAAGCACGACCTGCAGCATCAGCTGGAAGAGGCTTCCGAGGAGGCCATCCGCAAGGAAGCCGCCCAGGATCAGAAGGGCGGCGTGAGAGAGGTCGGTGCGGAACAGACGGCCCCTTCACAGAAAGAGGAACAGCAGATACCTCCGGCAGATAAGCCGAAAACCCCCGATCAGACAGATGCCGGGGTTACACAGGAAGCGCAGTCCGCCGGAGAGAGCAAGGAAACAGCCGCGGCCGACGCAGCAAAGAAAGCCGGTACGACGGATAAGATGTCGCCGGAACAGATCGCACATCAGCTCGCGATCCTGGAGGGAAGGATCACCCCCGATACACCGATGGACGCACCGACGATCAAGGCGGATGAGCAGATCCTCAAGAATGCGGAGGGAGAAGCCGCCCAGCCGGTACCGGATGAGAACGCGGTAGAGAACGCGGTATCAACGGGTGAGGAAACAGAGACACCGGAGACTTCGGACGGGGAAGCAGACCAGACAGCGGACAGTGAACAGACAGAGCAGAGTCCGAGTGATGTAGACGAAGCTCTCCGGGTGATGACACCGGAGGAGAAAGCGCTGTTCGGACCGTACATTCACAGAAAGCGGAGCCGGCAGCAGATCGTGAACGCGATCGACAAACTGAGTATGGCAGCCTATGCGGGGAATGCGATCATCACGGGCGAAGAGGGTGCGGGAACCATCAACCTCGCCAAGGGACTGATCCGGTCCGTACAGCTCTCCGATTCCAATTTCTCCGGTCAGATCGCCAAGATCTCCGGTCATGCGATGAACCGCAAGCGCGTGGATGCCATCATCGAGAAGCTCGAGGGCGGTGCGCTGATCATACAGGGTGCGTCCGGGATGAACAACGAGACGACCAAAGCGCTGCTCAAGGCCCTGGAGAGCGAGAACAAAGGGATCATCGTCATTCTGGAGGACACGAGAAAAGGAGCGGAAAAATTCATAAAACGTCATCCGGAGGTGCAGGACTGCTTCGATGTGCGAGTGGACGTGGAAGCGCTCGCCACCAGAGAGCTCGTGGCTTATGCCAAGCAGTATGCGCTGGAGAGAGAGTACTCCATGGATGAATTCGCGATCCTGGCGCTCCATAAACGGATCGATGAACTGCAGACCGCAGAGCACGAGGTGACGATCGCGGAGGTCCGAGACATCGTAGAGGAAGCGATCCATCGCGCGAATAAGAAAAATCCCGGCCATTTCTTTGATATTTTGCTTCAAAAGCGGTATGATGATGATGATATGATCGTTTTGCGAGAGAGGGATTTTCTGCGATGAATAAGATTTTTATTTCTCAGGATGACGAGTATCTGTTCGGACAGGGAACCAACTACGAGATCTACAAAAAGCTCGGTGCTCACCTCTCGGAGGAGGATGGGAAAAAGGGCGTCTTTTTCGCCGTGTGGGCCCCCAATGCCGCAAGCGTTCATGTGGTGGGAGATTTCAACGGCTGGAGTGACACGATGCACCCGATGCACCGTCAGGGCAATATGGGGATCTTCACCCTCTTTGTACCCGGACTGGGTACCGGCGAGCTGTACAAATATCTGATCACCACCCCCTCCGGAGAGCGCCTTTACCGCGCAGACCCGTATGCCAACTGGGCGGAATTAAGGCCCGGGACGGCCAGCCGCACGGCGGATCTGGAATCCTTCCGGTGGTCGGACGAGAAATGGTTTGATCATTATAAAGGCAAGGATATCTACGAGGAGCCCCTTGCGATCTATGAGTGTCAGATCGGCTCCTGGATGAAGCACCCGGACGGCACGGAGGATGGTTTCTACAATTACCGTGAGTTTGCGGATCGGATCGTGGAGTATATGAAGGAGATGAAGTATACCCACATCGAGCTGATCGGCATCGCGGAGCACCCTTTCGACGGTTCCTGGGGTTATCAGGTGACGGGATATTATGCACCGACCTCCCGCTACGGTTCCCCCGAGGATTTCATGTATCTGGTCAACAAGCTGCATCGAAACGGCATCGGTGTGATCCTGGACTGGGTGCCGGCGCACTTCTGTCCGGATGAGCATGGTCTGGCGCGCTTCGATGGGCAGTGCATCTATGAACATCCCGATCCGCGCAAGGGCGAGCATCCCGATTGGGGGACCAAGATCTTTAACTTTGAGCGGAATGAGGTCCGCAATTTCCTCATCGCGAATGCGCTGTTCTGGATCCGCGAGTTCCATGTGGACGGTCTGAGAGTCGACGCGGTGGCGTCCATGCTGTATCTGGACTACGGCAAGCGCGACGGCCAGTGGGTCCCGAATAAATACGGCGGAAACGAGAACCTGGACGCGATCTCCTTCTTCCAGCACCTAAACAGCGTCGTGCGCGGAACCTATCCGCAGATCCTCATGATCGCGGAGGAGTCGACCGCATGGCCGAATATTTCCGGTCCCATCGGCGGGAAAGGTCTGGGCTTCACGTACAAGTGGAACATGGGCTGGATGCACGATTTCTGTGAGTATATGAGGCTGGATCCCGTCATGCGCGGCGGCGCGCACCATATGATGACCTTTGCCATGAGTTACAATGAGGCGGAGCATTACATCCTGCCGCTTTCCCACGACGAGGTGGTGCACTTAAAGTGCTCCATGGTGGAAAAGATGCCCGGTTATCAGGTAGACAAGTACGCCAATCTGCGCGTGGGTTACACCTTTATGTTCGGACACGCCGGCAAGAAGCTTCTGTTCATGGGACAGGACTTCGGGCAGGAGCGTGAGTGGAGTGAAGCCAGAGAGCTGGACTGGTTCCTGCTCGGCAATGACTTAAACCGTGGGATGAAGGATTACGTCGGCAAGCTTCTGGAGATCTACCGGAAGTACCCTGCGATGTATAAATATGACTGCGGATTCGAGGGCTTTACCTGGATCAATGCGGACGACAAAGACCGGAGCGTGTACAGCTTCTATCGCAAGGACGGCACAGGCAAGGCAAATGTCCTCTTTGTCTTAAACCTCACACCGATGGAGTGGAAGGGCTACAAGACGGGGGTTCCTTTTGCCGGCGAATACAAGCATATCCTGGACAGCGCCGATCCGAAGTACGGCGGTTTCGGAACGGGGATCCCGGATAAGATCCGCGCGGTGCGGGAAGACTGCGATTATCTGGATTATTCCCTGACGATGGATCTGCCTCCTTACGCGGCGGAGGTGTTTGTATTTGACGAGCCGAAGTCGGAGAAGGCGACGGCGAAATCCGGAAAGGCAGCATCCGCTAAGACGACGAAGTCGGGAAAGACCGCAGCCGGGGAGGTGTCCGCCAAAACCGCCAAGCCTGTGAAGACACCGGCGAAGAAGGCGCCCGCTGTCAGCACGAAGGGTAAGAAGTCGGTATCCGCACACCGGAAGGGATGAGGGCAGCCGAGATATTTTTCGCCTTTTTCTTAAGAGAACGAGATGGATAGCCGAAATAAAGTGTGACAGGCACGGATGCCGTCACACTTTTTTACGCGCATAGGCAGAGTCGGATGCGATAACGACCGATGACTGCTTGCAGGCAGTCGGTCGTGAGAGCATACGACGAGTAACGCGACCGAGATGGAGCGAAGCGGAATCGAGGGCTGCGGCTGCCTATGCGAAAACTCACAGATCTGCACAAGGCAGGGAAGCTGCGGCAGATGCGGAGGACAGACATGAATCTTGGCATCGATGAGCTGCAGGCAGGCATCCGGCCGAATATCACACAGACAGGGGGCGCGCAGACGTCCGGCCTGTCTTCTTTTGCTGTATCGCGCGGCGTCGGCGCAGGAGCCGGGCGGGTACAGGATCTGATCTCCGTGGATCTGAGATCCAGTTCCTTCGGGACCAATGCTTATGCCGACCGAAAGCGTTCCGCGGACCAACTGAGAGAAGCGGCGGCGCAGACACAGGATATGCTGGCGGTCGAACACAACCGCATGGCATTATTATCCAACACGCTTTCCGGAGAGGATTATCAGAAGGCACAGGAGGAGGGCTTCCGGCCCGGCAGCGTGGAGCTGGAGGATTCCGTGACGATCCTGGACCGGATCAAGACTGCCGTACTCAAGAGCGGCAGGGAGGTGGCGGGCTTCACGGATGAGATCGATCCCGAGGTTTTAAAGGAGATCACCGGGTCGGAAGCCATGGCCAATGCGCTTGCAAAAAGCTTTTCGGAAAATGATCTTCCGGCGGATGAGAACATCACCCGCGAAGCGGCCGATGCTGTCCGTCAGGCGCTTTCGTTAAGCGCACCGGATGATGCGGCGGTCAAATACATGGTGGAGAACGGGTTAAATCCCAGCATCGCCGGATTCTATCTGGCGGAGAGTGCGACCAACGGAGGCAATCAGTCTCAGAGCGGATTCTACGCGGAGGAAAACGGATATCTCACACGGAAAGCGGATCAGGTGGATCTTGACAAGCTGCAGCCGCAGATCCGCGCCGTGGTGGAGCGCGCCGGATATGCGGGGGAAACTGCCGCGGATCCGGCGGAAGTCTTAGAGGGAGCGGGAAGTGCTTCCGCGGCGGACGCGGAGGCCAAGGCGTGCTGGCTCATCCTGAATGATGTGCCGCTCACGGAGGAGCACTTAAGGACAGCGGTGGAGGTCGGCCGGGTGGCATTCCCGGTGGACATGCAGAAGGCAGCGGATGCGGCAGCGGCGGCTCTCTCCGACGGAAGACCCGCGGTGACCGGAAATCTCGCGGATCCGGTGAGTCTGGACCGCCGGGCGGAGGAGCTGCTCAAACGGCAGGAACTGGAGGAGGTGAGACTCCGGATGTCCGTGGAGGTCAACCGGAGACTTCTGGAAAAGGGCGTGCAGATCGACACCCTGCCGATGGAAAAACTCATCGGGGAGCTGGAGACGGCGCGGCAGGAGCTGGCAGCGGAGCTGTTCCCGGAGGAAGCGGCCGGCAGACCGGGTGCCCCCGCGTCACAGACGGCCGGGATGACCGCAGGGCAGAAATATGACTTATTTGAGGCGACCCTGACACAGGTACAGGGGATCCGGGTAGCTCCGGCAGCGATCGTTGGCGCGGAGCGGGAAACCATCGCGCGGGGGACCCTTTCCGAGATCGCAGAGAAGGGAGAGTCCCTGCGTGTGAGTCTGACCGGAGCGGCAGATGCTTCGCAGGATAAGAATCACGATGCCGGGACGGATGCGAGGAGGTTTGCGTCTGCGCTGAATACCTATGAGGCGGTCGGTACGGAGGTACGGGCGGATCTGGGTGACAGCATCAAAAAGGCATTCCGTAATGTGGAAGATATCTTAAAGGAGCTGGGCCTGGAGGGGTCGGCGGACAACGCGCGGGCGGTGCGGATCCTGGGGTATAACCGCATGGAGATCACGGAGGCTTCCGTGGAGGAGATCCGTGAGCAGGACAGGAAGCTGCGGGATGTGACAGAGCGGTTGAAGCCCGCGGCGGTGCTTTCCCTCATCCGTGACGGGAAGAATCCGCTTGCCATGACGCTCGATGAGTTAAAGCAGGAATTGGATGAACGCGGCGGAGACGCGGAGGGATCCGCGGAGAAATTTGCGAAATTCCTGTACAAACTGGAGAAAAACGACGGGATCAGCGAGGAGGAGCGGCAGTCCTACATCGGGATCTACCGGATGTTCCGCACATTGGAAAAGACGGATCATGCGGCCATCGGGGCAGTCCTTACGCAGGGCGCGGAGATGACGATCGGAAATCTCCTGTCGGCGACACGCTCCACGAAAGCGGCGGCCCGCGGCATCGATGCCAGAGTGGATGACAGCTTCGGCGGTGTGGAGGGCGGTTATCGGACGCCTTCGATCTCGGAGCAGATCGGCAGCGCCTTCGACAGCCGGATCACGGCGGGCACGGCAGCGCAGGAACAGGATCCGCTGTTCCGCTACTACCGGGATCAGGCGCACAGCGCTTACGAACATATGGATGCCGACAGGCTGGCGGCCGCGGCGCCGACAGAGGAGACTCTGCTGACGGAGCTGACCGAGGCGCTGGAAGGGATGCCGGAGGGGCAGCAGCGATCCGGTGATAACGGCCGTGCGGACGCGGCCGGAGAGAAGGAAGACAGGACCTCTGTCACGGAACGCGCCTATGCGGCCGAGCAGGCGAAGCGTCTTCGTGATGCCCTTTCCGGGGAACGGGCGGAGGCGGCGGCAAAGGAGCTTAAGCAGATCGAGCTGCCCGTGACGCCGGATCTGATCGAGGCGATGCGCGGTCTGCAGGCGGGAAGACGCCGGACCGACAGTGTGTGGGATTCTCTGGCAGAGGTGGCGGCACGGGTCCGCGCAGGTCGGGCGAATGAGGCGGCCGGCCGCGGAGAATCCTCATCGGATGCGCAGGCGCTTGCCGAGGCGATGGATTCCATCGAGGAGGCGCTCTCCGAGGGTACCCGGATGGAGGAGACCTACCGGGATAAGACACAGGAGATGATCGAGGATCTGGACCGGATGATGGAGGACGCGCAGACCGCCATCGATGTGCAGACGATGCTCCTGCTGCACAGACAGCTCACGGTGGCGACACACAGTGCACAGCGCGGCAGCTACGATATCCCGGTGGAGGTGGACGGGGAGCGCGTCAATCTCCATGTGACGCTGGAAGAGGGCGCCGGGGAGGGCAGCAGCGTGACAGCGAGTATCCCTACCGCGATGCACGGGGTCCTGACGCTTTCTCTCGCGCAGCGGGACGGTCAGCTCACCGGGATGCTCAATACGAGTCTTGCGGAGGATCCCCGGGAGAACGCTTATCTCCATGATTTAAGAGACCGTTTTGCGCAGGCCGCATCCGCGGTTACGGGAAAAGAAGAAAATCCGGGCAGGATCAGCCTCATCTATCAGGCAGCGGAGGGTACGGCCATGACCGCCGCCCCCGGCGAGGCGATGGAAAACGGCGATCTGTTCCGCCTGGCTAAGGTATTTGTGGAAACGATCCGATAATATCAGTGTGGCATTTCAAGAAAGAGAGGTTCCGGCATGAGGATCAATTACAACGTATCCGCGATGATCGCACAGAATGAGCTCTCCAACAATGACAAAAAAGTCAATACATCCATGGGGCGTCTTTCCAGCGGGTTAAAGATCGTCAACGCGAAGGACAACCCGTCCGGGCTGGCAATGTCCCGCAGGATGAACGCGCAGATCAAGAGTATGCAGAAGGCCAATGACAGCGCGAACGACGGCATCAATATCATCAAAACGATCGATGGCGTCCTGGGTGAGATCCATGAGATGCTGCAGCGCATGAATGAGCTTTCGGTACGGGCGGCCAACGGGACCATGCAGACCGTCGACCGTGAATATATCCAGGATGAGATCCGCGGCCTGCAGCAGGAGATCCAGCGTGTATCCGATACGACCCAGTTTAACGGCCAGAACCTG
>JAFPTK010000066.1 GCA_017400305.1 Lachnospiraceae bacterium | reverse complement strand
GAGCGCGCCGCGATGTCCATGAGCTTGTCGAGGCGGACGTAGAAGTCCTTTTCGTCGATCGAGAGGTAGGCGAGACGCGGGAGGTTCAGCGTCACGACGCCGATGGATCCGGTCGATTCGCCCGAACCGAAGAAGCCGCCGGTCTTTTTGCGGAGTTCGCGGAGATCGAGGCGCAGACGGCAGCACATGGAGCGGACATCGCTGGGCTCCATATCCGAATTGATATAGTTGGAGAAATACGGCGTGCCGTACTTGGCGGTCATCTCAAAGAGCAGACGGTTGTTCTCGGTCTCGCTCCAGTCGAAGTCCCGCGTGATGGAATAGGTCGGGATGGGATACTGGAAGCCGCGGCCGTTCGCGTCTCCCTCGATCATGGTCTCGATGAACGCCTTGTTCACCATGTCCATCTCATGCTGGCAGTCGCCGTACGTGAAATCCATCTCCTGCCCGCCGATGAGCGCGGGAAGATTCTTCATATCGTTGGGTACGACCCAGTCCAGGGTGATGTTGGAGAAGGGTGCCTGTGTTCCCCATCTGCTGGGGGTATTCACTCCGTAGACAAAGGACTGCACACACTGCATCACCTCGTCCTGAGAGAGATTGTCCACTTTGACAAAGGGGGCCAGATAGGTATCAAAGGAGGAGAAGGCCTGCGCGCCCGCCCATTCGTTCTGCATGATACCGAGGAAATTGACCATCTGATTGCAGAGTGTGGAAAGATGTCTGGCCGGCGCGGAGGTGATCTTACCCGGGACGCCGCCAAGGCCCTCGCAGATGAGCTGCTTCAGACTCCAGCCGGCACAGTAACCGGTGAGCATGGAGAGATCATGCAGATGGATCGCAGCGCTGCGGTGCGCCTGTGCGATCTCATCATCGTACACCTCGCTCAGCCAGTAATTCGCGGTGATCGCGCCGGAATTGGAGAGGATGAGACCGCCAACGGAATAGGTGACCGTGGAATTCTCCTTGACGCGCCAGTCGTTGATCTTTAAATAGCTGTCCACCAGCTCCTTGTAGTTTAAGAGTGCGGAATTGACGTTGCGGACCTTTTCCCGCTGTCTGCGATACAGGATATATGCCTTCGCGACATCGGCGTAGCCGGATTCGGAGAGAACCTTTTCTACACTGTCCTGGATCTCCTCGACCGTGACCTTGCCGTCCTTGATCTTGTCCTCAAAATCCGCGGAAACATGCAGCGCGATGAGTTCGATCACACTGGAGTGATACTGCTTGCCAAGCGCCTCAAAGGCCTTGGTGATCGCCGCACTGATCTTGCTGATGTTGAAATCCGCCACTTTGCCGTCTCTTTTAACTACCTGATACATGATACCCCCCATAGAAAATTGATGGAAAACGCGAACATTCATAGAATAACACAAGGTTGTGTAAACATCAAGATATTGTATGAAAAAATTTTGAAAAAACTAAATGTGGTATAGAACGGCGTGGTTCGCAGGTTTCAGAGTCACTCTGCCCCTTCCACGCCGCGAAGATGGGTTTCCGGTACATACCCCCTGAGAATCTCCGCGTAGATCTTCATCTTGCGCACATCCGGTGCGTGAAGATCCGCCACCGGTACGGTGTCACGATCGGTAAATGCCTGGAGAAAGCATCTTTTCGCGCCCTGAATCAATTTCCCGATCTCATGAAAATCGGATTCCTCATGATATTCGCTCACTACCGTCGTGCGGAATTCATGATCGGGGGCGAGGTCGCGGATCAGTCGGATGCTCTCTCTGACGGGTGCCAGATCGATCTCGGTAAGCCCGACGGTGCGCGCGTATTTTGCGGGGGAGTTCTTCACATCCATCGCGACGTAATCCACTAACCTCGCGTCAAAAAGGCGTTTCAGCATCTCGGGATGAAAGCCGTTGGTGTCGAGCTTCACCGCGAAGCCCTCCGCGCGGATCCGCGCAAGAAACGCCGGCAGCTCCGGCCTGAGGCACGGTTCCCCGCCCGTGACCGCGACCCCGTCCAGGAGACCCTTTCTCTTTAACAGAAACGCAAAAAAGTCCTCCTCATCCATCAGCGGTTCCGCCGAACCGTCCACCAGCTCATAATTGTGGCAGAAGGGGCAGTTGAGATCGCAGCCGCCGAAAAACACCGTGCACGCCACATGCCCGGGATAATCCAACAGAGTCAGTTTCTGCAGTCCATGGATCGGCATCCGTCTCTCTCCTTCCTCGCGCCTGACGTTCAAAGCCGCCTCCGCCTGTCGATATCCGCGGCGTCAGTTCCCATTCGGTGCTTGTCATCTCATCCGCCATCCCGTATAATGAAATTGGGCCTGAGATGTCCGACAACTCCTGTATTTTTGAACCTACATTTACTTTAAACGGGATTCCTATATGATCTTCGTTGATGTCACGCCTTCGGCCGCGCGACGCGGTTATGGCAGAGGAAGACAGAGACGGGACTGCGGTCACCCACCTGGCTTTGGCTAGGAGTCAAAAAGCAGGAACCGGCATCGCGGGTTCTTTTATGCCCTGGAGCGGTAATAGGCAAACACCTGCCGCGCCGGGTCCGAATCCATCAGCGCATGCTTGTCGATGGCCTCCGCCAGCGTCTGATACCCTTCCGTCCATCCGCAGGTCCTGCGGATCTCGGAAGCGATGATCCTGGCCGCAAAATAAGCGCCGCAATCGTTGGTCTTCTGGGAATCCCCTGACAGATACAGAACAGACGTCTCTTTCCGCTCCAGATTCCGGATCGCGGATGCCGTCTTGTCATGGAGATCCAGGACCGGGATATCCATTTTGTCGCCGAGCCGCTTGATCGCGTCGGCGTGCGCCTGCTTCAGATCCTGATAGCCGCCGCCCCACCAGGTATTGCCGGCAAGCGGCGTCACCAGCACCGGGCGGGAGCCGCAGTCCTGTATCTCCCGGATGCGCTCGGCGAGCTCATCGCAGAAGCTGTCTACCCCGGCCGGATTCTCCGATACCGTATTCCCGGGATCAAACTGGATGAGGACATAGTCCTCCTCCTTCAGCTCCCGGAGAAGCTGCGCGTGAGTTCCTTCCTTCCGGTAGCTTTTGAGCGTCAGTCCGGGGCGTGCGTGATCGGCTACCGCCGCTTTGCCCGTAAGGAAACAGGGGAGCATCTGTCCCCATCCCGCAGCGGTCTCCAGCGGATGATAGGCAAAGGAAGCCGGATAGGCGCAGGCGGAAAAATCCCCCGTGATATGGATCGTAGGGCAATCGATCTCCGAGATCTTAAGATCCGTGAGAAACAGTGACGGAGCGATCAGTGATACCGCCAGCTTCTCCGCGATCCGCCGGTCGGGATCGCTGGACGGGAAGAGCCCGACATGAACATTGCCGGAGACCTCACAGGAGCCCTTGAAACGCGGGATACCGGCCGTCAGCATCCGGTGCCCCATAAAGACCCAGACGTCGTCCGGATCGGCGTCCCGGCGGGAATTTAAGGTCAGATGAACATGGAAATTCCCATAACCGGTATCCGCAAGGAACCGGGAGCAGCCGTCATAATCCGTGGGATTGCCGATGAAATTCCCGTTCTGTTCCGGAAAAGCTCGGATCGATTCTTCTGCCTGATTGCTCATAGAATCAATATACAGGAAGAGCGCATCCGCTGTAAAGAGTCTCTTCTACCAGAGGAACAGTTCCTTCTCCGTCAGTTTCCAGATCGCTTCTATATAATAGTAATCTCCGTAAATGATGGGGAAATCATGATTCTTGTCATGATACGCCGCCGTCCCTCTGGTGAGCAGTTCATCATGTTCGGGATCGTAATCCGCTTCCTTCTCATCCAGTGCCGCGAGCAGTCTTTCGGCGGCATCCCGGTACCGCGCCTCCTCTGTGAGCTTCGCCAGCGTCAGCAGTCCGCAGGAAGCGATGGCCGCCGCCGTGTCATCACGCCAGGGGCATTCCTTCTCCTGATCGAAATCCACAGGGATCAGGCCGTCGTCCGGGATCCGTTCGATGAACCGGTCCGCAACCTTCCGGGCGGTCTCCAGATCCGCAGCTCTCCCGGTGTGGAGGTGGCTTAAGGCAAATCCGTAAAGCGCCCAGCTCTGCCCTCTCGTCCAGGAGGATCCCTCTCCCATTCCCTGACCGCCGTAATCCCTCAGATATTCGCCTGTGGCAGGGTCAAATCCCACAATGTGACGGACCGATCCATCCGCACGGATAAAGCGCTCTCTGGCCGTATCTGCGTGCCGTACGGCGATCCCTTTGAAGCGATCATCCTTGAGCAGATCGGAAGCCCAGTACAGAAGAGGCAGGTTCATCATACAGTCAATGATCGCCCATCCTCTCGTATCGCGTCCGTCATTAAAATCATTCCAGGCACGGATGAAGCTGCCGTTGGGATTAAATCGTCCCGCCAGGTTGGCAGCTGCGAGCAGCCCGCGGTTCTTCGATGCCTCATTCCCGTCGATCCGCCAGTGCGCCACCGCGGTCGGCAGGAAGCGGAACCCCGCATCGTGATCCATCCCGTTGTAATCCATGAGGACGGCATCCAGCTTCTCTTCCACATCCACGGCGCTCTCCCGGAACACCGCCTCTCCGGTCGCGGAGAAGAGCTGCCACATCATCCCGCCCCAAAAGCCGTTGGTCCACCAGCTGATCCGGTCCGGGTCGGACCAGTCACCCAACCGATGCGGCTGCTCCGTGGTATAAGGGATCCCGCCGCGGTTTCGCTCCGCCACGGCGCGCTCTTTCGCTATGATCTTCTCTGCGATCTCATTCCACTTCTTACTCATCATACCCCCCGATCTCTCATCAACCCTTGACAGCGCCTGTCGTGATGCCGGCGACAAAGTATTTCTGCAGCGACATGAACACGATGAGGACCGGTATGAGGGACAGTACCGAGGCAGCCATGATCAGCCCGTATTCCGCAGAATACTGGGAGATGAACATCTTGATACCGATCTGCAGCGTCTTCTTGGAATCGGTGGTCAGATAGATCAACGGCCCCAGGAAGTCATTCCAGGTGTTCACAAAGGTGAAGATCGTCAACGTCGAAAGCGCCGGCTTGGACAGCGGCAGCATGATCTTGGAATAGATCCCGTATTCGCTCATGCCGTCGATCCTGGCCGCCTCACAGAGGGAATCGGGGATCCCCTCGTAGAACTGCCGCATCAGGAACACACCGAAGGCGGAGAACGCCTGCAGGATGATGATCGCCAGGTGGGTGTCGGCCAGGCCGAGCTTCCGCATGAACATGAACTGCGGGACCATGTATACCTGCCAGGGAACCGCGATCGTGGCGATGTAAGCTAAGAACAGGAGATCCCGCCCCCTGAACTGCAGCTTTGCGAAGGCGTACGCCGCAAAGCTCGAGGTGAGGATCTGCAGCAGGGTTACGATCAGGGTCAGCTTGACCGTGTTGAGCGCATATTTCGCTAACGGGATCTTGGTCCAGATGTCGATGTAATTCTGCCAGCGGGGCTCCTTCGAGATCCACTCATAGGGGATCACGAAGATGTCCTTATTCATCTTAAGCGACGCGCTGATCATCCACACAAAGGGGATCAGCATGATAAAGGCAAGGAACAGCAGCAACAGATAGATGATGACCTGACTGATGATCCGGTTGGTTGATTTTGTTCTCATCTCTCACCCTCCTCAGTCATTCGCATAGTTCTTCTCGCCCCTGAACTGGATCAGGGTGACGACAAGGACGATGGCAAAGAGTACCAGAGCGGCTGCCGAAGCACTTCCCAGTTTCCAGTTCCGGAAGGCTTCCTCATATATATAGTAGACCAGCACGATCGCACTCTTGTTGACCACTCCGTTGGAGCCGCCGGCCAGCATATAGACGATGTCATAGATCTTGAAGCAACTGATGGTCAGCATGATCGTCACAAAGAACGTGGTCGGCTTTAACTGCGGCAGCGTCACATACCAGAATTTCTGCAGGGATCCGGCGCCGTCGAGTGCAGCCGCCTCATAGAGATCTTCGCTGATCCCCTGCAGACCTGCGAGATAGATCACCATGTAGTATCCCATGTTCTTCCAGATGGAAAACAGGACGATGGTCAACATGACGGTCTTGGGTGAAGCCGCCCACTTAAGCGGCTGCATGTTAAAGACATTCATCAAAAGCTGGTTCATCAGCCCTCCCTTGGCCGGTGTGAAGAGCATGTTCCAGACCGCTGCCACCGCCACGAGAGATGCTACATATGGGAAAAAAGTCACCGTACGGAAAAAGGTACGCGCTTTGATCTTCTGATTTAAGAGGATCGCAAGCCCCAGGGCTACGATCAGGGTAAAGGGAACCGTAAATAGGCTGTATACGATGGTGTTCTTAAGAGCCGCGGTAAAGCGGTCATTGGTGAAGAGACTGACAAAATTCTGAATTCCCACGAATTTCATCGGATTGTTGCCATCCCACTCGGCAAAGGCCATGATAAAAGCCAGGATGATGGGGCCGAGGGTAAAGATGGCGAAACCCAGGAAATTGGGTGCTATAAAGGAATAGGCCACCAGGGTCTGACGGATCTTTCTTTTCTTGGCGCTCTGGGTATTCATACCGTCCCCGTTTCTGCGCTTATCGCGCTTCTTATTCTATAAAAGGGGCGGCTGCCGATACAACAGTCGCCCCTTTTGTCAGCAGGATCTTACCTAATTATCCGATGATCGCCTGAACACCCTCGTTCATTGCTTCGATCGCCTCGTCCACGGTGGAGATCTCGTTCATGATGTTATCATGCTGCTCGTTCAGAACTGTCTCGATCTCAGAGGACTTCTCGTTGGCGGGCATCTCAAGATAAGCATGGCTCGCGTTCAGAGCTTCCTTGGAATTGGCATCGGTCGGGAAGCCATCCATCTCAGCGATCTTGGAGTTGATTGCCTCATTGGACATCGCAGGCGTATTGCCGGTTCCGGCCATGATCTCAGCACCCTCGGCGCCGGAGACGAACTTCACGAAATCCCATGCTGCATCCTTGTTCGGAGCGGAGGTCGGGATCGCAAGAGCCGTGATCGTAGCAAGCGTGGAGCCGGGCTCAACACCTTCCGCATGAGGATACTTGACGATACCCCAGTTGGTCGCTCCGGTGTTCTCACCGTCCTTGATCTTGGCGATGATGGTCGGGATGAACCAGGAACCCATGTTCAGCATACCGACGTTACCCTGATAGAACGCTGCGGAGTAGTGCAGGCCCTGGGTCTTCAGTGTCGCATAATCCATGCAGACACCGTCCTTCTGCTGTTTCAATACCATCTCGTAGTAAGGCTTCGTGAAATCGTAGGTGCCGTCAACGATCGTGTGCTTGCCATCGAGGATACCCATCAGCTGGATCGTGGATCTCCAGGTGTGATAATGTGCGCCGTATACTTCGCTGCCGGGGGTCGTATCCGTGATCTTGCGGGCAAGCTCGTCATACTGCTCCCAGGTCATGTCGTTGGTCGGATAGTCAACGCCGGCCTTGTCAAAGATGTCCTTGTTGTAGAACAGGACCCAGATATCACGGCGGAAAGGAAGCTCATAGAGCACATCGCTCACCTTGACCTGATCCGTGATGCCGCTGTAGACGGAAAGGTCGATGCCGTCCTGTGCGATCAGGCTGTCGAGGGGTTCCAGAACGCCCTTGTTGGCCAGGGTCACGAGACCGGGAACATCCTTGATCGTGACAACATCAAAATCGGAATCGGAGCCGGAAAGCTGCGTGCCGAGAACGGTCTGATAATCGGTGGAACCGAGGTCGACCATCTCGATGGTGACATTGGGATGTGCTGCGGTGTAGCCGTCGATGAGCGGCTGATAATAGACGGTGGAATCCTTGTCCCACAGAGCCCACTTCAGGGTGACAGGCTCATCGGAAGCGGTCTCCTCTGCAGCGGGTGCTTCCTCGGCAGGCTGCTCTTCCGCAGGCTTCTCTTCGGCGGGTTTCTCCTCCGCGGGCTTCTCCTCAGTCGCAGCAGGCTGTTCTGCGGGAGCAGCGGGCTCAGCGCCGCCGCAGCCGGCAAGAGAGGCAGCGGTAAGGGTCAGACATGTCAACATGCTGATCAGTCTCTTTTTCATCATTTCCTCCGTTTCTGTGCACCTCGTGCACGAATCCGTTTCAACTGATCTGATTATAATCCAATCATGCTTTTTCGATAATGACCGATACTATTATTTTTATAACATATCCTGCAATGTTCGTTTTGAAACCGCCATGAAACCTTTTGAAACGTGGCATTCACAAAACGCTTGCATAACAAACCCTGTTCTTTTATAATCAGATCAAGCAGTCGGAAACTATCCTATCATGCAATCACCCGCACAGCCTGCCGTGTAGAAAAAGCAAATCGGTCAAGCGCTGCTATACCGCGATACGGAGGTTCGATCATGTATGTCATCAAAGGGGGATGCGGAGCCCATCACTCCGCAAGCTTTCAGAAGTCCTGGCCCAACGGACTGGAGAACCCGGTACTGCTCCTGCTCAGGAGCAACGGTGATTTTTCGGTCGGGGACGCGCACTTTCTGCTGGAACCCGGCGACGCGATCCTGATCGCCCCGCATACGCCGTATCACTATTACAATCCTTATGGGGAATATATCGATGACTGGATGCACATCGGTCTGGAGGATGGCGAACAGCTGCCGGGGGATCTGATCTGCAACAAGCCATTCAAACTGGGGGACCGCGAGGCCTGCTCCACCCTGATCCGTCAGCTGTTGTGGGAATCCGCCTACACCGGTGAGAGATTCTTAAAGCAGAATACCGACGCGCTGTTCACCGTGCTGATGAACCATCTGATCGCCGCGCCGCGTGAAAATACCTCGCTTGACGAGAACACCTATACGGAACGGCTCAAGGATATCCGCTTCCGGATCCAGCACACGCTCTCCGAGGAACACAGCATCGGTCTCCACGCCAAAGAGCTCGGGATCAGCGAATCCCATTTCCAGCACCTCTATACCGCTGTCTTCGGCGTTCCTTTCCAGCAGGATCTGATCCGGATGCGGATCGCGAATGCGGAATTTGCCCTGCAGACCACGGATATGACTGTCTCGGAGATCGCCGAGCTCTGCGGGTACGGGAGCGAGGTTCATTTCTTCCGGCAGTTCAAACAGTATAAGGGAATGACCCCCGCAAAATACCGCAAGCTCCACCACGCGGTCACCAAGCCGTAGCCATCGTTCCGCCGGATCTTCCCCGCCGAAGCCTCTTATCGGCTCTCCGTCCCGTACACTTCGATCTGTGTCAGTGCCGGGAACGGACTCGGATCGTCCGCTTTGATCAGTTCTCCCAGCGTCAGCCACTCGATCCCGCGTTTGTCGATGCCGCCAAAGATGTGCGGCTCCTCCACATGTCTGTCCATCTCGATCTGCATGGCACTGCCGTCGGAAAACCGGAGCATCCCGCGGATCCACCAGTTGTCATGCGGGAAATCCGCGCGCGTGTAGAGCCGGATCTCCCCGATATCCACCGGGCGTCCGAAATCCAACCGGAACTCCGCGTCATCCTGCCGGTTGATCCCCCAGGATTCGTAGGGCCACTCCCCGTGGGAGCGCGTCGCGATGCAGCCGTCAATGGCATTGCGGGCCGCAAAGACAGCCTCCCCGCGCGTCTCCACGTTGGCGGAGGCATGCGGATAGACACCGTCCACATCGTGCTGATCAAAGGGATTGAGCGCAAGATTCTTATATGCGTCGATCTCAAACCGCTCCGCCGGTCTCAGGCTCAGATAATGGCGGTTCCCCCAGAAGGCGAGGGGATTGTAGCTGGTCTTCTTCTCATAGAAAGGAACGGTGTAGAGGATGTTCTCTGTCTTCACTAACACCAGCGCTTCCTCGATCGCCGCATCGACTTTGATCCGGTAGAACCTCCCGGGCGTCAGTCCCGAGAACTCGATGATATCTCCCTTGCGGTATTCGCCGTCCCAGGCAAGGACCACCCGCTCCTCTCCGGCCGCTTCCGCCTTGTTCACATGATCCCAGTCGTTATAAACCTCGATCTTCATCTCGTCTCCTCCGATCAGTCTGCTTTGTTTACGATCCCGATCATCCGGCCGTGAATCGCGACGGCCGGTTCACTTAACTGTTTCGGCACCCGTCAGGAGCACCCTGCTCCGATCCCCGGAAACCTTCAGAACGATCCGGTAACAGGCGTGCTTCCACGCGATGCCGAGCCGCTCATCCTCGATCGGGCAGGTCTCGATGACCGCTTTCTCTGTTCCCGCCGCCGACAGGACCCCCAGGTCACCGATACGGATCCGGATCTCATCCCCGTACTGCCGAAGCCCCTCCCGATCGATCGCCTGTCCGCTCGGATCCTCCGCATCCTCGTCGCGCAGGATTTCCGGTTTCTC
>JAFPTK010000065.1 GCA_017400305.1 Lachnospiraceae bacterium | reverse complement strand
GGGAAATTGGCGATTTCGAGGAAATCCCGCGTAGTCAGAAGCTGAAAGAGAGCTCAGACGGCCTGAAAACTACGTGGGAAACTGGCGATTTCGATGAAATCCCACGTAATCAGAAGACGTCTGCTCACGGAAACTACGTGGGAAATCGGCGATTTCGATGAAATCCCACGTAGTCAGAAGATGCCTGCTCACGGAAACTACGTGGGAAATCGGCGTTTTCGCTGAAATCCCACGTAGTCAGAAGCTTAAAGAGAGCTGAGACGGCCTGAAAACTACGTGGGAAATTGGCGATTTTGAGGAAATCCCACGTAGCCGTCAGCCGTCTGCTCACTATAACTACGCGGGAAATTAGCGTTTTCGCTGAAATCCCACGTAGCCGTCAGCCGTCTGCTCACGGAAACTACGCGGGATATTGGCATTTTCAAGGGCCACGGCCCGGTTACTGCCCCGATGCACTGCCTGACGTTTCGGTCATGAGCCCCTCTAACGTCGGCCGTTCCTCCGTGCCGTCGGAGGCCGTGACCTTGTCCTCCACTGCGGGCGGCACGAAGGGTTCAAAGTCCTCGTAGACGAGCTTCGCCTCCTCTGTGGGATCCCAGGTCTCGTTATCCTGCGTCTCGCCCTGCACGATGGTCGGAAGCGACGCCATGTACTGCTCCCAGTTGTAGCCGACGGAAGCCAGATAAGCCTGCACCAGCTTCGACTCCTGCATGGGCACGATGACCTTTTGGTAGAACTCCGACTCATGATACTTCACGAGACGGATCGACGTCCCGGCGGAAAGCTCCATTTCGGCGACGCCTCCGATGGCAGCGGTTCCCGACTTGTCCGCCGATGTATCGAAATTCGTCTGATTGAAGGCATCATAGGCCGACCGGTAGCTCTTATACTTCGAGAGCTCCGTCCGCTCTAATAGCACGACCTCCTCCGCCATCTGCGGACCGCCCACTAACTCCATCGCGATCAGCAGATCCTCCACCATGCTGATCTTCTTTTCCAGTGTCACATCTTCTCCGGCATCCTCGCAGAGGAACTCCACCAGCTGCGCCATCTCCCTGGCCGCCGAGGAAGCAGTCTTACGAAGCTCCTTATTCTGCTCCTCCGTGAGCTCCTCACGCTGTGCCGTCAGGTTATCCGGATTGAGCCGGTTGAGGAGGTTCTCCAGATACTGATCCCACGCCTCATCGATACGCTCCTGTGTCACCATGTTCTCATAGGTCCCGTCCGGCGCGTAGACCGGCTCCTTCGGGAGCGGATGCGCGGCGTACCAGGTGCCCTTGATATCCTCCAGCACCTCCTCCCGTGTCGTGGCACGGCCGTTTTCCGCATTCTCCTTCTTCTCCGTGCGACCGGTGAAGTTGTCCGTATTCAGGTACGCGTGCAGCGGATTCTCCTCGATATCTTTGTTGCGGAGGGCCAGATCGTACTGCTCCTCATAGTCCTTTGCTGTCTTTCGCTTCTCCAGGAGCGCTTCGAATTCCTCGGCGCTGATATCCTCGTTTCCGAGGGCGGTGTTCATTTCCTCCTCCTCCGCCTTGTAATCCAGTGTCTCCTTCATCTCCTGATAGCGTGCCTTGTCCTCGCTGTCGGTCATCCGCTTGACCACATCGTCCGACATGGCCGCCTCCGCAAGCAGATCCTTCAGATCTCCCAGCTCCGTCGTGGCCTGCATGCGCTCCTTCATACTCACCCAGTATGGATCCGTATTGAGTTTATCCCCCAACTTCGTCGCACCGGTGAGGGCCAACACTTCTCTAAGGGCATCCTGCTGGTTCGTGACCTTATTTCTCAGCCGCATCAGATATTGGGTTAATTCGGTCTGATGATCGAATCCGATCGCTTTCTCCTGTTTCTTCAGTTCCTCAAAGGCCGCGTTATCATCCGCCCCGAAAAGATTCCGCTCGATCTCCGCCTCTTCGCCGTGATCGTCCTCAAAGGATACCACCTTCACTATCTCGCCGGTGATCACCCCACTCTCGTCCGTCGTAAATTCCGTCCGGGTCCGGTTCTGCCGGCGCACATAGTCCGCTGCCAGCCGGTCCAGATGATCCTGTATGGCTTTCCGATAGATCTGATTCTTGCGGAGTCCCAGATCCAGGTCATAGACCTTGGCCCGGGCCAGATCCATGGAGCCGTATTCAAACTCCTCCGTGTCGTAGCCGATGAGTCGGAAGCAAGATTCCTTTCCTTTGACGGGGAAGGTCTGATAATAGGAACCGGTCTTCAAATGAAGGGAAGGGTTACCTGTCGTCATCCTGAGGACGGTGAGTCCGGAATCGTAGGCACTGATCAGGACCTCGGCGGGCGAGACCACAGTGAAGCTCGAGGCCGACTGGATCGTCCCCACGCGGCTGGAGTTTAAGCTCTTTGCGATCTTCTCCTCCGTGGCTTTGTGCATCCCTTCGGCGTCCGCATAGGTCTCCTCCTCACCCTCGCCCAGGCGCCTGGACACCGACGCCTGCATGGCGGATTCCGTGTAAGGTGTGAACCCCGTGGTGGTCAGAAAATCCTCGTTGGCAAGAAACACCGGATCGCCGATTTTGGTGCCGTCTCTGGCATACTGCGCATACAGCTTCACGCCCTTATCTGTGATGAGCATCGGCGTGATCCAAGTTTCTATTTTATCGTACTCCCTGGTCTGTGAATTGATCTGCGGCTTGAGATATTCCAGCGCCCCGGAGTCGATGGCCGCCCCCGGCACCTTGTCGTCCGATAATGCAACGCCGCTCTCCTGCTCCCAGCGGATGGAAGAGGTAAATTCCAGACCGTCGTCGGTATCCTTCGCCTCATCGGAGAAGAGCAGCGCCCCCGCCGTGACGGATGCTGTCGTGGAGCCGGGGGTGTTGTCCATATCGGTAAAACGGGCGATGGAACCTCTCGGAAAATTTAACCGGTAGGCGATTGGCACGTTTTTATCGTTATATTGGGCGGTCGTGACCCAGGCGAGCTGCCCCTCCGGGATCTCGATAGCCGTACAGCGCGGCAGCGATTCCAGTGTGGAAAAATCCGTGCTCGTCGCGCGGATCAGCAGGAGTGCCTGATCGATCGATCGTAATTCTGAATGTCCTATAATCGTCCTACTGCTGCTCGTAGGGAAGCATTTATTTTGCTCAGCCTGAAGCGGCACCATCCCGCATTCATACAGAAACTGTTGGAATGACGACCAGTTTGCCTGCGTCACCTCCCCTTTCTCGTTCATTTTGTTTCGAAGATACAGATTCGCCGCCAGCAGATAACAGCTTGCGAGTGCCGCTTTTATCTTCTGCTTGGATTCAAAAGAAATCCCATTCCATGCCTCTACCATATCCCTGTATTCTGGCTCAGTCTCGTAATCTCCAAAAACATTTGGATTATATTGTCCTTTGTATCCATCCCTCATATACTTGATCATTGTGTCGTTGGGACTATGAAAAAAGCTCCACAGTGCGTTGTCAGTCTCTGCATAACAAAAATTCCTGCATGATTCTACGACCTTCTTGGCCGACATGGCAAACGCACTACTGCCTGACGCCCATCTGTAAACTCCGAGTCCGCCTATCGCCTCTTTCAATTTCACTAAATCTCCTTTCGATATGCCGGTGGCTGCGACCAGATGTTCGTAATCCGACCAGTTCTTTTTCAATCTCTCATTTATTTCATCGTACTCACTCAGCCAGGGAGAAAGCTCCATAGTATATGCCGCATACGCGGCAGCAGCGATATTGACACCCGTACCGGCCGCCATAGCCATGGCCAGACCGGCATAGCCTCTATAGTAATTATCGTGAAGGGTGCCGTACCCCCCGATGATAGCGGGGAATGACGCCTTATCCGAGGTAAACGCCGTCCAGGAATCAAGGAAAGATCCAGTATGGGTGGATGTAAAATGCACGTCACCGGCGGACAGATCAATGCTGTAGAGCTGTACCACCCGGTCTAAGAGCACCGTAGAGACCCAGGGTTCATTCCCTTGATAGATTAAGAGGGAGCAGAAGATGACACCGGTGGCGTCCATCACGGAGGACTTGATCAGGCAGTTGTATATATCATCCTCCTCATAGTCATTCCCCTTGATATCGGAGATCTCCTGCTTGAGTTCCTCGCGGTCACTCCCGCCGTCGTCGCCTCCTGAGGAATCGTCTCCGACTCCCCCAAACGTCATACCTGCCTCCTGCAGATTCAGAGTCGATTCCGTTTCCTCCACCTTCTGCATGATGCGGTCGCCGATCCTTTCACGACTCACCATTTGAAAGGAGTCGTTCCAGACCGTCGCCTGTCCGTCCTGATCAAAGATAAAATAGGAGTGCTTTCCCGCGATCCTGCAGCCGTAGCAATGGGAGAGCGTATAGAAGCCGACGGAGGACTCATAGAAATCCATGCCGGTCGCCGCCCCCGTCTCGGATGCCGCAGTTTCCTTGCCATAGGCCTGTGCGTCCATCACCTGATATTTTCTGGTCTCGGGACGGTAGGCCATGACGATCATCGCGTCACAGGAGGAATCCCGCTCCGGTTCCGGTTCCTCCTCAGGCGGGGTCCTCCCCTCCTCCTTCATCTTCTTTTTCTCTTCCTCGCCGGTGGCCTTGCTGATGCAGGGATAGGTACTTGCCGCGTCCGACGTGTCATCCGCAGCAAGGAGAAAGCCGCCGTAATCCCGGTAGGTTCCGATCGGTGCCTCGCCGCTCGTGCCCTTGTAAGCCTTCACCTGATCCTCGCTGATAAAGGCCGCTCCACAGTAATAGTAGATGAAATAGCCGCTGTCCGTGTAATCAAGGCAGTTGAAATCCTGCAGCCTGTCCGGATGATTCTCGATCCCCGGCAGGAGGAAAAAGGCATCCGTCCCGTCGATGTCGAACCGGCTTTTATCCCCCTGGCCATAGGTATCCACGACCGTCAGCTTCGGCGTGACGATGGGCGGTGCCGTCTCGATGGTCACCGGGCCGTCTCCCAGGATCGTCGCGCAGCCCGTGAGAATGGAAAGACACAGCATTAGACACAGCGCCGAAGATGCTCTCCGCCGCATGCTCCTGCCGATATTCCGGATAATACGCAATTCCCTTACCCTGCGCAACCCGTGCCCTCCTGAAATGGACGACCTTGTCATAAAAAACCTCATTCTCCCTATGTCATTCATCCGGATCATTGATGCTGCCGGCAACAAAATCATCCGCCGGAGGCACCGGTGCGCCTCCGAAGGGATCCGCAGCTGCTTCTCCGCTGAAGATACTTTCATCCGAGATCGCATCTCCGCCGCAGAGCTTCTCATTCGAGATCGCGTCTCCGCCGAAGAGCTTCTCATTCGATAATGCATCCCCACCGAAGAGATCCTCATCCGGATCATTGATGCTGCCGCCGATAAAGCCGTCTCCGTCCAGATCCAGACCGATATTGCTTTCCGCCGCCTTCAGGATGTCCGCATCCGGATTCTGCCTGCCGGTAAAGGGATCCGGCGCCCCGAAGAGCTTCTCATCCGATAACGTATCTCCGCCGAAGAGCTTCTCATTCGATAATGCATCTCCGCCGAAGAGCTTCTCATTCGATAATGCATCCCCACCGAAGAGATCCTCATCCGGATCGTTGATGCTGCCGCCGATAAAGCCGTCTCCGTCCAGATCCATGCCGGCAGCTTTCTCCGCCTCATACATATTAAGCTCTCCCGCACCGGAGAGTACGCCATCCCCGTTCAGATCCATCCCGGTGGCGCTTTCCGCAGCAGACAGCGCCGCAGCATCCTGCTCCGCCTTCTGCTGCTCTTCGAGCTTCTTCTTATCCTCGCGCTCCTCGGCATCACGCTGACCTACCCAGGTATAGGTCTCCGAGCCGACAGGACCCGGCGCATCGCCTGCCTGCAGGAAAGATGCGGATGCCGCACCGGGCACTCCGGACCGGAAGGGTGCCGCGAGCCCGCCGGGCGGTTTGCGGACTGTCTGCTTGCTCGTCCCCCGTCCTTTGAACGCATCGGAAGGGCCGCTATCTCCCTCATCAAAGAGACTTCGGCCGCCGACATCAAAGACCGTATCAAAATCGTCTTCTCCGCCATCACCGGCACCGCCCTCATCAAAGAGACTGACGCCGCCGACATCAAAGATCGTATCGAAATCATCCTCGAAGCCGCCCGCTCCGAAACCACCTGCTCCGGCAGCAGGCGCAGCTGCGCCTCCGAGCGAACCTGCAACAGGCGCTGCCGCCCCACCGGCGCCGCCCGCTCCGGATCTGCGAAATCCCGTCATATTCCCCCGGGCACTTCCCAAGGCACTCATCCTGCTGTTAAAGTGCACGCCGGGGCCCGGCCCCCCGGCACGTGCCCCCGCGGAGCCCGAGGCAGAGACCGTCTGTCCCCCGGCTGTCCGCACGCCGCTAAAATGCACCCCCGTGGGGCCTGAAGCAGATCCCTGTCCGAAGGCACCCGTTCCGGCGGTTGCCACCCCGCCGCCGCTTGAACCGCCGACGGATCCATCCGTAGCACGGGAGATCGCCGATTTGATGTTTTGCCATCCGTTCGAAATTGCTTCTCCGGCGATTCTTCTGACCGGCGCCGTGAGCGTAGACACCACATTCGTGACCGCCTGCTGCGAGGAAGACTGGACCTCAGCCTCTCTGGCCCCCGCCTGCGCGCTCATGATCCCGGTCACGACCGGGCCCGCCTTGAGCATCGTAAAGGCGCCGACCGCGACGAACAGGATCTCCACCAGATATTCCACGGCCGGTGTCGTCTTGGGACCGAAGAAACGGATCTTCCCGGAGAAGATCAGATTGATGACGCTCAGATAGAGATTCATGGCAACGATCATTCCATACCCGGAGATGAGCCTCCCGAGGAACAGATCCTTCCATTTCTCGAATTTCTCCCCCTCATCCAACGGGATCGCTGCCGCGAAGAAGGGCTCAACCAGGAGTAAGAGCAGGCAGTCAAAGATCCGGGATGCCATGTTGATCGACATGATCCCGAAGAGGAAGATGAAGACGATCGTCAGGCCGACGGAGATAATGTAATCCATCCTGCGGATATCAAAGGTCTCCAAAACGACGATGATATTATCCCTGTCCTTCTCTCCGGTATAAAATGGCTTCCGGTATTTATCCTGCAGGCCGAAATCCGCCACGCTGCTCTTGTCCGGCGCGTTTTTGCTGCTCATCGCCATGGAGCGCGTGGAGACATTGTAATACACCGCATCTCCATAGGTATCCTCGCGGACGGCATCCAGGGTGGACATCGTAAAGAGGATGTCGGATACGGGGATATGGTTATGGCCTGTCGCGATCTCGATGGACTGCAGCACCGCATCTCCCAATACGACGAGTGCCAGCGCCATAAACGGGATCAGGATGAGCTGTAAAAGGGAGCGGGCTGTCTGACGCAGGACCTCGCCCACCGGATGCTTGCCGCTCATATCCCCCGCTGCCCGGATCGTCGCAAAGATCGCGATCAGGAAGCAGAACGCTACGGAAGCCGTGATCATGCCAAGTAAAGCGGTAGTGATCGTCTTATTCCTGAGCAGCGTCAGGAGGAGGGATCCGCTCTCCACGATCTTGCCGTTATCATCCGTGATATAGACCGGAAGGAGTCCCGCGAGGGTGCGGAAGATCCTTTCGATGGCGTTCAACACCCACATCAACAGACGGGATACCTGAAAGAGCAGGTTGTAGATAAAGTTCTCCAGCAGTGCCCTGACGATCTGGAGCGACAGCGTGAGGCGCAGCTCCAACAGCGGCAGCAGGAAGTTTTCAAACAGGACCGTAAAGATCGCCCCGACGATCTCACCCACGACTTTAAAGACAGGCGCAAGGATATTACTGAAGATCCAGTCAAAGATATCCTGCAGAATTCCGAGCTGAACATAGGTTCTCATGCCCATTCCCTCATCTGATCCGCATCCCGAGTCTGGCCGTCAGTAACATCATAAGGAGTGACAACAGGATCACCCCCATGGCGATCCCTGCGATCATCCAGGGAAACTCATCCCGGTGCTCCACCACGAACTGCCAGGACCGCATGTTGCCGCTGGGATCCGTCGCCGTGACGTAATAGCTGCCCGGCGCTGCGATCGTCCCGGTCTCGGTAAAGGCCGGCCGTCCGTTGTGCCACATGGCGACGATGGCCTCCGGGTCATCCACGCTGTACGTGACCGATCCGAAGAATCGTCCGTTTCGGATCTCCCCCTCCCATTCGATCACGGGAGCCGTCGTGTCCCTTAAGAACATCAGGGTCCAGTTCTCCGGCAGCCCGGTCCCCTCCACGGCGGTGTACGTCAGTTCGTAGAATCCGTCGTCTTTCAGAGCCAGCCATTTGCCGTCTCCCGCCGGAAGATTCTCTCCTTTTAACTTCACCTCTGTCAGCCGATAGCCCTCGGGGGACCACAGAAAGGATTCCTTCACGGGGACCTTCGGGCTGACGATCCGGAAATACCCGAGGAAGGTATTGCTGCCTCCGTTCGCCTGAAAGGAGTATCTTCCCGTCTCTCTGAAGAAGTACGCGCCGTCCTCCCCCGGCTTCTGATCAAGGGTTTCCCCGTCGCGACAGATCGACGTGATACTGACGCCGTCCATCGGCAGGAGGGAGACCGCATGATCGGACCAGCCGCCCAGCGGCACCGAGAGAGCGATCCCGCCGTCATTTAAAAAGGTGTATTGATAAAGTCCTCTGGCCTTGTCATACCCTCTTCGGAAGGAGGCGAAATCCATGACACGGTTCCGCGCCTCATTGGCAAATTCCTCCAGCGTCTCCTGGTCCGGCAGCATTTCGCGGATGGCTTCTTCGGCCTCCTCATCGGTCATACTGCTCCCGCTGCCGCTTAACATCCCGGCTGTCGGTACCCCCGGGTTCTGCTCCTTATTCATGTCGCTGTAGATGTCATTCAGGAACTGGCGCTTCTCGTCCTCGGAGAGTCCCTCCAACAGCCGTTCCTCATCGGCCTCGTCGGCACGCACCTCCGCCATGGGACAGAGCAAGCCGCAGGGGAAGAGCAGGCTTCCCGTCAGGATCATTACAGCCGTCCTTACGGCAGTTTTTCCGCGTCTGTGCCTCATGATAATTCTGTCAGTCTCCGGGAGCGCCCTACATGGCTTTTGCGGCGCTTTCCTTCTGCGCATGCCTGGCTTTTCTGGATTCGCGGGCCGCCTTGGCCGCTTCCTTCGAGTGGCCCATGGCCGCCTCGGCCGGGTCGAGTCCGGCCGCCTGTGCCGCCTTGGCCTCACATTTTGCCACCAGCTCCGCAAAGGTGATGGGCCGTCTGCCGGGCGCCATCTCAGACGACGCTTCGGCAACCTGTTTCCTCTCCGTCGGCCGGAAACCGTTCTTGGCCCGTTCTTCCTTTTCCTTGCGCAGCGCGTTTAAGCGCTTTGTCCAAATCGCCTTGTTTTTGGAACTGTCAAAGTATGCCATCTCTGCTCTCCTCTTTGGCCATGCCCGTAAGCTGCTGTGACACAACTGTTTCTCCGCCTTATCTCTGCCCGACCACCGCGTCCAGGATCGTCGCGTAGGTCGCGCTTCGTATCGGGAAAACCGCCACATAGCGCTCCACCGTATCATCCGCGATCTCCTGCGTCTGCAGTTCCCCGGGAAACGCGCGGACCAGCTCCAGCGCGTCCCGCTCGTCACAGATCCCCATATTCACGGCGCGATCGCGGATATCCTTCCCCATTGCGAGCGGATCGGTGTAATCCTTCGGGCTGATGAAATCGTAACCCTTGATGCCGCATGCCGTACCCCTGATCGAATGCATGACCCCCACGGTATACCCGGTCATGAGCGTCAGGGAATCAGTGTAGTCATGCTGTACCGTGACACAGAACAGTCCGCAGCGATCATATTCCCCGGAGGTGGCGTAGCCGGTGTAATCCCGATCCGAGGGGAACCGGCCGAAGGCCACATCTGCCTTGCCCTGATCCAGAAACTCCAGCGCCTCCTCTTCGGAGGAAGCCTCTAAAATCCTGCATGTGAGGCCGAGCGTGTCCGCAAGGGTCTGTGCGATCTCCGGTTCCTTGCCGACGAGCTTTCCCGTACCGTCGCGGTCCGCATAGCGGTCCTCTCCGTTGACGATGGCTGCCGTCAGGGTCCCCGACTCCATGAGCGATATGCTTCCGCTCTCCCGTCTTCTCCTGCTTAAGCCTGCGATCAGTGCGATGACCAGGATCAACAGAAGGATCGCCGCGATCCGGATCGCACGCCGGTTGCGAAGGAGCGCTCTGATATCGGGTTTCTTTTCCTCGTCTGCCATGTTGGTCCTTACGTCATCATGAATAAGTCTTCAATTCCTTCTCCTGCGACGATATCCACATTCGTGCGCTCCGAAGGTGAGGTGATGACAAAGGCGCGGCCGCGGCCGTTGTTGACGATGTCGTCCTGCTCGCCCTCATTGATGCCGCCGGCGTTCTCATAGAGCTTCACCAGGTCGGTCATATCGTTGGGCGCAAGCGGAAAGATGAAGCTGTACTGGCTCGCGTTGATGATGGCGGTGGATTTCCTCGCCAGCTCCTCGGTTCCCACGAAGTCCTTGATGTTCTGCGTGATGACGATCTGCATACCGTTGTACTTACGGATACGCTTGGCCAGCTGGAACATGAAGTCCAGAGCGATCGGGAATTTGTCGTCGATGAAGACGTGCGCCTCGTCGATGACGATCACGATCTTGCGGTTCGCGTGGTAGGCCATGTTGTACTCACGGTTTTTGATGATCTCGTTGTCGAGCCACTTAAGGACTAAGAGCATCTGCGCGTTGGCCACCGTGCCGTTCTTATTCGCAAGGAGCGACTGGAAATCGAACACCACGAAGTTCTCCTCCGTCGTGATGGAGGCCGGTCCGTTCCAGAGCTGGGAATCGCGCCCGCCGGTGGAGAACTTGCTGATGAAGTTCGTGAGGATCCTCAGGTTATTCTTGGAATAGTCGCCCTGGGTCTTCTGATAGTCGTTGATGATGGTCTCGTAGAGGTCATCAAAGGTCGGATAATCCTCCGCGGACAGCTCCGACAGATCGGTGAATTCATCGATCCCCTTATCCTCGTACATCTCGACGGTCACGCTGTTTAACTGTTCGAGGGCATCGACGGTAAGCCCCGGCAGGATCTGCCGATAGAACTCCTCCAGAAACTGCAGGTGTGTGGAGAAGCTGACCGCTCGCTCGTTTCCGAATTCAGCGACGGTCTCGCCGCTCTCCTCGGCTCCCTCTGCCCCTTCCTCGGTCTCTTCATCATCCGAGAGGGAGGTGATGATGTGGAAGGGATTGAGGCGCCCCTGTGTGGCGCTTCCGACGTCAATGACCTTGCCGTGCAGGCCCTTCGCCATCTTGGTGTACTCATTTTCCGGATCCAGGATGAAGATCTTGGAATTCTCTGCGGCCAGCTGCGCCAGGATCGACTTCGTCGCATAGGATTTACCGGAACCGGACTTACCGATGATGATCGTGTTGGAGTTGACGCGCTCCGAGTCTCTCTTGAAGAAATCGATGAAAACCGGGATCCCGGCGGAATTGCCGATAAAAAGGCCGTTCTTGTCATTTAAGCTCTTATAGACAAAGGGGAAGGCGGCCGCCACGGAGCCCGAATGAATGCCGCGCTGATACTTGGCAAAGGCATCAACGCCGCCGAGAGATTCCGATACATATCCCTCGAACTCCTGCATGAACATATCCGTGACCTTGAAGCCCTCCTCCGCGAGACGTCTGCGCACATCCTTGCGCGTCGCGTTGATATCGTTGGAGCTCATCTTCGCACCGGTTCTCGTCGCCTCCGACAGATCGTAGTCGTTGACCTGGATGTAGGTGTTGACGTTAAAGAGGATCTCATTCTCCCCCTGCAGCAGGCGCAGGACGTTGGCCAGAGCCTGGATCTGGGTGCTCAGGTCGATGAGCTTGGAGGCTTTGCCGGTGTCATTGTGCTGACTCCTTAACTCCTCCAGGGACCGGTCGATCTGCCGGATGGCCTTGCCGCGGTCGATGGGAGTCATGCGCATGACGACCTTGGTCCCGACCTCGTTGTAGAAGGGAGCCGCCCAGGCATTCCCCACGAGCACGGGGTAATCCCTGAGACGGAACTGCCAGGTGATCAGATCGTCATACCAGACCTGTCTGGTCGTGAACTTGACCTTCTCCGGCAGGATCCAGTTCATATACTGATCCGGCGTCAGATTCTTCACCTCGCGTTCATCAAAGGTGCAGTTGTAATTATATTTTAAGAATACCGCGAGTTCCTTGTCCTCCAACTGTCTCGCGGCGATCCCGTTCTGGGAAAACTGCTGGACACAGCTCTCCGCCTGGGACTGGATCAGATTCTTATCCTTGTAGACAAACATCACATAGTGGAAGGGCTGGAAGATCCGATCCATGTAGTTCATCTTGTCCAGCTGTGCGATACGGTCCTCGACGATCCCGACGCGGACGGTCAGCTCATCGTCATTTAAGAGGTTGTTGAGATACGCCTCCTCCAGATCGCCGAGCTTCGTGTGTTCATTGGCGATCATATCGTCAAAGATGAGCGGCCGGTCCAGCTTGACCAACAGGATCTGCTCATTCTCCGCCGCCATGCGCAGGATCCCGCCGAAGACGCGGTCGATCAGGGTATTTTGCCTGAGCTCCGTGTAGAAACGGAATTCCACCGAAGGGATCTCAACCACCGTGGCAAAGTAATCCTGGCCGTATTCTATGAATTTGCCGTTGATGCCGGTGAAGGGCGTGATATCCTCCACCGCCAGCGAATTGCCCTTTGCCTCCCCCTTATCCCCCTTCTTGGTGAAGGTCCTCGGTCTTCCCAGATAGCGCATGAAATACAGGATCATCAGATAACCCTTGTCATCGTCGATGGGGACGATCAGCGCCGCGGTCAGCACCGCGATGATGATCGCGATGATGAAGTGCCCGGGAAGGTTCGACAGCGCAAAGAGCACGGTGATCGCCGCACCGCCGGCTCCCACGAGCACGTCGACGAGCTCGAGTCCCGGGAAGAGTTCCATTCGCACATTTGTTTTCTTAGGTATGACTCGCATATATTACCTGTCCTTTAAGTTCATCCGATCCCTGTCTGTGGTATCCTCTGTGTTTCACTCCCGTCTCAGCCCGGAGGCGGCGCGTTATCGTCCACGATGTCCTTCATATCAAGCTCTTTCCCCGGCGCTTCCGAACCGCCCACGATGTCGCTCATGCTCATCTGACCGGAGGAAGGGGCATCTCCGGAGGACGACGGACCGCCGACGATGTCTTTCATATCCATGCCGCCGGAGCTGTCCGCCTTCTTCTCGGGAAGCGGAGCCATCCCATACTTCGCCCGAACCTGATTGATCGTAGCGGTGCTGGCCTTCGCGCGCCAGGCGTACCCGAGACCGGCGCGGGGACGGGGTGCTGCCGTCTTCTGGGGAGCCTTCTGGGGAGCCGCCTGACTGCTCTTTCCGGCATCGTCTGACGCCGGCTCATCGAAGAGGCTCTTTCCGCCCACATCAAAGATCGTTTCGAAACCGTCATCCTGATCCGCCTTGCTCTCGGTGGCAGCCCCGGCAAGAGCCGCAGCTTCCTCCTTTTCTCCACCGAGTGCTGCGGGAGCGTGGGACTGAGACGGCTGTGAGCCTTGAAATGCCTGTGTCCCGACATTCGGTGCCGCCCCGCCGTCAAGCGGCATCTGCTTACCGGCGGGCGGTGCGGCTCCCTGTGCGGCTCCGGCCGCTGCCTTTGCGGGAGCACCTTCCCCCTGCTTACCCATTGTGGGCGTACCGCTAAAGGACTGCGCGCCGCTGGCAGGCATCGGTCCGCCGGGAGGGGTGCTGCCCCCCAGACCGCCCGGGATCGCCTGCTGCGCTCCGCCGGGCCCCTGACCCTGTCCACCCTTGATCGCGCGTGTAAAGCTCTGGGGCCCCCCCTTGATCATGCCGATCGCTTTCTCCGCCTGTCCGACGAGTCCGTGCTCTCCGCCGGTGAGCGCCTTGGCGCCGCCCAGGGCTAACTTCTTCGTGGCAAACCGGAGGGGCTTCATGACCGCGGTATTGGTGAAGGACTGTCCGGCCTGGAACGCCTGCCCCTCCTGCTGTGCCGCAGCGCTGTTTAAGATCGACGTGACGAGCGGACCCGCGGTCATCATGGTGGCGGCACCGCCATAGAGCAGTACCATCCGCATGATCATATCCATCATGATATCCCCGATCCCTTCTCCCTTGGTAAAGGAGATGCGTCCCTCAAAGACGATGCTGCAGATCAGCAGATAGAGATACATCGCCACCACCATCCCGTAACCGGAGAAGATCTTCGCGATAAACATATCCTCCCACTTCTTAAAGTGTTCCCCATCGTCTAACGGCATCGGTGCCAGGAAAAACGGCTCGACGATGAGAAGGACGAGGATGTCGAACATCCGGCTCACAAACACGAACAGCGCACTTCCGATGATATAGATGAACAGCAGCGTGCCGCCGATCCCGACAATGAAGTTCATCCGGCCGAAGTTAAAGACCTTCTCCACGTCGCTCGTCTCCATGAAATCCTTAGATCCGTCATAGAAAGGTTCACGGAATTTATCCTTGAGACCGTAATCCGCGGCATCCCCCGGGTGCGAAGCCAGCCATTCGGAGCGCGTGCTGTAATTGTAGCCGCACACCGGATTCGTGCTCCTCTTGCTGACCCCGTAGTTATATTCGTTGCCGTACTTATCAACAGCGGAAAATTCATCCTCCACCGCGTCAAAGGTCGAGATGACGAAGATCGTGCGGGCGATCGACGCGTTGGTTCCGAGCGTCATGGCATTGGTGATCGCAAGGAGCACCGCATTTCCTAACAGCACGAGGAATAAGCCCATGACCGGTGCCGTGACCATCCTGAGGAGCGCATGCGCGAGGTTTCTCATCACCTGACTCACCGTCTGGGATCCCTGGCCGCCCATATCCGCGATGGATCGGATCGTCGCGATGATCGCACAGAAAAAGACCAGAACAACGGAGATCATGATCACAATCCCCATCGACTTTACCAGGAAAGGAGAACGGACCAGGAGCTCCATCAGTGATACATTTTCCATTCCCAGGGATTTGTCCGACACCGGTTTGAGTCCTGACAGCACATTGAACATATCCTGCATCATGTCGAGGATCATAAGCAGACTCTTTTCGATGATATACAGATACCGCCCCAGGAGGCGCAGGATGAGCTTGCCGACCGTCTCCATGACGATGGTGAACACGACCTCCAGGATCGGCCCCAGCACGTTGTCAAAGAGCCACTTGAACACATCGGACAACAGATCCGTCACCCACTTGAAGATCGGATTCAGGATCTTGTCGAAGATCCAGTTGATGATGTCCTGGATCCAGCCAAGCTGTACGAATATCCTCATCCCTGACCTCCCTGCTGTCCGCCGGCCGACTGTTTCTGCAGCGCGTTCTTGGCCATGCCGATCCCCTTGGTCACGCCGGCGCTGGCAGCATTGAAGCCGGATTTGACCCCCTGATCGATCGGCGCGCTGGCGGCGGACAGGAAGCGCGAGACCTCGGGATTGATGAGATCCAGCATAAGCTGCTGACTCTTATAGACCGAGAACGCACCTGCCGCAATGAAGAACAGGCGGAAGACAAAGCTCTTGATGGGAGTAAACCCGAGATCCAGCGTATCCCCCGTGACGATATAGGGAAGCAGTACCAGATAGAGACGCATCGTGATGATCGGACCGAAGACGGCAATGGTGAAGCCCACGAACATCTCCTTCCACCGCTTGAACTTCGCCCCGTCATCCAACGGCATCATGGCCACGAAATAGGGGCTCACCACAAAGAGGATCAGGATCATGAAGATCCGGACCATGCATTCGATGATCAGCTTGGTAAAGATAATGAGCACCAGGCCCAGTTCAAAGAAAGCAAAGATCCAGTTGACCTTCGTGATATCGATATCGTTTTTGGCGACCAAGGTGTTCTGGAAATGCTGACCGCTCAGATAATAGGCCCCATTCGCCTTGTTGCGCAGGGCATCCTTGATGGACATGTAGAAGATCAGATCGCAGGCGCGGGTCTCCGCGTTGGGGGTCGCCGCCTTGGCCGCGGCGATCGCCTTTTCGATCTGTGACTGTTTCGTTCCGCGCTTCGGTGCTCCTGTCGTATTAGACAGCGCCTCACTCACGAGCTGCACCGAGGAGCGGCTTCCCGTTCCGTAGATACTATTGGGCATGTAGGCCTGAACGGTAGAGATCGTCACACCCGCCATCTTCACGACAAACATGCACCCCAAAGGGATCAGCATAAACGTGACGCAGGCCTTGGCAGTCTGTCTCAAGACGTGGCTCACCGGTCGTTTCATCTCCCGGAGCCCCTCCCCCATGGATTTGATGACGGCGAAGATCGTGATCAGGAAGCAGAGCGCAAAGGCGCCCATCGTCATGCCCAGTACCGCATTCACGATGGGATCGCTCTGCATCAGGACGTCAAGCAGGCTGTTATTTTGCGCGACATTGTCGTAGCCTGAGGTCGCCGTCATCTGTCCCGCATCGTTCATGACATAGACTCCGACCGTGCAGGAAAAGACATCAAAGATCTTTTCGATGATGTAGAGCACCTTCAGCAAGGTGACAAAGAGCATGAAAAAGAGCTCACTGAGAAACCGGGTGACCATCCCGAGGACCAGATCCCACAGGAAATCAAAGGCGATCATGAGGACCGGCACCAGAACCTCATTGAAGATCGTCTTCAGGATGTCTTCCAGAATGGACAAAAAGCTGAGTGTCACAGGGGTCATATTCATCGGACTATGCTCCTCCTTAGGCTCTTCTGTTCCTGTCTCTTCAGGTTCACCGCACCCTCACACTGGTCTTCGTCTTTTGCAGGAAGATGATGAGGCCGCCGATGAGGGCCATCACCGCCACGATCGCCAGGATCGCGAAGATGTTGATGCGGTACTGCACGTTGAACTGCTGCTCCGTCTCGTTCCCCGATGCGTCACGTACGACAATGCGGTAGCGGCCCGTATCCGTGATCGTCGACATCATCTGGTCACTCACCAGTTCATTGCCGCGGTAGATCATCGCGCTCGTGATGTCCTCCGAAAGATACTCGATCTTTGCGATATTCGGCTCGGTGGTGACTCTCACCCTAGGCGGTACCGTATCGCGGAGGAAGGTAACGGAGGTCTCCCCGTTGTCCCCGGTAAACTCCACTTCATACTGCCCGTCCTCCGAAAGCCCGGCCACCTCGTCGGAAAGCATCGCCTTCGCCGTCACATCCTCGCCGTTTAGACGCACCGCCGTGATCTTCAGACTCTCCGGCGCAGCGATCGACGCAAGGTCGTTCACCTGACCGCCGACGATACGGAAACGCATCATCGGGCGGTTCATGCGGTAGTATCCCTCGTATTCCAGGTTGTCAATGATCGGGATCGCGATGTAATCTCCGCTCTCACTGATGTACTCGCCCGGGGTGTACTCGATCTCCTCCCCGTTGCGGTACACCTCAAAACGCATATCTTCCGCCGGCATGAACAGGACGGCGCTGTTGGTCACCATACCGTCCGGGATGTTCGACTGGAAGCTGTCCCCGGTGAGCAGTCCGATCCGGTAGTTACCGGTGCTTGCGTCATACTCGGTGGTGAGTCCCTTCGTCGCCGCGACGAATCCCGGTGCCGGCTGCTCCTCCGCTTCTGCCTGTGCCGGTTCCTCCGCAGCCGGTTCCTCGGCCGGCTCTGTCTCCGGCTCCTCGGTCGTTCCCGGCAGGAGGACCTCACTTTCCTCCTGTGCCAGATCCGCAAAGGAGGACAACTCGGAAGGCTCCTGCTCCAGGACCAGCGGCTGTCCGTCCAGACCCGCCGTATACTGGATGCGGAAGACGAAGCGTGCGCGCTCGATGGTCTGCTGCCAGCCGGGCAGCTCCTCCGAGCCGTCCTGCGTCACATAGAACTGGCCGACGTAGGTTCCCTCCTCCTTGATCTGCGCCTTGTTGGAGAAGCCGACATCCTTGCCGTCTCTGGTCATGCGGACGGAG
>JAFPTK010000064.1 GCA_017400305.1 Lachnospiraceae bacterium | reverse complement strand
GAGCGCGCTGCGATCCAGCGTCCTTCTGACCGTCTCTCTGTCATCCTGATATACGAACGCCTCAATTTCCCGGATACAGGATTCAAAGAAATCCGTTCCCCGGCGTACCTCGTTCAGGGCGCCGGTCTGATCGTCCGTATGGTATTCGATATACGACCCGGTTTCCACATTGACGTAGTACAGATCCTCGTAACCGTGTGCGAGGGTCTGCGCGATGTGGGTGTAGATGATGCTGTTGCTCTTTGCCTTCTCATAGGCCTCTTTTGTCGTCGCGTTTTCCCGCCGGATCCGCACCAGATCCGTCACATCCTGGCTCATTCCCAGGATACAGAGCCGGCCCGAGGAATCGATGAACTTGAGTTTCGTCGTCTGCAGCTGCTTCTGATTGCCCGCAGCGTCGGGGACATCCTCAAAGACGATATAGGGCTCCTCCATGGAGAGCGCGATCTTATCCTCCTTGTCAAAGAGCTCCGCCGTCTCCGCGTCAAAGATCTCCGCCGAGGAGAGCCCCACCACATCCTCCGGTCTCTCCTTGTGTGCGTAATCCGCAAAGGCCTGATTACAGGCGAGATACAGACCGCTCTGCGCATCCTTGGAATAGCTCATGGCCGGCATATTATTGAGCAGTGTGCCGATGGAGGTCTTAAGCTCCGCGATCTTTTTGGCGTCCAATGCCTCCTGCTCCGCGGCAGTCAGGCGCTTTCCCAGTCTCCGGTTATCCTGATAGCTGATCATCATGACAAAAGCGCAGAGCAGGAAAAAGGCGAGGGAAACCAGCGTATAGAGCGTGTTGGCACTGCTGATCTCTCTGGCCTGCTCTGTCAGGAAAGCAGCCCGCTGTTCCTCATCGGTCGATCCCTGCGCGTCTTCCCCGGGATGCGCGTGATGATATTCAAAGATCCGCTCCACTGCCTGATTGGCGGCGACCCGGGTCTCCCGGGAAACCCACATCATGGATGCGAACAGCACGATGACCAGCAGGATGATCCAGACAATGATGCGCTGTTCGAATTCCCGGTTCCTGTCGAAACGGACCAGCACGCGAAAATAGATCAGTCCCAGGATCGCCCATACGATGAACAGCAGATAGGATTCCGTCTCCATCGCATCAAAAGGAAGCAATTCCGGAATCAGGAGCAGCAGCATGAACAGGAGCATTAACACCATGCCGGCTATGCCGGTCGCATAGCCGATTCGATGACCTTCCTTAGCGGCATGCCGGTAGACGGCATAGGAAATGAGGGCGTAAATCATGGTCGCCCCCAGCGTGGTGACATCCACGATCCAGCCGATCGCCGTGCGGCCCAGGAAAGGGATCAGCACTGAGATGGCCCCGATGACAAGAAACGCGATATACGGTATCCCGCGATGATTCAGATCGGCAAGCACTTTGGGGGCCTCGCCCTCTCTTCCGGCGGCATACATCACACGGCTTAAGGCGAGCATATTGCCGATGAGACTCGTCAGGATGACACCGAACAGGGAAAGCATCAAAGCCGCCACACCGGGACGGCCGAGATAGTGATCCGCCGCGTAAAATGCCGGAACCGCACGGATCCCCTCCAAATTCCCCATATCCCGGATATAGGAAAGCCAGCTGTCATATTCCGGCGGATAGGCGGAGATCGACAGGAGGGAAACAAACAGATACAACAACGTCGTGGCGATGACCGAGCCGATCAGGATCCTGCGCACTTTTTTGACCGGAAAGGTGTACTCCTCGGAGAAATGAGAGATATTTTCGAAGCCGATAAACGCCCAGGGGGAGATCGCCGCGATCCGGACGATCTGTCCAAACGCCGGGGAGCCCTCGATGTAATACGGCTCGTACCGGAAGGTACCCTCATGCCGAAGGATGGCGATCACGGCGCAGACCGTAAAACCGACCGTAAAGATCACGGCCGCAAGGGTCACAATGCGCCCCGGGATCCTGGCGCTGTTTGCGCACAG
>JAFPTK010000063.1 GCA_017400305.1 Lachnospiraceae bacterium | reverse complement strand
CAGATTGATCGGTATCTGCCTGCTTCTGTTTGCGGCAAAAGGGATCCCGACGATCGTGCGTGAGATCAGGCAGCGTAACACCGCGAAACTCCGGACGCGCTCCATGATTCTCAGTGTCTATGTGCCTCTCCTTGCGGCGATCCTGTTCCTCTTTTTGATCCCGAGTCCCGGAAACGTCACGATGTCCGGAGCCTCTTCAAAGACATCCTCCAAGTCTGAAGAAGATATCGACGGATTGATCGGCGTGGATGCAAACGCACTGACTAAAAACCTGGTTCAAACAGGATCAGGGTATGTGCTTGATATCGACGAAAGTGAGAAGATCACGATCCATAATGCAGAGGAAGCAACCGAACTGATCCTGAAACTGTACCCGGAAAAAGATGGCTGGAGCTGGACACAAAAACCGCATGATGCACGCGGTTTCGTCGGACAATACTGGGCTCCGATCGGGAAGAACAACAAATATGCGGATAAAGCAGCAGAAGACAGGATCAATGAACTGGCGGCTTCAGGCAAAGGTGCGGAATCAACCGCATTCGCAAAGCGATATTATCAGACGGAAACACATTATACCGGGCTCCTGTTCAATACGGTCACAAAGGCTTCCGGGTATATCGTAGTCAATCCTTACGGCAGGATCATGCGATCCGCATTTCCTTCAGAGCCGGTGTACCGGATGGTCGATGGAGACGGAACGGTACTGTTCCGCGTGCGATAAAAGACGCGCCCAGCCTGGCGATCACAGTTCCTTCTCGTAGCACAGGAAATCCTGATCGTACATATGACATTCGCCGACCACGCGGAAGCCGAACACCGCATAGCAGCGGATGGCCTTGACATTGTGTCTGTTGACCAGGAAATGGATCCCCTTACAGCCTCTTCGTCGCAGTTCCTCTATCCCGTACCGCAGCATGATCCGTCCCAGACCTCTGACGCCATGTCGATCCTGTCATCCATCGCGGTCAGGTTTTCGGAATCAGAGTTCATTGACAAGCTTCCTGCAGAGCTGTACCAGATCGTACCGGATCCCCTCTCTGCTTCGCCAGCCGCGTCCGGACCATTCCTCGCCGGAGAGGTCGTCCCCGCCGTAGATCAGAGCGCCGTACGCAAAGCCACGGAAACGGGCGACCGCGATGCATCCGGCCTGCTCCATTTCAACGATCCTGCCGCCTTCGGCTTTTCGTAATTCGATCCGGTCTGCCGTCTCGCGGAAGATCGCGTCGGTCGTCCAGGTCAGGCCGCGGATATAGGAGACGTTCCGTTCATCCAGATAACTCGCGATACGATCCGTTGTGTCCTTCTCCGTGTAGACCACCCTGGCCGGCGGCAGGTAATGGTACGAAAAGCCCTCATCCCGGATGGCCCCTTCCACCAGCAGAAGCTGGCCGACCTCGATACTCCGGTCAAGGACCCCGCCTCCGCCGCAAAACATCACCTTATGGATCCCCATCTCATGAAACAGATCGAGATTCCCGGCACATGCCGGACACCCCACCTGTCCCAGGGTGATCAGCACCCCGGAGTCATCATCGAATCGATAGATCTCGACGGGATTCTCCCCGGGGATCTCCCTTTCGAGGCTGATCTTTCCTCCTTCGATGAGCTTCTTCATCACCTCCGGAAAGAACGTGATCACCATTCGGTCGGTATCAAATTTCCCGGGCTGAAAGGACGACGGATTCAGCTTGGCCGTCTTCGCGTCATCATACTCCAGGATCGGAAATTCGCTCTTTGTTATCATGTTCCTTACCCCCTCACCGTTCTGTTAAAGCACCCGGGCTCTCTATAGTTCCAGCCGCATATAGACCAGTTCTTGATATCCGGTCAACCGTGAGCAAAAGCCCCTGGGATTCCGTCCAAATTCCACAAATCCCAGACTACGGTACAGGGACATCGCTCTTTCATTCTCGGCCACCACGTTCAATTCCAGCTGCTCATATCCCGCATCCTTCGCACATTGGATACAAGCCTCTGTCAGAGCCCTTCCCAGGCCAAGACCCCAGTACTCCTTTAATACGCTGATGCCGAATTCGGCCCTGTGCTTTACTTTATCCTTTTTCCCGACTGATTCGATACCGGCCGTTCCCGCGATCCTTCCGTCAACGACGGCGATCAGCTCTGCCTCATCGGTGCTTGCCGTCTTCTCTTTCAGGTACTGCGCCTCCTGCTCCGGATCAAGACTGTTTTCGTCCGGGTAGGATAACAGAAAATCCGTTTCCTCATGGGTGCGATTAAAAACCTCGAACACCGCACTTCCGTCTGATTCCTCACCGCCCCGGATCACCGCTTCTTTCCCGTTCTTTAACATGATGGTCTGTTCATACTTCACTTTGCTGCCCTCATTTTGATCGCCGCAAAGATCAGTGCGGCCACGGATACCAGATCCAGGATCCCGAAGATACGCACCAGCATATCCGGAAGGGTGATCTGCAGAATCCCGCAGACGACATTGATCAGGGTAATGCATACGATGACGATGATACTGACGTTGAATACGACTCTGTACTTTTCCATTTTTTAAACCCCCTAATTCTCTCATCCAACACATCCACGAATCAGCTGATAAATACACCTTAGCACGGCACTGGCATAATGTCAAGTATATTTTACTTTTTTCATTCACTCATTTTTCATCCGCCTTTCGCAAAAACTGATTTGATATCTCGCAAAAGATAATAAGCAATGCAGGCGGTCTCTTCGATTTCTCGGCCGCTTTCTCGGCCTGATTCAGATCGAGACATCCTGCAGAAAATGACGGTATACCCATTCTCCCGAAATCATGGTAGTATACTCTTCGTATCATTCCTATCGATCCGAAGAAGGTGAGCAAGATGTCAGATCAGTCAATGGAACGAGATCATATCATCCGGGTGACCGCGGAAAATGAACAGATCCGTGCCGCCGCGATCACGGGAAAGCAGCTGGCGGAGGCCGCCAGGGCAGCACACCGCACCAGTCCGCTCGCAACAGCGGCTCTGGGGAGGCTGCTGTGCGGAACCGCCATGATGGGCCGCGAAATGCTCAAGAACGACGGGGATCTGATCACCGTACAGATCGACGGTGACGGGCCGTTAAAGGGCCTGCTGGCGACGGCAGACAGCGCCGGCAACGTGAAGGGCTACGTGAAGAATCCGTGGGTGATCCTCCCCAACAAGGCGGACGGACATCTGGATGTCGGCGGCGGCGTCGGCCGGGGGATCCTGTCCGTCACCAGAGACATGGGCATGAACGATCCCTACTCCGGCCAGGTGGAGCTGCGCTCGGGAGAGATCGCCGAAGATCTGACCTACTACTTTGCCGCCTCGGAGCAGACCCCGTCCTCCGTCGGTCTGGGCGTCCTTGTCGACGGACAGGGACAGGTCCTGGAGGCCGGCGGATATATCATCCAGCTGATGCCCTTTGCCACGGAGGAAGTGATCGATCGCCTGGAACGGAATATCCGTGCACTCCCTGCCGTGACGGAGATGCTCCGTGAGGATCGCAATCCCGAGTCCCTCCTTTCGCGGGCGCTGGATGGGTTCTCCCTTCACCGGCTGGATGAGACCGATGTACACTGGCACTGCAACTGCAGCAGAGATCGTGTGGAACGTGCACTGATGCTCATCGGAAAAACCGAACTGGATCAGATGATCCTCGACGGAAAAGGGGAGGAGCTGCGCTGCCGCTTCTGCAACAAAGCCTATCCGTTCTCCGTGGAGGATCTGAAGAGGATCCGCGAGATCGCAAAGTGAAAGACCGGGGGCGATCCCCGGTCCTACTCTTTGACTGAGATCATCTCGCTGATGATCGCCGCACCGAGGATCAGCATCGCTCCGATCCAGGCGAATATATCCATCCGCTCCCGCAGGATGACCGCCGAACACAATACGGACATGAGTGGTTCCAGATACCCGAGAATGGCCACCGTCTGAACCGGCAGGGTTGCGATACTGCTGAAATACAGGCAGTAGGCGACCCCCGTATGGACGAGGCCGAGCATCAGGATCACCGCGACGGATCGTGCATCCCATTCCGGCGGTGTTCCCAGATTCCTGACCAGCACATAAGGCAGCACCGTAACGGCAGAGATGATCAGCTGGGCGATGGCCTTATCATAGACATTGATGTCGGTCATGTTCCGGTTGCCGATCAGGATAAAGACGAAGCAGACGGCCGCCATCACCCCCATCAGCACACCGAAGAAATCCCCCGACTGCTCCTTCCAGAATCCCGAGACGAAGATAATCCCCGCAAACGCGGCAATAACACAGGGGACCTTCCTGGCGTCCAGGGGTTCTTTAAACACGAACGGCGCGATCACCACCACGATGATCGGCGCCACGTAATTGCAGATACTTGCGATGGCAACCGTCGTATGCAGATAGGCGGAAAAAAGAAAGACCCAGTTGAGTCCCAGACAGATCCCCGATATCAGAAGCCACCGGATGTTTTTTCGTATCGACTGCAGATCCGGTCTTTTCTTCCTCACGGACAGAAACGCGAGGATAAAGGCAGAACCCAGGATCCCCCGACACATGACGACGATCTCGCTGGGGACACGGACCAGTCTTAAGAACATGCCAATGGTCCCGTACAGGACCACGGCAATGATATATTTTGTCCTCTCTGCTGCGGGATTCATTGCGGTCTGCTCAGCCGGCAGATTTATCCCAGTTTCCCTTGCAGATACTTAAGGAGATTTTCCCGGGTGGTGCTCTTTAAGACATAGCCGTTGGGCTTTAATGCCATGACGCGCTCCACCGCCTCCTTGGTACCGACTCCCGTCAGAAAGATGACCGGGATCTTTGCCGTGCTCGGCTCCTGCCTGAGCATTTCCAGCACCTGCGGTCCGTTGACGACCGGCATCTCATAATCCAACAGGAGCAGATCCACCTGGTTCTTTAACAGGAACGTGATCGCCTGCATACCGGCCGTCACGATATCCGCCTGGTACTTGTCCCGGATCCATTCCCGGATCATCTTGGCATAGGAGGGATCATCATCCACGATCAGCACCCTCTTTTTCTCGCCCGTAACGGTCTTCCCCTCTATGGCATTTTCGATGGCGGGCTGGAGCACATCCATCTCGATCGGCCGGTCGAGCCAGGCAAAATCATTGATGATCGGCTGTTTCTGCTGCAGATCGCCGTGATCCTTGGTCTCTCCGATCAGGATCATGTTCCGGCCGCTCTTTTTCACCTGACCGCAGATATAGGTCAGTTTTTCCAGCTGATCGATCTTTTCAAGCACATCGGCCGGCAGATACAGGAGAAACAGATCCGCCGCGCCGGCAAGATCCCGGATCTTCTCAAAGGAATCCGACAGGACCGTCGTCTCATACTGCGCGTCATTGAGCTTCCGTTCGATCCCTTTGACCACAACGCTGTACTGCAGCGCAACGATGACGATTTTTCTGTTTGCTTCGCTCATATCCCAAACCTCCCGTGTGAAACTCAATCGATCCCTTTGAGGACCGCAGCCTGTGCCTCCCGCTGAATATCCGCATCATAGGACAAAAGCGGTGTGTCATCCCTGCCCCTGATCTTTCGGTTGATGTAATTTCTGGTCAGCCGTATGAGGAGCGGGATATGCACAATCAATCCGATCAGGTTCGGGATCATCATCAGCCCGTTAAAGGTGTCCGAGATATCCCAGGCCAGATTGGATTCCATCACCGCCCCGAAAACAATCAGACCGATGAAGATGAGACGATAGATCCTCCCACAGGTGACCCCCAGCAGATATTCCGTCACCTTGGCACCATAGTACGACCAACCCAACACGGTTGTAAAGGCAAACAGTGTGATCACCAGGACCACAAACCACTCCCCCGGTCTCCCGAAGGTCGCGCCGAAGGCCTTGGCGACCAGCGTGGAATCATTGATCCCGTCCCGCACCAGGCCGGAATCCAGATCGATCGCACCCGAGCTTAAGACGACAAGCGCCGTCAGGGTGCAGATGACCATGGTATCCAGGAAAACCTCCGCGATGCCCCACATCCCCTGACGGACCGGTTCCCGGACACAGCTGTTGCTGTGCACCATGACCGAGGATCCCAGCCCCGCCTCGTTGGAAAAGACGCCTCTCTTACATCCGTTCTTGATGGTATTGAATGCGATCTGCACGGCCGTCCCCGCCAGACCGCCCCTTAACGCCACCGGCCCCAGCGCGCACCGGAAGATCGAAGCAAAGACCGCCGGCAGCTTCGTGACATGCAGCAGGACCATGATGAGGCATCCCGCGATGTAGGCGATGGACATGATGGGGATCAGCTTCTCGGAGACAGCGGCCAGACGCCGAAACCCGCCCAGGATGATGACTGCCGCCGTGATCATGAGGATCACACCGAGCAGCCAGTCGATACTCGGTGCTCCCAGAAATGTGCCGAGATCCACTCCGCTTAAAAAGGCGGACTGAAAATTGATGGTGATCTTGTTGATCTGACCCATATTCCCGATCCCGAAGGAGGCCAGTACCGTGAAGAGACAGAAGAGGATCCCCAGCACCCTCCCGAGTACCCTGCAGTGGCGGATCGACCCCAACCCATCCTCCAGATAGTACATCGGACCGCCCGACCACGCTCCTTCCCGGTTGCGGCGCCGATAGTACAGCCCCAGCACATTTTCGGCATATTTGACCATCATCCCGAAAAAGGCAGCCACCCACATCCAGAGGACGGCGCCCGGACCGCCGAAGCAGATCGCGGTGGAAACACCGGCGATATTTCCGGTTCCGATCGTCGCACAGAGAGCCGTGCAGAAAGCCCTGAACTGGGACAACGCGCCGGCATCGTTGATGATCCTGCCCTGGCCCTGTATGACGCCAAAGGTTCTGCTCCACCAGTGCCTCAGATGCGTGATCTGAAAGAACCCCGTGATCAGGGTGCAGATCAGTCCCGTCCCGATCAGGAGAGAGAGTCCGAAGGTTCCCCACGCAAAGGAGTTTACCGCGTCATTGATCCGTATGACCGCATCCATCGCTTAACCTACGATCTCACAATAGACCAGCGTCTGATTCAGCAGCTGGTACGCCACTTCGCCAAAGGTGACCGGTCCGGTATAGGGCGGGATCCTCTTGCCGTCAAGCTCGCCGTACTGATAGTTCAGGATGCAGTTGCAGGAGATCACGGGATTGCGCGCCCCTGCTTCTCCGATCCTCCTCATGAATTCCGCCGCATAGTCGTCCACCCTGACCGCGAACCGATAGTCCACATTTTTAAAGACCGGCGCGTAAAAGCTGACCCTGCCGTTTTCAATGCTCTTTACGGAGATATTGAAATAGGATCCGTTATAATCCGCGACAAGCGGCATCCTGGTGTCGATCCCCTTCTTCCGGATATACTCCGCAAAATTCACCTCCTGTCCGTTGACGGTACAGTTTTCTACACTCAGATCATTTTCCCGGAAGTGGATCACGGGATCGGTCTTGTCATCCTCAAAGATATTGATCATGTTGATCATGGCCGTCCTGCCCTCTGGCAGTTTGAGATACATCACCACGGCTCTGTCGGTATAGGAGGTGCCGGTCGTCCCGTCGTAGACCCTCGCCTCACCGGCGGTCTCCAGATCGAAGCCGGAGATCCAGCCCAGCGTGGGATGCATCAAAAGCTCCTCCACATCGGGAGCTTCCTTGGCATACTTGGCTGCCACCTCGGAGCCGTACGGCATGATGAGGATCGCCAGACCGTTGTCATAGCACTCCTCCACCAGCTGAAAGATATTGTATTTCCCGTAGACCCTGACGTTGATCTCCTCCGCGTAATCGATCTCGTTGACGTAGAGCAGGTCCCTGGTAAAAATGCCTCCCTCCTCCCCGATAAAATAGGGCGTGGTCCCCCCGATCCACTTTCCCTTCGGAAGCTGTTTAAGGAGCGAATCGTCCGCCGCGATATGCAGGGTCCTTCCCTCATTGATCAGCCTGACTGCCTCTTTCAGTTCGATAAGCATAGTGAAACCTCCTTTTTCGTGATCTGCCGTGCTTAACGTCACAGCATCGCGATATTCGCGAGATCAACCTTTGCCACGATCGGATACTTCGCCAGGAACTCCTCCAGTTCCTTCAGGCACGTATCCATGCTTCCGGGATCCGCCATGACCTTCTTGCGGCTCTTGGTGATCAGCATATTGAACGCCAGATTGGTCGATGTGTACTTTAACTCTCCCCGAAAGATCTTCTGTACCTTTTCCTGCACCTGTGGATCCATCTCTCCTCCTCCTCTCTTCTGACTATGATCCGATCGCCGCGAGGATCCCCTCGTAATCCAGGAGTTCTGCCTTCTCGCGGATCTTTGCGAACCTTTCCCTCTCCGGATCGGGAATGCGGTATTCCCCGATCTCCTTCATGATCTCCTCCACCCGGTCACAGTCCATGCTCTCCGCCGCATCGGAGAGTTCCTCATAGATGCTCTCCATGAGGAAGGCATCGGCCTCCGGTCTCCCATCCTCTTCCTGCTCTCCCCCGCCGGTTTCCGGGAACACCGGCGCAAGCGCCTCCTGATATGCCAGATAATCCTTCATGACAGCGTCGTGATGCTCCCTGATGTAAGGGATATCACCCTCCTTGCCGGCCATCTCCAGACGCTCGGCGTCCGCACCGAGTCCCATGGCTCCCACCAGCCTGGCAGAGCTTTTGAGCGCGTGGATCTTGATGGTGTAGTTCTCCCAGTCCTCCGAAGCATAATTCTTTTCCAGCTCCGCGTACTTATCCGGTATGGACTCATAGAAGATCTTGAGGACTGCCTGAAAGGCGCTCTCGGAGCCGCTGTTCGCAATGGCCGCTTTGGCGTCCAGACCGGCGATCCCATCATACCAGGCCTTCTGCGAGGGCTCTTCCGGGACTGCGGGAGTCTCCTGCGGGAACTCCTCCTCATCGAATCCGAAATCTTCCTCCGGCAAGGTCTCCTCCTGTATCTCTTCCTCCGCCACGGAGAGCTCTTCCTCAACGGACTTCCTCTCTTCCCCTTCCGCGGTCATCTCTTCCTGAGAGACATCACCGAGGAAGGAGGCGATATTGTAGGATTTGTTGGACTTAAGGAAATACAGGATCCCGAATGCCCCCGGGCCGCAGTTGCAGGAGATGGCCGCCGATGCCTGCTGGAAGACCACATGCTCAAAGTACGCGGTCTTCCGGATCTCCTGCTCGATCCACAGCAGTGTTTCCGCCGGGATATCCACATAGGTGATGAACACCACATCGGCATCCGGTATCGTATCCGGCGGAAGCGCCCTGCTGATATACTTCCGATAGGCTCTGCGGGTTCTTCCCATCCACACACCGCCGATCCCTGCCTTGTCCTCCCGGATCGAGAGCGCCGGATGGAGGCTCAGAGCCTCTGCGATCCTGTGCAGATTCAGGTTCACCAGTCCCTTCCGGGCCATATATTCCGTCGTATTGATGATAAAGCTGCACTTTAAGCGATGCTTGACCGACTCCAGCTCGGAGACGATATCCGCCACGGGGATCCCCTGCTGAACCAGCTTGTAGGCGATCAGCACCAGGATACCCATCGAGCTTGAGAGGCATTCCGAATTGATCACCGTCACGTTGTCGAAGGACTTCGCGGCTTCACTGGCCACCTGGTAGTCCTCGCTCATACTTGTCGTGATCGAGATGTGGATCACATGGTGGGTCCTCTTTAAGACATCGGCAAAGAACTCCGTGTACTGCGTCTCATTCGGCGGCGAAGAGACCGCATTCTTGCCGGACCCGATGTGCCGGATCAGCTCGTAGGCATCCATGTGTACTCCGTCCTTGAAGACACCGTCCTCCGTCTTGAGCACGAACGGTATGATCGGGATATGGAGCTTGCGGATCACGGAATCGGGAAGATCGCACATACTCGAGGAGGTGACGATCACAGGCTCCTTTTCTGCATATTTGTCCGCGGTGCGGATCTCCGCTTCATCCCCCCGTAAGACGGACCGGAGGATCAGCTTCTCTCCCGAGATATGCCGGATCAGCATCTCCTCCATCGCCTGCCCGGAGACCGGTTTCACCAGATAACCGTCAAATCCCGCCCGGTTGTAGAGCTCCCGGTTCTCGCTCCCGGCGTTGGCGGTGAGAATGATCACCGGTGTGGTCCGGTTGAGTCCGCCCGCCTGCTCTCTCAGCTGCTCCAGACATTCGATCCCATCCATTCCGGGCATGAGGTGGTCCATGAAGATCGCATCGTAATGAGCCTTCAGGCACCGATCGAGCGCTTCTTTCCCGCTCTTTGCGGTGTCGATGCCCATATCCGTATCCACTAAAAGCCTGCGCTCCACTTCCAGATTCATCTCATTGTCATCCACGATCAGGATCCGTACCTCCGGAGCCAGGAAGCTGCTCTCATAGTTGCTTCTCCTTGCCATCTGCTGGCTGTGGATGCTGAGATCTCCCACCTGGGTCCGGTCGGTCACCTTTTGCCGGATCGTGAAGGTGAAGGTGGAGCCCTCTCCGTAGATGCTGTTCACCTGGATATTTCCGTCCATCAGCTCAATGAGCTGCTTGACAATGGAGAGCCCCAGGCCCGTTCCTTCGATATGACGGTTTTTCCCCTCATCCACCCGCTTGAACGCGTCGAACAGATAGGGGATATCCTCCTTCTTGATCCCCATACCGGTATCCGAGACAGAGGTCACCAGCTCCACGGTATCCTCATCGACGGACTGTCTCTCTACACGCAGTTCCACACGCCCCTGTCCGGTGTATTTCACCGCGTTGTTCAAGAGGTTGATGATCACCTGCTTGATGCGGACCTCATCGCCGTACAGCACGGCAGGGACCTCCGGATCGATGCTCACCTCAAAGTCCAGCCCCTTGTCGTGTGCGCGCAGCCACATCATATTCACGATCTCGGATAACATATCCCCGATCCGATAATCCACGGGCACAATATCCATGCTGCCCGCCTCGATCTTGGAGAAGTCAAGGATGTCATTGATCAGTGCCAGCAGCATCTTGCCGGAGCCCTGGATCCCGGAGGCGTCGCGGATGATATCATCGGAGGCCTCCTGGTCCCGCAGGATCAGTTCATTGAGACCCAGGATGGAATTGATCGGCGTGCGGATCTCATGACTCATGCTGGAAAAGAACCGGTTCTGGGACCGGGTGAGATCCTCCGCCCGCTTGGCCTCATTCCTTGCCCGCTCGTTTTCCTCCGCGAAGAGTCTGCCCTGGGACCAGGTCATGATATAGCACAGAACCCCCACCAGGATGATGGACAGAAAGGTGTCCACGTAAAACATCTCCCGGGAATGCGGATATACCCATTCCGGATGGAAATAGGCCGCTACATAGCACCCCAGTGCCAGCAGCGGGATCAGAGCGAAGACGATCCTCCGCCACCTCCCGGTCAGGATCAGTCCCGCATACATAAAGGCAAAGATGATCCAGAGGAAGCCGCCCCCCTCCAAGCCGCCGCCGAAAAAGAACAGTGTGGGAAGGATCACCGTCACAAGGCAGAGCACGATGATCCGGGTCGCCACGATCAGCTTGTCCAACCGCAGACAGATCAGGGTAATGGCCGGAACAAACACCAGCGTCGCCGCCAGAACAAAGAGCTCCAACGGATTCTCCTTAAAGATCAGATCGCCGACAAAAGCGATCCCCACCATCGCCTCCGACATGAAGGTCAGGATCAGGAAGATCCGTTCCGTGAAATCCCTTTCCGGATCCTTTACGGCAGCACGGGCGGATTGTATCAGTTTGAACAGATTCATCTCGCTTCTCCTCCCATATCGACGGCAGATCCGGTCAGCACCCTCTGCACGACTCTCTCAAAATCCGCTGTATTGATCGGTTTGGCGATAAAGCCGTCAAACCCCTCCTGAATGAACATCTCTCTCGCTCCCGAGACGGCATTGGCGGTGAGTGCGATCACGGACACCTTCTGCCCAAGATCCGCCGCCTGTGCCTTGATCTGCTTCATGGCCTCCACGCCGTCCATCTCCGGCATCATATGATCCATGAAGACGAGATCATACTGATCATCCCGGCACTTCCGGATGGCCTCTCGGCCGCTCCCCGCCGTTTCGACCTTCATCTCATAGTCGCGGAACAGCGAGGTGGCCACCACAAGATTCATGGGTTCATCATCCACCACGAGGACGTTGCAGTCCTTAAATACCGGTCGCTCCGTGCTTTCGCAGCCCTCGATGTTCCTTACATCGCGCCCCTCGTTCAGCACCTTGATGGCCGGATACGCGTACAGCGGTTTCGGCATCAGTACGACCCGGCTGTTCTCCGGAACCTTCACATCCGGTCCGGCCGATACCGCGACCACGATATCCTCCTTAGCCAGCTCTTCGAAATAGCCCCGGTTCTCCTCATATTCCTCCTGCCCCATAAAGATGTGCGTGACATGGAGTTTTTCCTTGAGGCGTTCCACCTCGTAGACGGTCTCCGCGGGATACAGGGGGACCTTGATCCCATGGGCGAGATTCGCGGCCATATTGCGGTAGAAGTCACGCAGTCGCGGAACCTTGTATTTATCCGGTCTCACATGGAACAGCACCACACCGTCATAATCCTCGTCCAGTGCCAGGCAGGGTCTGGCCTCAACGACCTTCTGCGGGATCGTCACCCTGACCGTCGTCCCGCTTCTCTTCTCACTCTCGATCTTGACAAAACCGCCCATCTCATGGGCAAAGCCATACACGATAAAGAGCCCCAGGCCGATCCCGCCCGAGCTCCGGTTCCGCTTCTTGTTCGCCTGATACATGCCCGCGGTGATCTGCTTGATGGCCATCTTGTCCATCCCGATCCCGGTATCCGTCATCTCGATCATCAGGTTGACACCGTAATCCGTCTCCTCCGTGTACATTTTCACGTAGATCCCGCCGGCTCTCGTGAATTTGATGGCATTTTCCAGCAGATGCCGGAAGATCTTGTGCAGTTTCTTGATATCGCCTCTCATCATGGTGGGGACCGAGGGGCTCAAGTCGACGACCAGCTCGAGCTTCCCGGCATTTTCGTTCATCCGGAAGCTCGTGACCACATCGTTGATCAGCGAGGTGCTCATGTAGTTGTCCTCCTCCAGGAACACCTTCTGTCTCCTGCACTCCGTGTAATCCTGGATGTCCTCGATCTGGTAAGCCAGCCGCACGCCCGCATTCTTGATGGAATCCGCCTCGCTCCCGACCCCTCTTTTGATCAGCAGATTGGACATCCCGTTCACCACATTGACAGGCGTCCGTAGCTCATGCGAAATGTTGGAGAGGAAATCCTCCATGCTGGTGTCATTTAACGCGATCCGCTCATCCTTGATCCGGTTCTCCTCCGCATCATCCAGACGGTTATTGATCGACCGGACAGAGACATAGTAGATCAGCAGGACGATGCACAGATGGAGCAGGATCCTGGAAACGGTGATCCGGTCGTAGACGATGGGTTTCCCCCCCGGCAGATTGATCAGCTGTATGAACATCAGAATAAAAAACTCCAGCAGCAGGATGTGCATCATATACAGGGAATTGAGGAGCGAATAGATGATCATCGCAACAACGATCACCAGCGAGATATCAAAAAAGCTTGTCTTGTGGATGCCGTGGTAAAAGATCAGGAGACCGGCGATGATAAACATGAGTGCTTTCCGGACACTGTATTCGATCAGGCCGGACAGCTGGATCATCCACAGAAGGACCGCCCCCACCACGATCACGGGAGGGACCCAGAATTCCCATCCCATCAGGATATTCTCCATGATCATCCCCACAGAGGCCAGGGTAGCGACAAACAGGATGAGTTTCTCGTTGTTGTTCTGATTCATGGCGTTCCTTTCTCAACGGTCGGCGTACTGATCGACCAGCTTAAGTATGAGGCTGTATTCGTAGTTGTTCACCGCCTCCTCTATCTCCTTCCACCACGCGGCATGCCGATCCGGCACGCGATAATCCGCCAGTTCCGCGACGATCGTCTGAAGCCTGTCACAGTCCATGTCGTCTGCCGCCGACCGAAGCTCCTTCACCGCCTCACTCATCAGTTCCGGATCCGCTTCGGGTTTCGGCGGCTGATCCCCCTCCTCCGGGAAGATCTCGGCAAGGGGTCCGCTCAGATTCCGGCAGGCGGCGATCCATTCCGCATGATGTGCCCGAATGTACTCCGTATCCCCGTTCTTGCCCGCGTCCTCCAGCGCCTGTGCCCTGTCTCCCAGAGTCACAGCGCCGATGATGCGGGCTGAGCTCTTGAGGGCATGGATCTTGATCGTGTAATTGCCGATATCTCCGTCCCCCAAGAAGCGCTCCAGCTCACGGCATCTCTCATCGATCGAGGTGTAGAAGATCTTTAACAGCGGCAGATACGCCTGCAGCGATCCGCTGTTTCGGATCCCGGCGTTCACATCGATCTCTCTGACCCCCGCAAGCGGTCTGAGGGTCTCCGGTATGCCGTCGTCCGTCTGTATCTCAGCGTCGGTCTGCTCCTCCTCGCCGCCCGGCAAGATCTTGTCTTCCGGAAGATACTTAAGCAGCAGTTCCTCCAGCCTGGCGGGATCGACGGGTTTGGTGGCGTAATCACTGAATCCCTCTGAAAGATATTTCTCCCTGGCGCGCTCGGTCACGTCCGCCGTCAGACAGATGACCGGGATCTGATGATTGGGATTCCTCATCTGTGCCCGCAGTTCATGCAGGGTCTCGATCCCATCCTTGTCAGGCATCATATAATCCAGAAAGATGATATCATACTTTTTGCTCTTTGTAAGAAGCAGCCCCTCCGCGCCGCTCCCTGCCGTATCGATCCGGATCCCGGTCCGCTTTAAGAGGCTCTTCAGTACCTCCAGGTTCATCGGATTGTCATCGACCGCTAACGCCGACGCCTGAGGCGCCGTAAAAGGCTGTCCCTTTCCGATCCCTGCTTTCCCGGATTCCGCTCCGGAAAATCGAAAGAGCTCATCCACCAGCTTCAGCAGTTCCTCCCCGGAGGATTTGACTTTTTCGGCATAATTACGGATCCTGCTCTCCCGGGATTCCCGCAGGATCATCTCATTCATGCCGAGCACCGCATGAATGGGCGTCCGGATCTCATGCGACATACGGGAGAGAAACTCGGTCCTCGCCTCATTTGCCGCCACGGCCTGCCTGGCGGCAAGGGCTCTCCTGCCGGATACCGCAAGCATGACCCCCAGGATCAGCACCATGACGATGACGACGGCGATCGTCGTCACAAAGATCTGGTTCAGGGAAGCAAATACGTCGGTGGCATTGTGCACGGACAGACAGTGCCAGTCGTCATGGAACCGCGCATCATAGACGATATAATGCTCCCAGTCGTGATCGAATTCGTAATAACTCTCTGCTCCCCCGTCCGTCAGCCGCCGGGTGATCTCCTCCCCCAGCGTCCCGGATCCCTCCGTGTAGTTTTTTCCCACTTCTCCGCGGTCGGAATGTGTGACCACCGTACCGTCACCGGTAAGGATCATCTCAATATCGGAGCCATCCTGCGAAGCTGCCTGCTCCGTCAGGATCTGCATCTGTTCCAGAGACACATCCACGGAGATCACACTCTCACCGTCACACAGGGTCTTTCCCAAAGCCAGCATGGTGTTGCCGGACTGCACATCCACATAAGGCTCCAGTATCGTCAGCTGGCCGGGACTCTCCATCGGCTTGGTGTACCAGGGGCGCGCAGTAGCGACGTAATCCGCGGGGGGCTCCCAGTTGGTCCCGCTGTAAAATCTGCCGCCAATATATCCGTAGAGACCGGTAGAATTCTCGAGGACCGCGTTGCGGATCGCCGTTGACTGGCCCACCAGATAATCTTGGATCTCCGCTTCCGTCTTACCCTCCCGGATCATCTCATCCAGCGTATAAGCGGTAAACTTGACCAGATCGATATTGGTGGAGAGATATGCCTCGAACTGATTCGCGGACTGTCTCGCCAGGATCCTCCCGGCCTGGATGATGTTGCTGCGCTTCTGCTGATAGAGCATGTGGTAATATCCGAATACGATGCCCACAAAAAAAAGGATCACGATCAGCCCGAGCACTGTCGTGCGCAAGATGGATTTGTCGCGCAGATCACGTAGTTTCATCTCTGCTCACCAAACTCGATGGTCTTGAAGGTGTACCTGATCGACAGCTGCTTCTCTCCTTCCGCCTTCCAGGCCTCCAGGATCCGATCGATTGCCTCCCTTGCCTCCGCTTTCGTGCGCTCCGTCAGCAGCACGAAAAAGCTGTCCGTTCCGTTCTGCATGATGATGTCACTCATTCTCAGGGATTTTTGCGTCAGATCCGCGAATTCCGCGGAGGCTTCGAGGAACTTCAGATTGTCCGGTTCCTCCGCCGCCGAGAGCGTGAACAGGATCAGCGAGGCTCTGCCGCCGTATCTTTTATAGAACCGCATGAGGAACCGATAGATCAGTGTGAACGCGTCACTTCCGAGTAACAGGGCACCTCTTCCCTGATTTCTCTCCTCCGCGATCCTTAAGATCCTCTCCAGCCGCTCCTCCGCGTCCTCATTTCCCTGTTCCTCGGCATCCGCGGCCGACAGACCGATCCGGTATCCGTGCTTGCCGTTCTGCTTGACCTGATACAGAGCGCCGTCCGCCATGGCAAACAGGCTGTCATAATCCCTCCCCTGCTGGGGAACCATGGCAACCCCGATGGAGATCCCGATGGGGATCCCGTGCTTCTCTCCCATCAGATCCGCCGCTTCGGCCGCCAGTTGTGAATTCAGCCGCAGTGTCAGAGAGCCCACCGCGCTCTCATCCGTCATATCCTCATAAAAGGCCAGGAATTCATCTCCTCCGATCCGGCTGATGGTGTCGGTCTCTCTGGTATTCCTCCGGATAATATCGGAAAAGCCCTTTAATACCTTATCCCCCATGTCATGTCCGAACAGATCGTTGACCAGCTTGAAATTGTCCAGATCCAGGACCATGAGTGCTCCGCTCTTTCTGCCGCAGAGTTTGGCCACCCGTTCCGTTCCACGGGCTTTGTTGAGAAATCCGGTCAGACCGTCGAATGTCGCTTCTTCGGTGAGAGTTTCAATGGTCTTCTGATTGGTGATGGTGTTTTCGATCCGCCTGACGACGATCTCCTTGTTGAACGGTTTGTGGATAAAATCGGAGGCCCCGATCTCCAGCCCCTTCTGTTCGACTGCGCTGTCATTTTCGCCGGTCAGGAAGATCACGGGGATATGGGCTTTCCCCATCCGGTCCTCCAGCTCCCGCAGGGCGTGAAAGGTCATAAATCCGTCCATGCCGGGCATCAGGATATCCAGCAGTACCAGATCCGGGGTGTTTTTCTCCATGAATTTCAGAAGTTCGCCCCCCGACCGCAGACAACTGACACGCATGTCTTCCTCGCCAAGCATGTTCTTTGCGTTGGTCAGGCTCATCACCTCATCATCAACCACTACGATCCAGCGTCCCATCCTGCCCCCGTCAGAATCGATGCACATAATACTTCAATATAAATCATACCACAACTGCCCCGAGGATGACAGAAAATTTTCAGATTTTCCGGTTTTTTCGGAAGAATGATTGCATATCGTATTCGGATTGATTAATCTAAAGTGAGCGGGAGTTTTCTGTTCAAAGGAGTGACGCCATGTCGGAAGTGATCGACCTCATTAATTTCGCCATCGCCGTTTCGGGCATCACGGTCTCCGTTCTCGGATTCATCCTTGCCCTGAGCGCACAATACACGGGCCGGCGGGTCCGCCGTTTCTTCCTGTGTATTTTTGCCATCCTGACCGTCTATACCGTATCCGACCTGACCTCGCAGATCTCCCTGGTGATGCTGGGGCCCGGATTTGCCGGTCTGTCCAGGGCTGCCGTCTTCCTGGAATCCTTTTTATCCTCTCTCCTCATGCCCCTCATCACGGCGTATATGCTGAATCTATGCGGCGAGAAGCTCAACTGCCGTCTCTTCTGTCTGGTATTCTCCCTGTGGGTGATCTATGTCGCGCTTCTGGTCGTCACACAGTTTACGACCCTGATCTACACCATCACAGACGACAATGTCTACCGGCGCGGTGCCTGCTATCCGATCCTGCTGATCCCGGTCGTATCGCAGATGCTCATCAATATGGCAGGGCTGTATCGGCGGAGAGGTTCTCTGACCGTCAGTGAACGACGTTCCTTCTGGTCCTACCTGCTGATCCCCGCCGTATTCACCCTGATCCAGATGAACTCCTACGGGGTGCTTTCCATCGTCCTCGGCACCAGTCTGGCAGGGCTCATCATGTTTGTCTTCATCCTGAACGATCAGGCGGATAAGAGTATCCGACAGGCGATCGAGATCGGAGAGCAGCAGCTCAAGATCCGATCCCTGCAGATGCGTCCGCAATTTATCTACAATACCATGTCCAATATCTACCATCTCTGCGAAACGGATCCGAAGAAGGCGCAGGATGTGATCGGCGATTTTACGATCTATCTGCGCAATAATTTCGGTGCCATCGTCAAACAGGGACTGATCCCCTTTGAGGACGAGATGGAACATGCGTGCGCCTATCTGGCAGTCGTCAAGGCGCGCTACGGGGAGCATCTGATGACGAAATTCGACACCCCGTACACTTCGTTCACCATGCCTCCGCTGACCCTGGAACCCATTGTGGAAAATGCGGTCAAGCACGGGCTTGATCCGGAAGCGCCTCCCCTGTACATCTCGATCCACACCGAGCAGACGGAGGACGGGGCAATGATCACGGTGGAGAATTCCGGTTCCGATATCAGTCTGCAGGATACCGAGCCGTCCGTCGATGACGACAATGAACCCCACATCGGACTGCAGAATGTTTCCGACCGGCTGAAGGAACTGTGCGGCGGGACGCTGACACTCCTCCCGCGGGAATCCGGAGGAGTCACCGTGGAGATCCGGATCCCCGCAGCAGCGAGATGATCCCGTTACCTGTCAGCCCGCGGACAGGATCCGGTTGATCCGGCCGCAGACCAGTACGATATAGATGCACGCATACGCCCACAGGAGCATCACCACAAAGGCGGTAAAGCTCCCGTAGATGGTGGCATAGTTCTGATTGTATCCGATATAGACAGAGAATCCCCAGGTGAATACGGACATTGTGATCGAAGCCAGAGCGGCGCCGGGCAGATGCAGGCGAAGCTTTCTTTTCGCGCCCGATACCGTGGTGTAGAGAAGCGTCAGAAACAGCACGCAAAACGCCAGAAGGATGAGATATCTGAAATGCAGCACCAGCGCGATCGGCATGGGAATCACCAGACGATCGGTCCCGATCGCCTGAAATACCGCGTTGGCCAGTACCAGACCGTTCGCATGATCATAGGTTTCCCGGATGATCTGTTCCACCAGATCATCGATAAATCCGGGCGTCACAGCGGTGACATTTCCGATCAGCGTCTCCGCGTCGATCCCCGTGAACGGCAAAAGGAGTGACAGCAGGATCAGGATCGGGAAAAGCGACAGAAACAGAAAGAACGTGCTGCTCGCCGCATAGGTCCAGATATCCTTTTCTGACACTCCCTTTGCAAATACTCTTATGGTTTCGTACAGCTTTCGGGGCATGGATCCTCTGGGATCACTCTTCATCATCCTCCTCGGGGCACTTTTCTCTATCCTGAAGCGATCTCCAGCGACGATAGAAAACGCCCCATCAGATGGCCCCAAAATATAGAGAAACCTTGCTGCGATCATAGTGTAGATCAGATCCGACCGGAATTCAAGGATCAAATTGTCCCTCTTCACTGCTCTGTATTGATGCTATTGAAGGAATGGTATAGAATAGTACAAATATGCCCATAACCCTCGGATCATGGCAGAATAAGAGGCTGATACATGAAAGAAACAAAGCAAAAGAATTGCAAAGCGATCCCTCTCCAGACGGTCATTATCGTGACGGTTGCGATAGGGTTTCTTATCTCATGCTTTCTTATCTGTTACATGCATCACTCCTCCCGGGTCTACAGTGAAATGCGGGAAGCCACACAGGACTATACGGACTGCCAGGCCATCGCCTCCGATCTGCTTGCCAAGAGCGATGCAATGACCATCTATGCCCGGGGGTTTGTTGTGACCGGAGACCTGCAGCAGGCGGAACTGTATTACAACGATCCCGAGGTGCAGAATGCCATCGGCAAGGCTCTGGAAGATATCCATGCCTATTCGACGGATGAGCGTGTCCTCTCCCAGCTGAATAACGCCATACAGCTCCGCAACCGCCTGTCGGTGACCGAAGACTACGCCATGCGTCTGAAGGTGGCGTCGATCGGCGGGGACATCTCGGAATACCCGAAAAAGCTGCAGGGAGTTCAGCTGCTCCCGGCAGACAGCCTCCTGTCCCCCGAGGAGCAGGACGAAAAGGCGCGCAATCTGCTTTTTGATATCGATTACGAATCCTCGAAGAATGAGATCTCCCTGCGGATCACCAGGAGCATGGATGTCCTGATGAGTAAGATGCTGGAGAGGCAGGTGGAGAGCTCCGATCACATGCTCAAGGTAATGTATATCCAGCACAGCCTCACCGGCGCTTTGATGCTCTCTCTGCTCGCGCTTGCGGTGATCATCTTTACCATGGTGATCTTCCCGTTAAGGCGCGCCGTCAGCAGTATGAGCAGTGCCGAAAAGCTCGGAGAAGAGGGTGCCGGCGAGATACAGTTTCTGGCACAGACCTATAACCGCTTATATGATCAAAACCGTCTCGCCCATGAAAAGCTCAGCTACGAAGCGACGCATGATGCGTTGACGGGCCTTAATAACCGCGCCGCATATGCATCCGCGCTCGACGGCCTGACAACGGATAATGCCAGGGCCGCCCTTGTCCTGGTGGATGTGGATCATTTCAAAAATATCAATGATCATTACGGCCACGACATGGGAGACGCCGCGATCAAGTCTGTGGCTGACGCCCTTAAGGAGGCGTTTCGCGACGAAGATATGGTATGCCGCATCGGCGGAGATGAATTTGCCGTGATCATGCATAACGCGGATCCGGGTCTCAGATCCACGATCATTGATGCGTTTGAAAATATGACAAAAAAGCTTGCGGATCCCCGGGATGAAGCGCCGAGCATAACACTCAGCGCAGGTGTCGCATTTACGGATCTGCTTGCGGCGGATGCGGATCTCTTCAAGAGCGCGGATCTCGCTCTTTACAAGGTCAAGAACGGCGGACGGAACGGTCTGGCCTTTTCCTATCCCGCGGGAGTGACCGAGCTGATCTCATTTGCTCCGGATCCCGATCGGCAGAACAAGGAGGGTACCGTATGAAACAGAAGTATTGGATCATCATTGCGGTTCTTGCATTGATCGGTCTGGTTTCCCTGGGCCTTGTATCATCAAACAGGCAGCAGCAGGAGCTGATTGCCATGTCGCAGGACATCACCGACATGGCGGTCAAAATGGACGAACTGGAGCTGCAGATCGAAAGTATGAATGCCCAGTCGCGGCTGATGAGCAGTGCCATTAAGGAAGATGAACAGAAGATCAAAGCGCTGGAGAGCAGGATCGGTTCCTCCGATTTCAATGCCGCGGTAAATAACAACGCCGTAAATCTTGTATGGGTCCTGTATTCCGAACCCCCAAAACTCGGGGACTGGCCCGAAGTGGAGAAAGCCTTAAACGCATATTCCGCCGAGAAGATCGGGGTAACTTGCAATTTCATTTACAAGGACAAGGATGTATTGAGCGACACCATTCTTGACGGGCATGAATATGACATCGCCTTTACCAGTACCTGGTGGAATGATTTTGCCAAAAACGTGTCCGCCGGAAACTTCCTGGACCTGACCAACGCTCTGGATGCATATCCCGGATTAAAGGACACGGTCCTTGAATCCGCATGGGCCGGCACGAAGGTACATGACAGGATCTACGCGATCCCCCATATGAAGGATATCGGATGCGAGGTTTTCTGGATCCTGGACAGAGATTATTTCCTGAAAAAGAAAGGATTCGAGCAGGATCTGGACATCTCCTTTGATGAGATCGAGCCGTACCTGAAGGCCTATAAGGACGATTACCCGGATGACTATCCGATCAAGGTCGCCTCGTCCGGCATCACATCCTGGCAAATGGCGATCGTTGACTGGCTGAACATGGACATTCTGGTCGGACTGGACTGGGACGCACAGGGAACGAGTCATGCTTACGAAGTCAAATGCGCCCTGGAGATCCCGGCATGGAAGGAACGGCTGCGGACCGTGCACAGATGGCAGCAGCTGGGCTATATCAATCCCGACGCCGCAGAACTGGAAAAAATGCCCCGGGCCGAATCCGGAGTGGTCCAATCCGGACAGGGCTGGTTCGGAGCCGAATCCATATGGGCAAATACGATCAAAAAGCCGGTCTATATCGCCCGGTTTGACGGGCCGTATCTCAGCACCTCCTCCATTCAGGCAATGACCGCCGTCAGTGCTTACACGGAGCATCCCGTCGAGGCGATGAAGCTGATCGAACTGATGAATACGGATCCGTGGTACCGGGAAACCGCGCGCTACGGTATTGAGGGCAAGCATTACAACCGAAATGTTGACGGCACGATCATCCGTACCGAGGAAGGCACCGACAACATGAACGTCCAGGCATATGCGCAGGGGCATGTCACGCTTGGTGCGCTTGAGGCTTCTCCGTTCCCGGAAGTGCCCACCGATATCCATCAGTGGGAGAAGACGCTGGCCGGCTATGCCGATGCAACGGTATCCGTTGCCATGGGATTTACGCCCGACTTAAGCTCCGTGGAAGCCGAATGTGATGAGATCAAGAAGGTGATCATGGAATACCGGGCAGAGCTGTATACCGGGATCTCCGATCCGGATAAGGTGATACCCGAAATGCTGAGTCGAATGGAAGAAGCGGGGCTGCGCAAAGTGATCGCCGAGATCCAGAGCCAGCTGGATGCCTTCCTTGCCGATGCATAGGAAGCCGCGCTCCGGTCACCCCTTCGCTTTCTGCCTGCCGAAATATCCTTCGAGCTTCTCCCTGAGCTCGTTCCTCGTGATCTTTTTGAGCAGATAATCCACCGGGCGGAGCTTCATGGCGGTGAGAACGCTGGACGTGGAGCTCTGTCCCGTCAGGAACATCACCGGAACCACATGCGAAAAGTGATATGACCATATATATTATACGCATTACTCGACAAAATTCGACAGATTTGTGAAAAAAATGTCTCCGCTTCGCTCCGGATACCATTCTGAGTGCGATCCAGCCGTGCTGAGAGATGATGACAGGAATTTAATAGTCCAAGCTGTCCTCGTTTAACAAAAAATCAAACAAACTCATAATGGTGATACCCTGCTCATTTCTCCAAATCTTTGCATTCCCTGATACGATAATTATTTTCTTGAAAGAATCAGATATCTTGACGAGCGAAGCCTGCTCCTGCTCCATCTTTTCTTTATCGGGTAAAGCAAATGCAGACTGTATATAATACCGTTTATTCCCCTGATTAACTACAAAATCTACTTCTAATTGTTTTTTGGTTCTTTTTCCATCCTTATCAGCTCTGATTTCCACAACACCAACGTCAACATGATATCCACGATAGATAAGCTCATTGTAGATAATGTTTTCCATGATATGTGTCTCTTCATACTGTCTGAAATTCAGTAAGGCATTTCTTAATCCTATGTCAGTATAGTAATACTTAGATGGCGTACTGATATACTTTCTCCCCTTAATATCATAGCGTTCTGCCTTCTGGACCATAAAGCTCTCCTGGAGATGCTTT
>JAFPTK010000062.1 GCA_017400305.1 Lachnospiraceae bacterium | reverse complement strand
CTGTTCTGCAGGCGCCTGCGAGTACTACTTTTTTAGCCATGTGAACCTCCGTTTATGAAATGATGTTAATTGGTTTCAAACGTTTGACATTATACCACCTGAACACCGTAAATTCAATGGATACCGCGTGTTATGGCTCGTAAGGATTGCTGTACAAAGGGGACCGGTCTCCCGGTCCCCCTGTGTCCCAGATCTGTTATGGCGGTCAGCCCTCCGGTTCGATCAAACCGTATGATCCGCCCTTTCTCTTGTAGATCACATTGGTCTCACCGGTGTCGGCATTGACGAAGATGTAGAAGCTGTGTCCCAGAAGCTCCATCTGTACCGCGGCATCCTCGGGATACATCGGCTTGATGTCGAACTTCTTGACGCGCTCGATGTGGATCTCCTCCTCGTCGAAGTATTCGTTCTCCAGGTATTCCTTTTTGAAGTTCGTGGCGGCCTGCTGGTGCTTATCGATCAGCTTGGAGCGGTATTTCTTGAGCTGCCTCTCGATGATCTCCTGCGCGAGGTCAATGGAGACGTACATATCGCTGGAAACCTGTTCGGACCGGATGATCGACCCCTTGATCGGGATCGTGACCTCGATCTTGTGACGGTCCTTATCTACGGTAAGCGTCACATTGACGACAGTCTCAGGCGCAAAATACTTCTCCAGCTTGCCGATCTTGTCCTCGATCGCACCGCGCAGTCCCGGTGTGATGTCGATATTTCTGCCCGTGATGATGAATTGCATAAGATCCACCTCCTCTGATGAGCATATTTGTTTTATGATAGCATAAGTCGCGTTTTCATACAAGTAAAACTCCGGGCAGTTCTACCGCCCGGAGTCTCCTCTCATGTCCTGTTCCGGGAGATCAGAAGATCCTTCTGACCGCCAGCGGAGTACGATAATTGGCATTCGAGATGATGATACCTGTCTTGGAGGTCGATGCGTGTACGATCTTGCCTCCGCCGATGTAGATCGCCACGTGTCCGGAATAGCAGACCAGATCTCCGGGCTGTGCGTTGGCGAGTCCGTCGACCGCAGCGCCCTGTGACCGGTCGGCCGAGGACGAGTGCGGCAGGCTCACACCGAAGTTGGAGTAGACGCTCATGACGAAGCCGGAGCAGTCCGCACCGTTCGTCAGGCTGGTGCCGCCGTATACATACGGATTGCCGACAAACTGCTGCGCAAAGCCTGCGACCGCCTGTCCGATGGAACTGGACTCCGTGGTATAGGAGATCGCGCTCTTGACCTTACTGTTGGAGGATCCCTTGGTGCCCTTCTTGGCCGCCGCGTTCGCCGCTGCCTGCGCCGCACGCTCCTTGGCCAGACGCGCTTCCTCCTCTTCTCTGGATTCCGCCTTCACAAACTCCGTGGAGAGCTTGACGAATTCGGCAGAGACGTATCCTTCACCTTCCTCGACATCGACCTTGAGCCATCCGTCGAGCTCCTCGTGAACGACCAGCTGCTCATCGATCGGCACGAGACCCATCACTTCCGCATCGAGGCTGGGCTCCTTGCGGACCTTCAAGGTGGTCGTCGTCACCGTCGCAATGCGGGTACCGACCTCCCGGGCCAGCTGAACCGCGGCCTCACCGGTCACACAGAACTCCGCCTTGACATAACCCTTGACATTACCGGACTGGATCTTATACCACCCGTCGGTCTCGCTGATAAAGGTACCGACGGAATTATCATACAGTTTACCGAGGATCTCATTGTCCTCACCGGGGCCGCTTCGCACATTGACATAACTGTTGCGGTTCACATCCGCGATCACGAGGGTTCGGAAGAGTGCCTCCTCTTCCTCCGCGGCAGTGGCACCGCTCTCAGCCTGTGCTTCGGCCACCACATCCGAGAGACTCCTCGCTCCCGTCGCAGCCTGAATATCCTTAAGGATCGCATCGCCGACACTGGAGGCACGCGGCACCGCCGTCACCTGGATATCCTTGATCTCCAGGGCCTCCTTGCTCTCCTCGATCTCCTTGATCTCTTTGATCTCCTTGATCTCTTTGATCTCCTGTGCGGGCTTTGTATCAGCCGCTACCGGGGCCACCGTCTCATACTGGGCCGTGGTGGCGGTGCTGCTCTTCCCCTCCGTCCCCTGCAGGGTGGCAAGAGATACCTGATCGCAGGCCACCGCATAGCCCGCTCCGGCGGACGGCAATACGGAAGAGACCTTATCGGTAGACGCAAAAGCAACTGCGCCATTTCCCATGAACAGGGCGGCCGCAGTCACCACGCAGATCGCTGTCTTATGAAATTTTCTGATCGAATGCTTCTTCATGCAGGAATCGTCTACCCTGACCTCGTTTGTTACAAATTTGTTACATTTGTTAACGTCCGAAAACAAATATACCTTCCGCAGGGAAATTTGTCAATGTTTTTCCGCCAAACGCAGCTTAATTTTTTATAAAATCGGATACCGCCGTGGCCGCGTTGGCACCGTCCGCCACCGCGGTGATGATCTGGCGCAGTCTCTTTTTGCGGGCATCACCGGCCACAAAGAGTCCCGGGACCTCCGTTGCGCCATCCTCGCCGGCTTCGATATAACCGCCGGCATCCCGTGCCGCCAGGCCGTCGACAAGCTCCGTGTCCGGATGGATCCCGACCGCGACGAAGACCGCGGCTGTCGGAAGCACCGTCTGCTCCCCGTTTAACACATTTTCCGTGAGGATCTCCTTCACCCGGTCCTCTCCCCGGATCTCGCGGACCACCGTATTCCACCGGACCTCGATATTCTCCGTCCCCAGTAACTCCTCCTGCAGCACCTTGGTCGCCCGAAGAGCATCTCTCCTGTGAAGGAGTGTGACCTTGCTGCAGATGCGGGAGAGGTAGATCGCATCCTCGACCGCCACATCTCCGCCGCCGACCACGACCGTTTCCTGACCCCGGAAGAAATTGCCGTCACAGGTCGCACAGTACGATACGCCCCGGCCGGAGAACTCCTCTTCCCCGGGCACCTTTAATGCGGCATGCTGTGCACCGGTTGCGAGGATCACGGTTTTGCTCTGCAGCTCTTCGCCCCCTTCGAGCGCGACGAGGAATCCGTCTCCCTCCGGCAGCTGCGTCCGTGTGATCCGCTCCGCTTCCTTTTCGGTAAAGGACACCTCGAGTTTGTCCGCGTGCTCCTTCATCTTCGTGCCGAGATCAAACCCGTTGATACCGGGCAGACCGGGGTAATTGTCCACCTCGTACGTATTGAGGACCTGTCCTCCGCAGACCGGATTCCTCTCGATCACGGTGAGCGACAGGCCCGCACGCTTTCCGTAGATCGCCGCCGCCAGACCGGCCGGCCCCCCGCCGATGATGATCGTGTCATAAATCGCCATGTGCGCACCTCCTGTTCCCAAGCCCAACAACAACTGCTGCAAGCGGCTTGCCGCTCACCCCGCCGTATGATACCATAAATTCGCGATATCATCCTGACGGAGGTTAGAAATACTGATGATAAAGGATTTCCCCCATTCTGTACTGATCACCGGCGCATCCGGCGAGATCGGCGGAGCCATCGCGACTGCGCTCGCCGCATCCGGCTGCCATCTCTGGCTCTGCGGGCGAACCCGCGGCGATGACCTCACAGATTTCTGCCGGAAGCTCTCGGAGCAATATGAGGTCCTCTGCCGTCCTCTTCTGGCGGATATTACAGATCCCAAAGCCTGTGACCGGATCTTCCGGGAGATCCGATCCCTGGATGTTGTCGTGAACTGCGCGGGGATCGCACATTTCTCCCTGCTCCAGGATACCGCCGAGGAGGACTGGACCCGGGTGATCGGAACAAATCTCACGGGATCCTTTCATATCCTGAAAAGAGCGCTCCCGCTCCTCCTTGCCAGCAGCGATCCCCGTATCCTGAACATCTCTTCCGTCTGGGGTTCCCGCAGTTCCCCGACGGAGACCGCTTACAGTGCTGCCAAAGGCGGCCTGGACGCGCTCACCCGATCTCTGGCAGGCGAACTGGCCCCGAACGGGATCCCCGTCAACGCCATCGCCTGCGGCGTCATCGATACCGCCATGAACCGCGATCACTTTACCGAAGAAGAACTGGAGGCGCTGCGGGCCGGGATCCCCATGGGCCGCTTCGGCACCCCGGAAGAAGTGGCGGATCTCGCCGTT
>JAFPTK010000061.1 GCA_017400305.1 Lachnospiraceae bacterium | reverse complement strand
TCCTCGATCACGACGTCGTCGTCGCGCTTCTCGGATTCCTTCACCGTTTCGGTCGCGGTCTCATTTTCCTTGGAGAGGTAGATCTCATAAGGCATGAAGGAGCAATATTTCTCGATCACCTCCCGCGCCTTGTACTCGTTACAGAATTCCAGGCAGTCCTCGGAGATGTGCAGGGTGACGGTGGTACCGACGGAATCCCTGCTGCCCTCGTCCATCTCAAACTCGGAGCCGCCGTCGCAGGTCCAGTGTACCGGCGTCGATCCTTCCTTATAGGACAGCGTATCGATATCCACCCGATCCGATACCATGAAGGTGGAGTAGAATCCCAGACCGAAGTGTCCGATGATCTGATCCGTCGCATCCTTGTCCTTATATTTCTCCAGGAAATCCGACGCGCCGGAGAACGCGACCTGATTGATGTATTCCTCGACCTCCTCCGCGGTCATCCCCAGACCGTTGTCGACGATCTTCACGGTCTTCGCCTCGGGATTCAGCACGATATCCACACGCGGGGTAAAGCCCTCCGGAGTGGATGCATCGCCCATCGCGTCGAGCTTCTTGAGCTTGGTGATCGCATCGCAGGCATTGGAGATCACCTCGCGATAGAAGATATCATGATCCGAGTACAACCATTTCTTGATGATCGGGAACATGTTCTCGCTGTTGATCGACAGATTGCCCTTTTTCTGTGCCATAGTGACTTCCTCTTTTCATGTTAATGTGGTACGATAATTCAGTAACAAGTGCATTTTAGCACTCAATCGATGAGAGTGCTAGCAAAAAACTATAAAAAAACTATAAATCATTTCATATAGAACATTAAACGGGGGTCCGATCATGGCAGAAAAAAGCTCCACCTATGATGTGATCATCATCGGCGCAGGTCCCGGGGGGATCTTCACCGCCTATGAATTAAAGCGCAGATCCCCGGAATGCCGGGTCCTGATGATCGAGAAAGGCCGTTCCATCGAGCAGCGAAACTGCCCGAAGCGCAAGACCGGCCAGTGTGTCGGCTGCAAACCCTGCTCGATCACCACCGGTTTTGCAGGCGCAGGAGCCTTTTCCGACGGCAAGCTCTCCCTCTCCCCCGATGTCGGCGGCAATCTGCCGGATATCCTGGGCTACGACAGGACCGTCCAGCTCCTTAAGGAATCCGATGAGATCTACCTCTCCTTCGGCGCGGACAAGCATGTCTACGGTCTCGATGCGGGCCCGCAGATCCGCGAGATCCGCCGCAAGGCCATCGGTGCGAACTTAAAGCTCGTGGAATGCCCGATCCGCCATCTCGGCACCGAGGAAGGGTACAAGATCTACGGGAAGCTGCAGGCGCATCTGGACTTTGCCGGCGTGGAGCTCAAGTTCAACACCATGGTGGAGCAGATCCTCACGGTTGGCGGCCGGGTGACCGGTGTCCTCACCGCCGACGGGGAGACCTTTTACGCGGACAAGGTCGTCTGTGCGGTGGGCCGCGAAGGCGCCGCCTGGTTCCGCAAGCACTGCGAGGAGATCGGGGTGGATACCAGACCCGGCACGGTGGATGTGGGGGTACGGGTCGAGGTTCGCGATGAGATCATGTCCTTCCTGAACGAGAATCTCTATGAGGCGAAGCTCATCTACCACACGCCGACCTTTGACGATAAGGTCCGCACCTTCTGCACCAATCCCTCGGGGGAGGTGGCAACGGAGTACTATGAGGAAGGTCTCGCGGTGGTCAACGGCCACGCGTACAAATCCGCCGACTTAAAGACGAACAACACCAACTTTGCCCTCCTGGTCTCGAAGAACTTCACCAAGCCCTTCAAGACCCCCATTGCCTACGGCAAAAAGATCGCCGAGCTCTCCAATATGCTCTGCGGCGGCAGGATCCTGGTACAGACCTACGGTGATTTCAAGCGGGGCCGCCGCACGACGGATGAGCGGCTCGCCCGCAACAATCTGATCCCGACCCTCAAGGACGCGGTCCCCGGCGACCTGTCTCTGGTCTTTCCGCACCGCATCATGGTCGATCTGGATGAGATGATCCAGGCGCTCGACAAGGTGACCCCCGGCATCGCCGCGGAAGAGACCCTGCTCTACGGCGTCGAGGTGAAGTTCTATTCCAACCGCGTCATCGTGAATGATCATTTTGAGACCTCCGTAAAGGGGCTCTATGCCATCGGTGACGGTGCGGGAGTCACACGCGGCCTGCAGCAGGCAAGTGCCAACGGCCTCGCCTGCGCCAGATGCGTGCTGGAATGAAAGCCGCAAAGCGGATCCTCCCCTCCCTTCTCCTCATCCTCCTTCTCACGGGCTGCTCCCCGCAGGAGCGGATCCGGTCGTTTGCGTCCCTTCCCGGACGCTTCCGGGACTTCCTGCACTCCGGCTCCCATGTGATCATCACCACCGGTCTCACGGAAAACGAGCTCTTCCGTGTCGGTGATATCGTATGCACACCGGCCGAATACCGGGTGTATCTCATCAACATGCAGAAGCTCTGCGAGGCCGGCTTTACCGATGCTCTCTGGGAGGGCGAGGAGGGCCAGGCCCTGGCAGCGAGTGTCAAGGACAATGCCCTCGCCCGCATCAGCCGCATCAAGACCATGGTGCTGATCGCGAACGAGCAGGAGATCACCCTCACCGAAAGCGAGGAACGGCGTGCCGCCGATGCCGCAGCCGCCTGGTATGAGAACCTCTCGGAGGCGGATCTGGCCGCCATGGGCTCCCCCGATCCGGAGACCGTTCGGCACCTCGTGACCGAGTGGGTGCTGGCGGACAAGGTATATCAGTACATCATCCGGGACATCGATCCCGAGATCAGCGACGATGAAGCGCGCCGCGTCACGGTGGGACAGATCGTCCTGCGGCTTAAGAAGGGGGACAACGACAGCATCGGTTCCCCCGATGAGGAGCGGATCAGAGAATTAAACCGCCGCGCCTCCCAGATCCGTGCCGAGTGGGAAGCCGGTGCCGATTTCGGCGAGCTCGCCGCGCGATACAATGAGGCGGAACGCTCCGAGCTCACCTTTGGCCGCGGCGAGGTGGATCCCGAGCTGGAGGAGGTGGCCTTCGCACTCGGGAACGGGGAGGTGAGCGAGCCGTTCCTCACCGATGCCGGTGTCACGCTCCTGTATATGAAAAACGTCAACGACCCCGCCGAAACGGACGCCAACAAGAAACGGATCATCTACGAGCGGCGCCGGGAGGTCTTCGGCGAGAAATACGACGCGTTTGCCGCCGAGCTTCCGCGCACCATGGATGACAACCTCTACGAACAGATCTCCCTCTCCTCGGATCCCGATGTGACCGTCTCGGACTTTTTCCGGATCTGCGAGGAGGCCTGTACCGAGCCGTGACCGGTGAAGCCCTCCCGTCTTTCCGGTGACCCTGTGGCAGCGCATCGGTTCACGCGGATAAAATCAATCAAGAAAATAGGATAAATTTCATCGTTGTCCTCTTCTCTCTCCTGTGATAATGTAATAGTCGTCTTGTTTTTTTGAACATATTTATTCTGACAGTAGCGGAGGTACAACATGATCGACCCGAAAAGCAAATACCAACTGCAGTACTTCATGCCGCCGGAACCCACCTGGGACTGGGTGCGCAAGGATCATCTGGATCAGGCGCCGATCTGGTGCAGCGTAGATCTGCGCGACGGCAATCAGGCCCTGATCGAGCCCATGAGCCTGGAGGAGAAGCTGGAGTTTTTTAACCTCTTAGTCAAGCTCGGGTTCAAGGAGATCGAGATCGGTTTCCCGGCGGCCTCCGAGACCGAGTATGAATTTGCCAGGACCCTCATCGAACAGAAGATGATCCCGGACGATGTGACCGTTCAGGTGTTGACGCAGGCGCGCGAACACATCATCAAAAAGACCTTTGAGGCGGTCAAGGGCGCCCCCCGCGCCATCGTCCATCTCTACAACTCGACCTCCAAGGCGCAGCGGGAGCAGGTCTTTAAGAAGGATAAGCAGGAGATCATGCAGATCGCCATCGACGGCGCCAAGCTCTTAAATGAACTGGCAACCGGGACCAGCGGCAATTTCTCCTTTGAATACTCCCCGGAATCCTTCCCGGGCACAGAAGTGGACTATGCGACCGATGTCTGCAACGCCGTGCTGGATATCTGGCAGCCCAGGCCGTCCAACAAGGTCGTCATCAACATCCCGACCACGGTGGAGAACGCCATGCCGCATGTCTTTGCGACACAGATCGAATACATCCACAAGCATCTGAAGTACCGCGATGCCGTGACGCTCTCGCTCCATCCCCACAATGACCGCGGCTGCGGCGTATCGGACGCGGAGCTGGGGCTTTTAGCGGGCGCGGACCGCATCGAGGGGACCCTCTTCGGCAACGGCGAGCGCACCGGCAACGTGGATATCGTGACACTGGCCCTCAATCTCTTCTCCCACGGTGTGGATCCGAAGCTGGATTTCTCCAATATCACCGAGATCGGTGAGACCTACGAGCGGCTCACGCGGATGCACATCTATGAGCGCTCCCCCTATGCCGGCGCCCTGGTCTTTACCGCGTTTTCCGGTTTCCATCAGGATGCGATCTCCAAGGGCTTTTCCTGGCGGGAAGAGGGCAAGGACAACGGCAAATGGTCCGTTCCCTACCTGCCGGTGGACCCCAAGGATCTCGGCCGGGAATACGACGGCGACGTCATCCGCATCAACAGCCAGTCCGGAAAAGGCGGCGTGAGCTACATCTTAAAGACCAATTACGGCATTCTCCTGCCCAGCCAGATGCAGGCCGATGTCAGTTACCGGATCAAGGACATCTCCGACAAGGAGCACGCGGAGCTCTCCCCGGAGCGCATTTACAACATCTTCGAGGATCACTATATCGAAAACAACTTAACCTTCCAGATCCCGGCGGCCCATTTCAAGCAGACGAACGGGATCCTGACGACCGTGACCATCGTGCACAAGGATCATGCCCACGAGGTGACCGCCAACGGAAACGGCCGTCTCGATGCGGTTTCCAACGCTCTGAAGCAGTATTTCGGCATCAGCTATGAGCTCTCGGTCTACGAGGAACACGCCCTCTCCCGCGGCTCCTCCTCCAAGGCCTGCGCTTATGTCGGGATCACGGCAGGCGGCAAGAAGCACTGGGGCGTCGGCATCGACGAGGACATCATCAAAGCCTCCATCAACGCCCTCTGCGTCGCGGTCAACCAGATCGAAGAAGTGCGGAATATGCCCGATACACAGGATGAGCGCATGGACGCGATCCTTGGCTACATCCAGGAGCACTATCTGTCCGTGACGCTGGATGACCTGTCCAGACAGTTCTTCCTCTCCAAGCCCTACCTCTCCAAGTACATCAAGGAGAAATCCGGCCTGACCTTCGGGGAGAACGTGAAAAAGATCCGCATGAAAAAGGCTTCCACCCTGTTAAAGAACGGCAACATGAAGATCGAGCGCGTCGCGGAGGCCGCCGGCTACCAGAATGTGGAGCATTTCAACCGGCTCTTCAAGAAAAAGTTCGGGATGACACCGGTTCAGTACCGGAACGCCCACGCGGGGAAGTGATTCACCAAGCTGCGATTCACAGTCCGAATCAGATGGCAGCTACTGTGAATCGCCGCTTACCATATATCCCAGCACCGGCAGTGTCGTAAAGAACCACAGCGCGTAGCGCACCAGATAGGACGGCCCGATGAGATGAGTCGCCCACAGCAGAAAGAGAGGGACGAAGGGGATCACTTCGCTCCCTCTTTTTTGACAGAGCCTGCGGATCACAAAATACAGGTACAGCCAGAAATAGAAGGCCGGCGCGAACAGGAGCGACAGCACCGGGATCCGCTGGATCGCGGGATCCAGGGAGAGGAAACGGTAAAACGCATCGATCGGCGGGATGAGGCTGTGCCGGATCCCCGGCTCCTCCGTCTCGTAGCCGAAATAGCTGCTGTCCTCATAGGTAAACGTAAATACCGCGTGCCCCTCGTAAACATTATTCACGGCAAAGGGATACCACAGACCGTAGGAGGTGAGCAGCCACCCGTTGAGATAGGTCGCGGGACAGCGCCTGCCGATCCGGATCCACAGTCTCCAGAAATCCGCCGCGTTCTCCTCATAGTACGCATTCTGAAAGGTGGATTTCAGATAATCCGAATTGCGCAGCTCATACCGGGAGAGCCCGTCCTCCGTGAGATACCGGAACAGGATCTCTCGATCTGTCTCATCAAATTGTTCCGGGTGATACTGCCAGGCTCTTCCCAACGTTTGAATAGCAACCGTTATTGATTCCTGGTGCTCCTCATCCGAGGCGTGGGTGACGCGGATCAAAAGGAAATTAAGGGCATAATAAATAACAATCGATATTATAATGATCGCTGCCAGCTTCCGGTACCTGCGCCTGCGGGGCCCAGATACCAGTGCGCAGAGCAGAAGGAATCCCGCGAAGACGAGCATTGCATAACAAGCGTTATTTCTAAGCAGCATGGCGCACACGCCGGAAACGGCGGTGAGCCCCCAGAGAGGAAGGGTATCTGACCCGCGGGTGGCGTCAGACGGACCGGCAGGCATGTCCGTCCGGTCCCAGCCTTTACGTGAGTACAGGATCATCAGGACACCCGTCACGTACAGGGTCATAAATGCCGCAAAAAGCCCGTCCTTGGTGGAGGAGAGGTGATACATGACAACCGTCGGGAAAACCGCGTACCAGACGGCGGATGCGATCATCAGAAAGCGCGGCAGTCCTGCCCGTCGGAGGATCTTCAGGATCGCCGCCTCCGTTGCGGTGATAAAGAGCATCTGCAGGAGCAGATACCCGAAGATCCCGGCATTCCAGGAGCCTGTCACCTTGTGGATCGCCGAGATCACGCCGCCCAGAGCCAGCACATGGCTCAGCGGATGATGGGTCGTAAAGGTGCGGGTCACCACCTCCATCAATTCATCCTGTGCGTCATAGACAAAAAATCCCGGATAGACACCGAGGAGCACGATGAGATTCGGGAGCGCGATGGCCGCCCACAGTTTCAGATATTCCCGCCGGCCGCCCCCGTTCCGATCGGCAGCGGTTTCCGATACGGGCAGCTCCTGTAAGGCTCCGTCGGGCTCTGCCCCGGTCCCGTCCGGATCCGCTCCGGCCGGGGCGGCCGGCTGCCACCGCAGGGAGAGCGTCGTGACGATCGACAGGACGACGGCGAGGATGACGAAAAGTGCTGCCCCGGGGAGACCCGGTGTGAGGTGATCCGAGTGCTCTAACTGTGCGCCGAGCACCAGGCATGCCGAAAGAGGGATGGCAAAGAGCATCCCAAAGAGGATCGATCTGAATCTGTACGCGGTCGCTTCGCGGCCTTTCCCGTGCTGCGCACTAAGTCTGCTCATATGGCGGTTTCCTACTCTGCAACTATTATACTACAATTATTGCCAATCGCGGCGATGTGCGATAAAATAGCAGGGTATGGACGAGGGCAATGTACTGAAGATCAATATGCTCGGCGGCTTTACCGTCACCATGGACGGGAAGCGTGTCTTCATCGGCAAGAATGCCGGTGCCAAGTTCCTGCGTTTCCTGCAGCTCCTCGTCATCTCCGGTCCCGACGGCTCTCCGCGTGAGGAGATCGTCGAGAACGTGTTCTCAGGCGACGCACTCGCCAATGTATCCAACAGCTTCAACAATCTGGTTTATCAGACCAGGAAGCAGCTGCAGGCCAGCAATCTCCCGATCCCGCTTTCGATCCGCAAGGAGAATGAACGGTATTATCTGGATTCCCCCTGCCCCATCCTGCTGGATGCGGAGGAATTCCGCACAGCGGCGGTCAATGCCCTTGCCGCGGCGGAGCAGCAGGATCCCGACGCGGCGATCCGGCTCCGGGCCGCCCTCACCCTCTACACAGGGGATCTGCTTCCCGATGTGAGCGATGCGGCCGGTCTGATCCGTGAGCGTGACCGGTACCGCAGCCTCTTTGTCCGGGCCGTCGAGAGTCTCGCCGGTCTCCTCGGGGAGGAGGGACAGAGCGACGCTCTGATCTCACTCTACGAAAGCGCTCTCCGGGTAACCGCGGATGAGGATGGGGAGATCTCCGCTTCCCTGATCCTCGCTCTCATCGCGATCGGCGATACAAAATCCGCTCTGAAGCACTACAATAAAGCGGTTCACCATTTCCAGTCCCAGGGTAAGGGCCGGATCCCCGACCGTCTGGAAGCCTGTGCCTCCAGATTGTCCGAAACTGCCGAACTAAACGGAACCTTTGACCTGCGCGAGGAGCTTCTGGATGTGGTCAACACCGACGCGGTGGAGAGCGCCGACGAGACCGACGGTGCCTTTTACTGCAACTATCCGAGCTTCATCGATACCGTCAAGCTCTACCGTCGGAATCTTTCCCGGGACGAGCGGCCGGTCACCCTGATGCTCATGACCCTCGCGGATTACGAGGGCAAACCCATCCGCATGGAAAAGAAACGCGAGGCCTTTGCCGGAGACCTCTCCGCGGCGATCCACGAATCCCTCCGTGTCGGAGATATCTACACCCGTCACGACGAGTCCGGTTTCCTCGTCCTGCTGCCCGCAGCCGACGAACAGAACGCCATCGCGATCAGCGAGCGCATCGGCCGTAAGCTCAAAGAAAAAGCGGGCTCCGGCGCGACGCTGCGCTACCGGATGCTCGCTTTAAGCGATCTCCAATGATCCCTGCCGCTCTGCGAGCAGATCATCTCATACTGGAAGACAGTTTCTTTTCCGGGAATGCATATTTTGTTAATGTCGATTTTCCACTCTGTCTCGGACACCAGCATCCCGCTGATATTTAAGCACATAGAAATTGCCCTTCTGTGCTACAAATATCCTTGTGTCGTTTTGAAAATTCGGGATCTGCAGGTTATCCTCAAAAAAACCATACTGATTTCTGAGACCGGTCAGGGTATCAATCTGGCTCTGCTGGTTGTGATTCCGGATCGCGCCGCCAAAATACTCTGGATGGATGTGCTCTTCCCAGATGTCACCCGCCGCAATCATGTATTCACCGGGCAGATCGTACGCCTCTACCAGAGACTTTGACCATCGGGAGATATCGTACCTCATGTCACACAGATAGACATAGGTGTCGTCGCCTATGATGGAAAAAGCATCAAACAAGGTGTCCAGCTTTTGCTTCCTGTTCTCCGGGATACTGGCTAATCGGGTCATGTTTCCTCCCTGATCTGATCTGGTCTGGTCTGGAATGACAAGTTTTCTCGCTATGATGATACTCTCCTCAGTGATGGAACACCACCTGATTCTTTCCGTTA
>JAFPTK010000060.1 GCA_017400305.1 Lachnospiraceae bacterium | reverse complement strand
TCGGTTATTCCATCAATGACACCATCGTCACCTTCGACCGTATCAGAGAGAACCTGAGTGCCTCGGTGCGCAACCGCGATATCCCCGGCATTGTGAATACTTCCGTCGCACAGACGCTGGCACGAAGCCTGTTCACCTCGATCACGACTTTCTTCATGGTGCTGTGCCTGGTGATCTTCGGTGTGGCGGATATCAAGCTCTTTGCGATACCGCTCATGGTGGGTGTGATCGCGGGTACCTATTCCTCGATCTTTATCGCCTCCCCGCTCTGGACGGATTTCCGGCTGACCGGGGACAAGTCCGGCCCGGAGAAGAAGGACAAACAGGAGAAAAAGGAAGCCGGTAATTGACCGGTGATATCATCCAATTTGCGGGTTGCGTCAGAGGGTTGCTCCTCTGACGCGATCCGCTTTCTTGCGTTTAAGAGAGAATGCGGGTGGGGTTCTGTGAATCGTTATTATGAGGGTATGTCCGAATGTCCAAATGGATGATCGCGGCAAAGCGAGCGGAATTTAAGGAGATCGCGGAGAAGTACGGCATCGATCAGGTGACGGCGAGACTTCTGCGCAACCGGGATGTGGTCGGGGACGAAGCGATCCGCGACTGGCTCTACGGGGACCTGCGTGCGCTCCATGACCCGCATACGATGAAGGGAATGGAGGAAGCTGCCGCTCTGATCCGGGAGAGCGTATCGAAGGGAGAGCGGATCCGCATCATCGGAGACTATGATGTGGACGGGATCTGCGCCACCCTGATCCTCTATCGGGGACTTCGCGCCATCGGTGCGGGGGATCTGGATTATGTCCTGCCGGACCGGATCCGGGACGGCTACGGGATGAATGAGACCCTGGTCAGACGGGCTTATGATGACGGCGTTCGGATGATCTTGACCTGCGACAACGGGATCCGCGCCATCGATGAGATCGAGAAGGCGAAGGAGCTGGGGATGCGGGTGGTCGTAACGGATCACCATGAACCCAAGAAGGATCCCGACGGAAAGGATATTCTTCCCGGTGCGGATGCGTTAATCGACCCGGCAAGGGAGGATGAGACCTATCCCTTCCGCAGGATCTGCGGCGCCGTGGTCGCCTACAAATTTCTGCAGGTCCTCTTTGAGAGCGGGGAACCGGCGGGGGCATCGGAGCTGTTCCGGGAGCTCCTCGTCTTTGCGGCATTCGCGACCAACTGCGATGTGATGCCGCTCGTCGATGAGAACCGGATCATCATGAAGGAAGGGTTAAAGAATCTGAGTTATTCGGACAATCTCGGCCTCACGGAGCTGATCCGTGCCTGCGGTCTGGAGCCGGCTGAGATCCGGGCGATGGATTTCGGATTCACCCTGGGCCCCTGCCTCAACGCCACCGGGAGACTGGACAGCGCGCACCGCGCCATGGATCTCCTGACAGCGGACGACCGGCAGAGCGCATCGGTGCTGGCCGGTGATCTGATCGCGCTGAATGAGGAGCGCAAGGCACTGACGGCGACCGCGGTCACCAGAGCCTGTGAGATCTATGACGCGGAGGGGTATGACCGGGATCCCGTGATCGTGATCTATCTGCCGGACTGCCATGAGTCGATCGCCGGGATCGTGGCCGGAAAGGTCAGGGAGCGGTATGGGAAGCCGGCGATCATTCTGACGGACGCAGCGGAAGCGGGAGTCGCCAAGGGAAGCGGACGGTCGGTGCCCGGATATGATCTGTACCGCGGCCTGTCGGAGTATGAGGACCTGTTCCTGCGTTTCGGAGGGCATGAGCAGGCGGCCGGTCTGACGCTGGATAAGGGTAACATCGAACCGCTGCGGAAGGGTTTGAACGCCTCCTGTCCGCTGTCGCCGGAGGATGCGGAGCAGGTACTCCACATCGATATGGAGATGCCGCTTTCCTATGCATCCCTTGATCTGGTGCGGCAGTTCTCTGTCCTCGAGCCCTTCGGCAAAGGGAATCCGGAGCCGCTCTTTGCGGCGAGGAATGTGACGATCGTAAGCGGCAAGATCATCGGGAAGAATCACAATTTCGGAAAATACGTGATCGCTGACGAAAGCGGTCGAAAATATGATATGATCTATTTTGACGGGCTGGAGCGTTTTCACGATTTCCTCCGTGAGCGTTACGGCGCGGAGGGCATCAATGATATCTATGACAGCTATCGCCCCAGGGGCCGTTATACCATGCATATGGCGTATCATGTGCAGATCAACAGCTTCCGCGGAGCGGAGAGCCTGCAGTTTCGTATGAAAGACTTCATGTAGACAGGAGGGACCCTATGAGACTCAGTGAGATCCTGGAGCATGTGGAATACCGGCTGACCGCCGGCAATACGGATCGGATCCTGCTTGCCGGGGACATCGAGGTGGCGGCTCTGTCCAATGACACCAGAAAGCTCGGAGAGGGCAGTGTGTTCATTTGTATCAGGGGAGCCAATTTCGATTCCCATGACATGGCTGCGGAGGCGGTATCCAAAGGGATCGTTGCGATCGTGGCGGAGCGGGAGATCGTTTTGCCGGAGGGGTGCGAGATCCCCGTGGCACGGGTGAAGGATACCCGTATTGCGATGGCGTACATGGCGGCCGCCTTTTACGGACATCCGGCAGAGAAGCTCCGCACCATCGGTCTCACAGGGACCAAGGGCAAGACGACCACCACCTATCTGATCAAACAGATGTTGGAGAATGCCGGTTACAAGACCGGACTCATCGGCACCATCGAGACCGTCATCGGCGATAAGCATATCCCGTCCGGCAACACGACGCCGGAATCCATCGTCCTGCAGGAAACCCTTAAGAAGATGGTGGAGGCGGACTGTACGGCGGTCGTGATGGAGGTCTCCTCACAGGCCTTAAAGCTCCACCGGACGGACGGTTTCATCTTTGATGTCGGTGTCTTCACCAATCTGGATGAGGATCATATCGGGCCGAACGAGCACGAGGATTTCGATGATTATCTGCATTGCAAGTCCCTGCTGTTTAAGCAGTGCAGGACGGGGATCGTCAACGCGGACGATGAGCACTGCGAGAAGATCCTGGAGGGACACACCTGCGATGTGATCACCTACGGATTCAAGGAGGGGGTAGATTACCGGGCGGCGGATCCGATGCTGATCAAGAAGCCCGGCGAGCTGGGAGTGCTGTTCTCGGTATCCGGCCGCACCGACCTCCGC
>JAFPTK010000059.1 GCA_017400305.1 Lachnospiraceae bacterium | reverse complement strand
TCAAAGGGATCCTGTCAGACGACGGGGAGGGGTTGATCAGGGGCCTGATCCTCAATCGGATCGGGGGAGCCTATTATACTTCCTTACGACCGGTACTGGAGGAGGAACTGGCACGGTCGGGCTATCGCGCAAGGCTTCTCGGATATGTGCCCAAATGCCGTGAGGTACGCATCGGGAGCCGGCATCTCGGTCTGATCCTACCAGAGGAGCTGGGGGATCTAAAGGAGCAAATCGCGGTGGTCCGCGATGCCCTGCGGGAACATGTGGATCTGGAAGAACTCCTTGGCTTGATGGAGGAAGCTCCTGACCTTGCGGATCAATGGGGGGATACGGACGTACCTCCTGTCCTTTCCGACGGAGAGACGCTCACGCTTGCGGTGGCCCGGGATCCGGCATTCTGCTTTTATTACCGGGATAATCTCCGACTGTTCGAGAGGAAGGGAGTGAAGATCCGCTTCTTTTCACCGTTAGCCGATAAGGAGATTCCCGCGGAAGCTTCGGGGATCCTCCTCGGCGGAGGCTATCCGGAGCTCTTCCTGAAGGAACTGAGCAACAATCCGTCCATGCTCTCGGACCTTCGGAAGAAACTGCGCGGCGGGATGCCAAGCCTTGCAGAATGTGGCGGTTTCATGGTCCTCCACCGGGCGATCACAGATGAAAAAGGAGATCGATATGAGATGGCCGGTGTGGTGGACGGGGAGTGTTTCTACACCGGGCATCCTGTCAGATTCGGATATATGGAGCTTGCCGGGACTGCTGACCGTGAGGGACCGTACCGGGAATTCGTCGGTATGCGGGGACACGAGTTTCACTATTATGACAGTACCTGTAACGGATCCGCGTTTACAGCGCGCAAACCCTATCGGGATGTCTCGTGGAATTGTATGGTGTCGGAACACAACGGACTGTGGGGATTCCCCCATTTCTACTACGGATCTGCCCCTGCGGCGATCGACAGCTATATTGAAAGGATGAAGGAGTACCGCCATGGATGATTCGAGTCATTTCTTTGCGAATAAGAAGTGCGAGTATTATCCGTGTCATACCTGTGATACGGATCTCAACTGTCTTTTCTGCTATTGCCCGCTCTATCACCTATCCTGTCCCGGGAATTACCGGATGAAGGAAAAGGACGGAAGGAAGATCAAAAGCTGTATCGACTGCGATTTTCCTCATCGCCCGGAGAATTACGACAAGGTGATGGCGATCCTGGCCGCGTCCGTGAGAGGGACCGAACCGCATCCCGGGGCTTGAAACCACAGGCTGCCTGCGATAAGATTACCCGTGGTCTGTGATGACTGTCCTGTTTCGAAAAAGACGATAAGCAGAGGAGGAGGAAGCTATGGAAAACAGAGAGCGATTGGGGAGCCGTCTGGGCTTCATCATGCTGAGCGCCGGCTGCGCGATCGGCTGCGGCAATGTGTGGAAATTCCCGTGGATGACGGGACAGTACGGGGGCGGCGGCTTCGTGCTGATCTATGTGCTCTGTCTCCTGCTGTTGGGATTTCCGACCCTCACGATGGAATTTGCCATGGGCCGTGCATCACAGGCAAGTCCGGTGCGGATGTATCAGAAGCTGCAGAAACCCGGACAGAAATGGCACATCCACGGCTATTTCGCGCTGGCGGGCAATATCGCGCTGATGTCCTTCTACACGGTCGTCACCGGATGGATGATCTACTATTTCCTGATGTTCCTGACCGGGCAGTCCGCAGATCTCGGCTTTGTGCAGATGATCACCGATCCCGGGGTCAATCTCACCTACCTGTTCATCGCTGTTGCCATCGGCTTCGGAGTTCTCTGCTTTAACCTGCAGAACGGGCTGGAGCGGGTGACCAAATACCTGATGGTGGGCCTGCTCCTGCTGATGATCGTGCTTGCGATCCACAGCTTTGCCCTCTCCGGGGCGGCAAAGGGCATCCGGTTCTATCTGGTGCCGGATTTCTCCAGGATCAACGGGTCTGTGATCGTGGGAGCGATGAATCAGGCATTTTTTACCCTGAGCATCGGGATCGGCTGCATGTCGATCTTCGGCAGCTACATCGGCAAGGAGCGTTCTCTCCCCGGAGAGTCCGTTCATGTGATCCTGCTCGATACACTGGTCGCCATCATGGCGGGACTGATCATCTTCCCGGCCTGCTTCACCTATGGCATCGAGGTCAATGCCGGACCGTCCCTTCTCTTCGACACCATGGCGACCGTATTCAACAACATGAGCGGCGGACGCCTCTGGGGCAGCCTGTTCTTCCTGTTCATGGTCTTTGCGGCTCTTTCCACGGAACTGGCGGTCTTTGAGAATATATTGGCCTGTGTCCGCGAGATGACCGGTTGGGAACGTCCGAAGGGCTGTCTGTTCTGCGGGATCGGCATCGCGCTGCTCTCCTCGACCACCGCGCTGGGGTACAGTGTGCTGCATTTTCAGCCGTTTGCCGAGGGCACGGCGTGGCTGGATTTCTGGGATTTCATCGTCAGCACGAATCTGCTTCCCATCGGTGCGATTCTCTTCAGTCTTTTCTGCTGCACAAAGTTCGGCTGGGGGTGGGATGCGTTTGTCGAGGAGGCCAATACCGGCAAGGGACTGAAGATCAAGCCCTGGATGCGGCCGGTCTTTCAGTACTTTGTCCCGCTCTGTGTGCTGGGATTGTATGTCTACGGCCTGATCACCTTCTCCTGGAAGTGATCCTGAAGGAGATTTCAGATCCTTTCCCGCAAACCGGCAGGAGGGCGGGTTCTGCAACCTTTCTTTTTACAAAATTAGTATTGACAAGGAAATACTTCGGCGCTAGAATTATATTAATTCGAGCACCGAAGTATTTTTTGAAACAGCGGAGTGAGAGATGACAGGGAAAGAGCAGTTTGCCGCGGAGGAAGGCTTACAGAAGCTGACCGACTATATCGATGAGATCAAGGATCTTCTTTCCTCCGATCTGTGGGGGAACATCTTCTTAAACTGCTCGAAGAATGAGGTCCTGATCTTCTGGCTCCTGTACCGGAAAAAGGAAGTGAACATGTCGGAGATCGCGGAATATATCCATGTTCCCCTGAATACGGCGACAGGGATTGTCGGCAGGATGGAGAAGAGCGGCCTGATCGAACGGACTCGGAGCGAACAGGACAAGCGGATCGTGCTCATCCGGTTTTCCGCAAAAGGACTGGCGCAGTTTCAGAGACTGATCGGGGAGCTGATGCATTATGCTTCCGGGATCCTGCGGGTCCTCACACCGGAAGAGATGCGGCTCTTGGAGAGTATGATGGACAAGGCCAGGGACGTGTTAAAGCAGGAGAAGAAAAAGGAAGAGACGGGGAAAAAGGTGAGAAGGATCACCATCGAGTGACGCGGACGGGCTCTCCTGCAGTCCCGGGGACCCGGAAAAGCAGAGAACAGCGGCAAAGAGACGGGCAGCAAAGGAACAGGCAGCAAGAGAAACCGCAAAGATAAGGGCAGCGAAAGCTGCCTGAAAAAAACATAAATACTTCGAAGACGGAACTATTCAGGCACGGAAGGATCGGACGGAGGAGAAAAATGGATCACAGGATCATCATCTTTACCGGAAAGGGCGGTGTGGGAAAGAGCAGTGTGGCGGCGGCGCACGCTTTAAAGAGCGCTTCGCAGGGAAAGAGCACACTGCTTGTGAGCACGGATATGGCACACAACCTCGGGGATATCTTCGAGGTGTCGCTGGGAAGGGAGATCAAAAATATCAGTCAGGATCTGGATCTCTACGAGATCGATCCGCAGACCGTCATGGAGGAGGATTTTGCGGATATCATGAAATATCTGACAGGTCTGGTGTCTCAGAAGGACGTGTTCGGTCTCGAGGACCTGGGAATGCTGCCGGGGATGGAGGAACTCTTTTCCCTTCTGAAGATCGCCCAACTCCACAACAGCCGGGTGTATGACAGGATCATCGTAGACTGTGCGCCGACGGGGGAGACCCTCTCGCTGCTCAAATTCCCGGAGCTTTTGTCCTGGTATATGGAGAAACTCTTCCCGATCGGCAAGGTGGGGGTCAGGATCCTGTCGCCGGTCTCGAAGCAGATTTTTCAGATCGAGATGCCGGACAGGCATGCGATGAATGATATCGAAAAGATGTTCCTCAAGCTGATGGAATTGGAGGAGCTTCTGAAGAACAGGGAGATCACGAGCATCCGGATCGTGACGACACCGGAGAAGATGGTCGTGGAAGAGACGAAGCGCAATTACATGTATATGAATCTGTATGATTTCAATGTAGACGGACTCTATATCAATCGGATCCTGCCGCGCGATATCAACAATCACTTTTTTGATGAGTGGCTCACCATTCAGCAGAAATATATCACGGAGCTTAAGGAAACCTTTGCGGCACTGCCGATCCGGCAGATCCCGTGGTATGAGGAGGAACTCAGGGGAACGGAGAATATCGAGAGGATCGTCCGGGATGTGCTGACGGGGGAGGATGTCTTTGAGACCGGGGTCATCCGGGAGCGGGAACACTTTGAACAGACGGAGGAAGGATATCTTCTTAAGGTCAGGATCCCCGGGGCGGACAAAAATGATATCGATCTGTATCAGGGGGCCACGGATGTCGTGATCAGGACCGGGAACGTCAAACGGAATATCCCGCTGCCGAATATCCTGAGGGATTATGCGGTGTCGGGAGCGAAATTCGAGGATGGAGTCTTAAACATCCGCTTTGGGAAGGGAGGGGATCAGGATGATGAATAAGAGCAGGATCGATCGGTTAAAGAAGGCGGCGGGTTACCAGAGACAGGCGATCCGGGCCCTTCTTCCCGAGGGGATGGACGGGCATCTGGATGTGATCGAACGGGAGATAAAGGCGATGGCGGCAGAGCTTCTCGCAGGCGCTTTCACAGAGTGCCGGGAGACCGCGGCAAAGGTCATGACACCGGGCGGGGAAGCGCAGACGGGATCCGACCGGACCGCAGACGGAACGGAGACAAAGGTGAAAAAGGTGACGATCGAATGACGCTGTTGCGGAAAGATCGGAACCGACTTTATCGGGCATGAGGGAACGGGATACGGAGGATAACGATGAGAGTGATCATTTATACAGGAAAAGGCGGTGTCGGGAAGACCAGTATGGCAGCGGCCACGGCGTGCCGGATCGCGGCAGCGGGGAAAAACGTGATGATCATGAGCACGGATCAGGCACACAGTCTGGGCGATGCCTTTGACCGGCACATCGGCTGTGAACCGACACGGATCACGGATCACCTGTCCGCGCTGGAAGTGGATGCGGTCGCCGAGAGCGAAAAGAGTTGGGGAAGGCTGAAGGAGTACTTTAAGAGACTGCTCACTTTAAAGGGCGGGAGCGGGATCGAGGTGGAAGAGCTGCTGGTGTTCCCGGGGCTGGAGGAACTGTTCTCGATGTTTAAGATCCTGGAACTCTGTGAGAGCGGTGCTTATGATACCATCATTGTAGATTGCGCGCCGACGGGCGAGACCCTGGCGCTCTTAAAATACCCGGAGCGTTTTTCCAATCTGATCGAAAAGGTGCTGCCGGTCAAGAAGGCCGGGGTGAAGATGGTCGGGCCGGCGGTGGAGACGATCACAAAGATCCCGATGCCGGATGAGAATGTATTCGACGACATTGAGCGTCTGATGGATAAGATGCGGCGTCTGCAGGATCTGATGCTTGACGGGAATGTCGTAAGTCTCCGTGTCGTGACGACACCGGAGAAGATCGTCATCAGCGAAGCGAAGAGGAATTTTACCTGTCTGTATCTGTACCGTTACCATGTCGATGCGATCATCGTGAATCACATCTACCCGGACAGAGCCATGGAAGGGTATTTCGAAAAGTGGCTGAAGCTCCAGGAGGAGGGGCTTCATGAGATCCGGGAAAGCTTCAGCGAAGTGCCGAAATTTTACGTGGAGCTGCAGCCGTATGAGATCCGGACCCTTGACGTTCTTGACAGAGTCGGTAAGATGATCTTTGACGGATGCGATCCGGATGAGGTCCTGTTCCGGCAGGAGATCTACCGGGTCGACGCGGATCAGAGAATGCTC
>JAFPTK010000058.1 GCA_017400305.1 Lachnospiraceae bacterium | reverse complement strand
TGTTCAGGCTTGTTTTTTTTCATTGATATATCCTATTTTGCAGTTGACGGAGAAATCATGCCATGTATCAGCAACTACTATTGGAGGAAATGAATTATCCCATCATGTAGCTGATGGAGTGACACTGCCTTATGCGCGGGGCTTGTGGAGACGTCGGTTCTTATGCCCTGTTCTTTAGGGCATTAGAACCGCTACGTCGTAACCAGAGCCGCGAGGCGTCCCCGCAGATAAGGCAGTGTCACTCCATCTCAAATAATATAGTATAATTCAGCCAACCTCTCCGTCGTCGATGCCATCATCCTGGTCATCGTCAAAATCACTCATCAGTTCGCGGTTCGACACACGGTTCGCCCTGCGCTGCTTCTCGACATACTCGGAGATCATCTCCTTGACATTACGCGAGTTCGGGATATTCATGATATGAAAACTCTTCAGAGACTTATCGGAGGAACGCACAAAGATCGTCCCCAGTCCCTGGATCTTCTGCCCGAGCGTCTGCTTGAGCTGAACATCCAGAACACGGTACAGCCGCACTTCATTTTCCACCGTGGTGAGCAGGCCGGTCTTGACGAAAAGTCTTTCCTCGGACAGAGAATACACCGTAAAGCTCAGCGGGAAGCCAAGAAACGTGCGCTTTCTCGCCTTCCAGACGATATCGCCCTCCTGACACATACCGTCGTGCTTCCTGTTGGAGATCCCTGCGATGATGAACAAGACCAGCATGATCGCCAGGATCACGATGACCACGATCAGAATCCCGATTAAAATCTCCATGTCCTTATCCTCCTTATGCTTATGCTTCTGTTAACAGGTCAGTTGGCACTCTTAACCTTTTTCCATGCTTCATTGTAGAGGCGGTCACCTTCCTCTCCCAGCGAGATATAGGTGTCACAGCGCGAAAGAGTCTCGTCGTCCGGGAAGGCCACCTTGGAATTGCGGATATCCTCATCCTCGATCATCTCCTGGGCGGCGATGTTCGGGGTGGAATACGTGATGTATTCAAAGTTCATCAGCGCGATCTCCGGACGGCAGAGGAAATCGATCCACTTGAGCGCATTGTCCGCATTTCTGGCCTCTCTGGTGACACACCAGCCGTCGATCCAGACATTGGAGCCCTCGTCCGGGATCACATATTCCAGATTCTCATTTTCGCGCTTCGTGTAGATCGCCTCACCGGAATAGATGACGCCCAGAGCAGCCTCATCCCCGATCATCTTATCACGGACCTGATCGATGACATAGGCTTGCACCAGAGGAGCCTGTTCGATGAGGTCCTGCGTCGCCGTATCGATCTCGGCGGGATCGGTCGAATTAATGGAGTATCCTCTTCTGGCCAGAGCGACCATGAAGGCATCACGGATCGAATCCTGCATCAGGATCTCGCCGCGATACTTCGGATCCCAGAGGACATTCCAGCTGGTGACGGGTTCCTGTACCATCTCCTTGTTGTACAGGATACCGACCGTCCCCCAGCAATAAGGAACCGCATATTCATTTGCCGGATCAAAAGCGGTCGCCGACTGATAGTACTGCTCACCGATATATTTCTTCGCATTCGGGATCGCTGACCAGTCAAGCTTCATCAGCATATCATTGTCAATGAGCTTGGCGATCATGTAATCGGAGGGACACAGGATATCATAGGCCGCACCGTCCGCCGCGACCTTGGCATACATGATCTCATTGGATTCAAATTCATCGTAGACCACCTCGATCCCGGTCTCCTCCTGGAAGAGCTCAATGACCTCCGGATCGATATATTCACCGGCGTTATAGACGAAGACCTGTGTGCTCTTCTTCGTAAAGACACCGCCGAAGGCAAGTGCCATCAGGATGATGGCGATGCTTGCCGCAGAGATCGCCACGGCGATCCCGATCCTTTTAAGCTTTACATTCCCGGCATTCCGGGCGCGATCGGCGATCTTACTGCCCCTCACCTTCATCCGGTCCGAGAGCAGTAAAAGGACCAGCACCACGACAAAGATGATCGCGGAGAGCGCGTAGATCTCCGGCCGGATCCCTCGCTTGACCTCGCTGTAGATCTTGGTGGAGAGCGTGTCAAAGCCGGATCCCTTGGTAAAGTAGGTGATGATGAAGTCATCGATGGACATCGTAAAGGCCATCAGGGCGCCGGAGATGATGGCCGGCGTCAGATCGGGCAGGATCGTCTTGCGGAAGGCAAAGAACGGTTCGGCTCCCAGATCAAGGGCCGCCTCGTAAACCGCCGGCGAGATGGTCTTCATCCGCGGCAGGACTGACAGCATGACATACGGGATATTGAAGGTGATGTGTGCGATCAATACCGTCACAAAGCCTGCGTCAAAATGCAGGATCTTAAAGAGCAGCATCAAAGAGATACCGGTCACGATATCCGCGTTGATCATCGGGATATTGGTGACTCCCATGATCAGGGATCTCGTGCGTCTCTTCATGCCGGTCAGTGCCACACTCGCCGCGGTACCGATGAGGGTGGACACGATGGTCGCGATCAGAGCGATGATCAGCGTGTTGGCCATGGCATTTAAGACCTCGGAATCATGAACGAGGTTTAAATACCACTGGAACGTAAAACCGCCCCACTTGGCACGGGATTTGCTCTTGTTGAAGGACAGAACGATCAGCGTGACGATCGGTGCATACATAAAGAGAAAGATGATCGCCATATAGATCTTTTCTGCCGGCCTGATCTTATTATTCATCCTTCTTCTCCGAGATCGCGGATACGATCATATTGACTACGATAAAGATCATGAGGACAATGGACAGTCCGCTGCCGAGATGCCAGTCATAGGTCAGTGTGAACTCCTGCTCAATGACATTGCCGATGAGCAGGATCTTGGATCCGCCCAGCATGGTCGAGATCGCAAAGGTGGTAAGCGCGGGGATGAACACCATGGTGACGCCGGAGATGATCCCGGGCACCGTGAGCGGTAGCGTCACCCTGAGGAACGTCTGGACGGAATTGGCCCCCAGATCTCTCGCCGCATTGATGACATTCTCATCGATCTTGGCGAGAGAATTGTAGATCGGCATGATCATAAAGGGCAGGAAATTGTATACCATACCGATGACGATCGCACCCGGCGTGTTGATCACATGGATCGTCGGCAGATGCAGGAATTCCAGAACACCGTTGATCACGCCGTGATTCTCCAAAAGCGTCATCCAGGAGAAGGTGCGCAGCAGAAAGTTCATCCACATGGGCAGGATGAAGATCGTCGTGATGATCCCGGCACTGCTCATCTTGTTCTTGGCCAGGATCATACCCAGCGGATAGGCTAAGAGGAAGCAGATCACCGTACTGATGATCGCAAGCTCCAGTGCCAGGAGTAATGCTTTCATGTGCTCCGGCTGTGCGATCGCGGCGATATGAACCAGCGTAAAGGCACCTGAATCATCCGTCAGGCCGTACCACAGGATCATGGCAAGCGGCACCAGGATAAAGATCAGTGCCCAGGCAAAATAGGGGGAGGCGACCGCACCCGCCTTGCGTCTGTCCCTAAACATCTTCGACACCGAGCGCCTGCTCGTCTTCGGAGGCAGGCTTATTCATGACCTGGATATTAAAGGGATCCACACGGATGTCCACCTCGGTCCCGACCGGTGACTCCTTGGTGGAATGGACCAGCCACTCAAAACCGCCGGCCTGCACCTCCATCTCGTAATGAACTCCCTTGAAGATGATATGGGAGACCACACCGGAGATCCTCCCCTGACCTCTCGGCACCAGTTCCACATCCTCCGGACGGATGACGACGTCGACCGGTTTTTCTTCTCCAAAGCCCTTATCCACGCACGGGAACTCGGTTCCGAGGATCCGCACCAGCTCATCCTTGACCATGGTGGCGGAGATGATGTTGGAGTCTCCGATAAAGTCTGCCACAAACGCGTTCTCCGGCTCGTTGTAGATATCCTCCGGAGATCCCTCCTGCTGAATGTACCCCTGATTCATGACGACGATGTGATCGGACATCGTCAGTGCTTCCTCCTGATCATGGGTGACATAGATAAAGGTGATCCCCAGCTCTCTCTTTAAACGGATCAGCTCGTACTGCATGTCCTGGCGGAGCTTCAGATCCAGCGCTCCCAACGGCTCATCCAGCAGAAGCACCTTGGGCTCATTGACGATCGCGCGTGCGATGGCGATCCGCTGCTGCTGACCGCCGGAGAGGCTGTCAGGCATCCGGTGCTCGTACCCTTCCAGGTTCACAAGCTTTAACGCATAGCTGATCTTGTCTTTGATGTACTGATCCGATTTGTTCTTAATGCGCAGACCGAATGCGATATTATCCGCGATATCCATGTGGGTGAACAGCGCATATTTCTGGAACACGGTATTCAACTGCCGTTTATTCGGGGCAAGTGCCGTGATATCCATGCCGTCAAAGATGACCTTGCCCTGATCAGGCGTCTCAAATCCGCCGATAATGCGCAGGGTCGTTGTCTTACCGCATCCCGAGGGACCTAACAGCGTCACAAACTCATTCTCGTGGATCACCAGATTCAGGTCATCCAGGATCAGCTGTCCGTCAAAGGATTTGGAGATATGGGAAAGAGTGATGAGTTCCTTGCTCATTCGATCCGCCGCTCCTTGTCAATCTGGATGCACGTCCTCTCGGACGCGCAGGGGTTGATGGCTGCACAAAGAGATATAATATCACAGACAATCCGTAAATACCAGTATCATCATAAAATTCAAGACCGGAAACCTAAAAATTTTCCCACTTCTTCTTTCCGTATTTCATGCGGGACTCAAGATCGTATTTCCGGTCGGACAGATCCTTGAGAATCCCGCCCAGAGTCCAGGTCCGACGGCGGAAGGAGCGTACCAGGAGGACCAGGGGGATACCGGATGCCGCGATCGTCAGGATCACCTGGAAAAGCCAGAGGATCGCCATGACATTGCCGTATCCGATGGCGATATTCTCCCAATAGGGAAAGACATAGGGCTGAACCTGCATTCCGCGCGTATAACCGCCGCCAAGATTCTTTCGCAGGGCTTCCGGCAGGAAACGCGCACTGTTCTCCACAACGCGGATCTCTTCCTTGTCGGCCCGAACCTGTTCCTTGATCAGATTGATGGCAAAGTTCTTCACCGGATCCGGCATCACGATTTCCCAGGCGTTGACGCCGTAGATCTTCGCCGTACCCACCGCGGCCGCATCCTTTCCGTTGTCATTGGCCGACGTCTGTCCGTCCACCTTGCCGAGCTGACAGAGAGACTCCAGCGAGAGGAAACAGAGATTGTCGGGAATGCCGGCCTTCTTTTCGATCTGTCCGCTCTTCTCCACCCGAAAGACACCGGCGACGGTGTGGCTCACCCCTCCGATGGTGATGATCTGTCCTTCGATGTCATAACCGCCGAAAAGCTGCCAGGCGAGATTTTCATCCAGGAGGACGTGGTCCGGTACGAGCAGATCATCGGGATAGAGAGAACCGGACAGAAGCGTCACCGGATGAAATCGGAAAAAATCCCCGTACGTACCGATGGCATGCGCGTTTACTTTGGTGTTGTCCCGCGTCAGTTCCACTTCTCCCCGGGCGCTCATGCAGGTCACAAAGACCGGTCCGCTTTCCGGCTGTCCGTCGGTGATCGATTCCTTGATGAGCTCCTGCTTGATCTTGTATTCCAGCTCTTTCGCCGCAAAGGCATCCGCCTGTTTGCCGTTGGGCCAGAAGACGGAGATCTGGCTCACCCCCTCCCCGTTCTCGGACCACGTCTTTGCCGCCTGCTGATCATACAATCCCGAAACCGTACGGATACGGATCAGATACAGGATCCCGGCCGCGAGGAAGAGCAACAGAGAAACCGCTAACAGCAGAAGGATCCGCGGGGTAAAATGCCTGCGAAGCCAATCTGTGATCGCTTCCCGGTTTTTACGGAAAAACTGCATCAGAGATCCGTTTCCGCCAGTCTGACGAACTGACCGGGTTTGATCGGTTCGGAGGATGTGGTGATCACGTATTCATATCCCTGCAATGCGGCAGTGATCGCGGTATTGGTGTCATCAGACTCCTGCACCTCCACATCGACACGGCTCGCCACATAACGGTTCCCCAGAGGACTGGATTTGGACTGAACGATCAGCACGTATTTGCCGTTGTTATCCTGTCGGATCGCGCTGTTGGGAACCGTCAGATCATAGCTTGCGGAAGCCTGTCCGATCTGGATGCTCACCTGCTGTCCCGCCTGCACCTCGGGACTGGCGATCTTGAATTCCAGCAGTTTCTTGCCGGAGGGATCGTTGGGGTCATTCTTGATCGCGGAGAGTGTTGCGGAGAACTCCGAGTAATACCAGGCATTCTGCGGTTCCGCGGCATCGCCGATATGCACCTTTCTCGCCTGCGCATTGGTCACGGAGAAGCTCATGATCATGTCTTTGCCGGCCACCTGGATCACCGCAGCGGGGGTATCCGCATTGGTGGTCTCCCCGGCTGTATATCCGACGCTGGTGACGATCCCTTCCACCGGCGAATCCACGGTGGTACCGACACTTTCGGCGATGAGTTTTTCGACCTTTTCTCTCGCGTGCTGGATCTGAAGCTTCTGCTCCGTGAGATTGATCTCGGTCTTGATGGCCGTCGTAAGCTTTGTCTTGTCCTCAGTCACCTTCTCGAGATCTTCCTTCGCATCATCGATCACCTGCTGGATCAGGAGCTTGTGATACTCATACCCCAGCTGCATCTGAGAATTGTAGGTATCTAACTGCTTCTTGTCTACCGTTCCGTGATCGATCTGCGCCTGGAAGTTGTTGATCTGACGCTGGATGTCCTCCTTGGCATCCGCATCGTCCGTGAGTGCCAGCTGTTCATTCAGTCTCGCGATCTCGTAGGTGGCAAGTGCCGAAGTATACTCCGGCGTCAGAGAATTATAGGTGGTCTCCCCGGAATCCTTCTTCCACTGCGCTTCGAGCTGCGCCATCTGATCCTCCGCTGCCTTCTTGGCTGCCACAGCCGCTTCATATTTCGCGTTCATGGACTTCAACTGCTGCTGGTATTCATCCTGCGAGGAGACCACATCGTTGCGGACATCCGTGATCACATTGTCGGGCACATCACCGGAGAAAAGGGAAGTCTCATAGGCGACCTCCAGCTCGGAGAGCGCCTTCTGCGCGGCAGTCAGCTCCTCCGATTCGATATCTTCCAGCTCCAGGATCACATCTCCCGTATGGATCTCATCCCCCACGCGCACATTGACCGAGGAGATCTTACGGGACTGTTTGACCACGACCTTGTAAGGATGATCGGCTTCCACGGTACCGGTGCCGCGGATCTTCGGCGAGATGCTCGCCTGCTGCACATAAGCGGTCGCCACCTGCGGCAGCGTCCGGTTCATCCAGGTGTTGGAAAAAAAGGTCAGAATGAGCAGGACCACCAGAAACAGAATGATCGCATTCTTGATCCGGTCCTTCCTCCTGGCCGCTTTCTGCGCGGCGCTCTGCCTGCCGCGCTCATTAACTTCCTCCGTAAGGATCCTCTCCTCTTCCTTCATCCCTTTACGCCTCCCTGATAGGTAATACCCTCCACGAGGTAATCCTCCCCGTACAGAAACAACAATAACGGCAGCACCATGTAGATCACCGCCACAGCAAAAGCGAGTGAGATCTCACCGGAATTGATCTTGGATAAAAAGACGGACAGCGGGTGCATATCCTCATCATCTAAGAGCACCAGCGGCTGTTCCACCATATTCCAGTAATCGATAAAGATTAAGATCGCCACGGATGCGATCGCTCCTTTACAGAGCGGCATGGCGATCTGGGAGAAGATCTGCCACTCTCCCGCTCCGTCGATCTTGGCGGCTTCCAGAACCCCCAACGGGATCCTGCGCATGAATTTGGTCAGCAGAAAGACCGCGAAGGGGGAAAAGATCCCCGGCAGCCAGATCGCCCAGCGCGTATTCACGATATGCAGTGTCTGGCTTACGAGGAAATTGGGCACGAGCGTTACCTGATACGGCATCAGCATCAGGATGATATAGATGAAAAAGATCATCTCTTTGACAAAGGACCGTTCTCTGGAGAAGCCGTAAGCCGCAAGCAGAGCAACGAACAGCTGCAGGACGACGATCGGGACCACATAGATCACCGAGTTCCAGAATTTCAGCAGATAAGAGGGGCTCCTTAAGAGTACCGTCATATACTGCGCGCCGGTGACCAGATCCGGGATAAACTTGAGATTCACCGTGCGGGAAACGAAGACCTTGCCGCCCGTCTGTGTCGTTGCAAAGACCGCCCCGTAATTGGCACTGATCTCCGATGCCGACATAAAGGAGTTCGTGAAGGTAAAGATCACCGGCATCAGGAACAGGAAGGAGAAAAGAAGCAGGATCATGGTCATGAAGAAGGTCATGAACCGCCTGCCCAGCAGGATCCGTTTCCTGGCGGATCTCTTCTCATCTTCAAAGGTCCGCACGCTCATTCTTCCATATCCCGGTCAAACCGGTCCTCTGTCACAAACATGATCCCCACTAACACCATGATGACTAAGAACATCATCACCGCTGCGGCGGACAGCTTCTGATAATCCAGTGACACAAAGGTATTATTCATAAAATGCTGCAGCAGATACAGGGAATCATAGGGATATTCCCCCGTCATCAGGTAGGTCTCACGAAATACCTTAAAGGAATTTAAGATGCTCATCACGGTGACGAAGAGAATCGTCGCGGAGATATAGCGAAGCTTGATGGAGAAAAAGATCTTTCCCTTTCCCGCTCCTTCGATGCGCGCCACCTCGATGAGATCCGCCGGGACGCTGGAGAGGGCCGCCATGAAGAGGATCATGTTGTATCCCAGATTTTTCCACAGAAACAACAACACGATCACGATCTGTCCGTGGGAACTCTTGAGCCAGTCGATCTTGGACATATGGAACAGGACCTCGAGGGATTCGTTGACCAGTCCGTTATAGTGAAACAGCACCTGCCAGATCAGGACGATCGATGCCACCGGTACCATGAGCGGGCTTAACAGGCAGGAACGGAAAAAGCTGCGGTACGGGAGTTTTGCTTCCATGATGACCGCGATCACAAGTGATAACAGCACCGCCAGGGGAACTGCAGTCACGGAGAAACGGATCGTATTAAAGGCAGCCAGCTGATGCGCCTCGTTGGATGCGACACGTACATAGTTGGAGAAGCCGACAAACTCGTGCTGCACCGGATTGTTGACCACCGAATAGTAGATGACGACAAAAAAAGGTGCAATAAAAAAAGCCATGACGCCGAGAAGACTTGGCGTCAGGAATAGCCAGGAGCGTATCTTGTCCTTGCGACCCACACGATGTCCGGAAGTTTTCCTCATGTCTAATTCTTAAATCCATGTACCGGGCGGGGGATCCGGCCTTTCCTTGCGATAAAGTCCGCGCAGTCCGCTTTACTAACCGGCATGATCGGTGCGGAGCCCAGGAGACCGCCGAATTCCGCCTCATCTCCTACGGTCTTGCCGATCACGGGGATCAGCCTGGCCGCCGTTGTCTTACCGTTGATCATACCGATCGCCATCTCGTCCGCAATGATGCCGGAGATCCTGGCAGCGCTGGTATCTCCGGGGATCGCGATCATATCCAGCCCCACGGAGCAGACGGAGGTCATCGCCTCCAGTTTCTCGATCGAGAGCGCGCCGGATCTGGCAGCCTGGATCATTCCCTGATCCTCACTGACCGGTATAAAGGCACCGGAAAGACCGCCGACGGAGCTGGAAGCCATGAGTCCGCCCTTTTTGACCTGATCGTTTAAGAGCGCAAGCGCCGCTGTGGTTCCCGGAGCGCCCGCCTCCGAAAGCCCCATCTCACAGAGGATATCCGCCACGGAATCTCCGATGGCAGGCGTCGGAGCCAGAGACAGATCGACGATTCCGAAGGGGACATCGAGCCGTTTGGCCGCCTCGGCAGCAACCAGCTGACCGACACGCGTGACCTGGAAGGCCGTCTTTTTGATCGCTTCACACAGGACATCAAAGGATGCACCGCGAACCGCTTCGATGGCGGTCTTCACAACACCGGGCCCGCTGACACCGACATTGACCACCTCATCTCCCTGTGTCACGCCATGAAAAGCACCCGCCATGAACGGGTTGTCATCTACGGCATTGCAAAAGACGACGAGCTTGGCACAGCCGATGGAATCCTGTTCCTTCGTCCGTTCCGCAGTCTCCCGGATCACCTCCCCCATGAGACGCACCGCGTCCATGTCGATCCCTGCGCGCGAAGATCCCACGCAGACAGAGGAGCACAGAACCTCCGTCTCCGCCAGTGCCTGCGGAATGGATCGGATGAGCATCTCATCCGCACGTGTCATCCCCATCTCCACCAGAGCCGAATATCCGCCCAGGAAATTGACTCCCACGGACCTTGCCGCATCATCGAGAGTTCTGGCGATCTTCACAAAATCCTGCTCATTCCGACAGGCCGAGGCGCCGATCAGGCCGATCGGTGTTACGGAAATCCGTTTATGTACTATCGGTATACCGAATTCCCTGGCGATCTCATCGCCGGTCTGTACCAGTTTTCCTGCCTTTTCCGT
>JAFPTK010000057.1 GCA_017400305.1 Lachnospiraceae bacterium | reverse complement strand
GTCCCGAATGTGCTGCATGGCGCGATTGAGCTCGTTGATCGGTTCCGTCATACCGCGGGAGAGCCAGAAGGTGTTGGCGAGACTCGTGATCATCAGGATCCCCGCGATGGCGGCGAGTTCCCCGATCCGGATCGAGGGGCCGAAGAGCAGCAGGACCAGAAGGATCAGGATAAAGGGCAGCACCACGATGAGGGCAGCTGCTATGATGAGTTTGGTTTTGAGGCGCATGGATCGTTCCCTCTTATCGGTCTGTCATCTTGCTCACAAACCGCCATATCGAAATCTGGTTCCGATTATCGAAAATCATGCTATAATGATAGCGTTATGAATTTACGTCGTTTGCTTCCATTTTTGATGATACTCACCGGCGTGCTTTTCTTCTTCGGCACGGCCGGCTCAGCATCCGCCTCCGATTCACAGCGCTTTGTGTCACAGTCCGCGGCCCTGTCCACGTCGTCGATCCGGGGGATCCTGAATGATATCTCAGCCGAGGTCCGGGGACCGGCTTCATCGTACACCTTAACGATCGACAGTGCAAGCGGCGATGAGCTCAAGCCCCTCATGGCCGAGGCATCCGTCCGCTACAATCTGATGGAATGCTACGATCTGTCCCTCACCGCGGTGAATTCCCAGGAGATCATCCGAAACCCGCAGTTTGGCGACGTGACGATCACGATCCCCATCAGTTCCTCCATGGATCCGGATCACGGGACCTTTGCGATCTATACGCTGACTCCCACTGACGGTCAGCTGGAGCGGATCCCCTGCTCGGTCATCTACGGACAGTCGACCACCTATGCCGTGAAATTCATCACGATCCATTTCTCTCCCTATGCCATCGTCTACACCTCCGGGGGATCCACCCGTGTGACCGGGAAACGCAGCACAGTCACCATGCCGGGGTTGGCCGGCACCACCGATCCGACGAGTACCGCGGGGACCGGTGAGAGTGCTCTTACGGGGAACAGCAATGATACGACGGGGGCGACCGCCGGGACCGGCGCATCCTCCGCCGTTGCCGGCAATTCCGGCACCTCTGCGGATGCCGGTGCCAGTATCACACCGTCTGCCAATGGGAAAGATGAGAATGGAAATCCGCCGACGTACCGTCCGCGGACCGGGGACCGCCGCTACTACGGGGCGATCATCGGCGCGATCATCGCAGCAGGGATCCTGTTCCTTGCGATCTTCTTAACGGGGCGGCGACGGGACTTCTGACAGAATTACCTGAAACGGTGGATCGACGGATCCGAAAAGATCACTGCCTCTCGGAATCGATCCGCGATACAAATTGCCTGGTCCGCTCTTCCTTCGGATGATTGATCACTTCCTGGGCCGGTCCCATCTCCGCGATCACTCCTTTGTCCATAAAGATGCAGGTATCCGCCACATCCCGGGCGAAGGCCATCTCGTGGGTGACGATGATCATCGTCGTCTTCTTCTGCGCCAGCTCTCTGATCACGCGCAAGACTTCTCCGGTCAGCTCCGGGTCCAGCGCGCTCGTCGGCTCATCAAAGCATAGAATGTCCGGCTTCATGGCGAGCGCTCTCGCGATGGCGACCCGCTGGCACTGCCCGCCGGAAAGTTCATGGGGATAATTCCCCTTCCGGTCGGAAAGGCCCATCATGTCAAGGAGGGCACCGCCCTCTTTGATGATCAGTTCTTTTTTCTCCGCATTCAACTCATGCCTTTCCTTGGCAAACAGGAGCGGTGTCAGCGTCACATTCTCCAGGGCGGTATACTGCGGAAAGAGATGAAAGGCCTGGAAGACCAGTCCGAAATAGAGACGTTTTTCCCGCAGCTCCTTCTCCGTGAGCTGCCGTGCCCCCTCCCGGCCGTCAAACAGAACATCCTCCCGCACGGCGATCCTTCCGCTGTCCGGCGTTTCCAGGAAATTCAGGCACCGAAGCAGCGTCGTCTTGCCGCTGCCGGACGAGCCGATGATCGATACCACCTCTCCTTCCTCCATCGTAAAGGAGATATCATGGAGGACCTTGGTCTCACCGAAGTGTTTCTGCAGATTTTCAACGGTCAGGATCGCCATGGGGGTCCTCCATCAGCGGAAGTAGGAAAGCTTCTTTTCGATGCGGCCAAAGAGCATCGTCAGAAGTCCGGAAAACAACAGATAGAATGCACCGGTATAGAAGAGCGGCCACACGATACCGGCGCTCTTGATAAAGGTCTGCCCGTTCCAGATGATCTCGTACACAGCGATGACGCGGGCTAACGAAGTATCTTTGACTAGGGTGATGATCTCATTGGACATGGGCGGCACGATGCGTTTGATGACCTGCAGGAGAATGATCTTAAAAAAGATCTGCGAGCGGGAGAGACCCAGCACCATTCCTGCCTCGGTCTGTCCCACCGGGATCGACTGGATCCCGCCGCGGTAGATTTCGGAAAAGTAGCAGGCATAGTTGACGACAAACGCCACGAGCGCTGCCGTGAACCGCCCGTCATCGCCGGAGCCCCACACATTGCTGTGCAGGATGATCCCCGGGCCGTAATAGATCACGAGGAGCTGTAAAAGGAGCGGCGTCCCGCGCACGACCCAGATAATGAACCGGATCGGCAGGCGCAACGCCGCAAAACGTGACATGGAGCCAAAGCTGATGATCAGCCCGAGCGGTAAGGCAAAGACCAGCGTCAGGGCAAACAGCTTCAAAGTCCCGAGAAATCCCTCCAGCAGGGAAAGGGTGACCGTTAAGAACATCGGGATCGGTCCTTCTTATTTTACGATGATAGAATCCTGCACACCGTACTTGGTGGCGATCTCCATCAGGGAACCGTCCCCGGCGTATTTGCTGAAGGACTCATCGATAAATGCTGCGAGATCGCTCTCCTTGCGGCATCCGACACCGTACTCCTCGGTGGTCAGATCCAGGATGTGCGTAAGCGTCGGATAGCTGGTCCCTTCTCCGATCATGGCACCGGCCATCAGCAGGTCGATGATCGCGGCGTCGCTGGTCCCGGCCTGAACCTCCATCAGGGTGTCCGCCTGGCTGAGCAGGGACGTATAAGTAAATCCATTCTCCTCCGCAGCGGCCTCGCCGGCGCTTCCCGCCTCCACGGCAAAGGACAGACCCTTCAGGCTCTCCGTGTCCGGATAGTTCCCGGCCTGATCCTGCGAGATGACAACCGTCTGTGCGTTATTGCAGTATGGCTTGGAGCAGTTCATGGAGTTTTTCACCTCATCTGTCAGTGTCATGCCATTCCAGACACAGTCGATCGACTTGTTGTTGAGCTCCAGGATCTTGTTGTCCCAGTCGATCTCGACGAACTGCACCTCTACCCCCAGATCCGCTGCGACCTTGCGGGCGATATCGGCGTCAAAACCGACCCATTCGCCGCCCTCCTGATAATCCATCGGAGCAAAATCCGTGATACCGACAACCAGGGTTCCCTTCTCTTTGATATACGAAACATCGCTGTCTGCTTTTCCCGCCTTGCCGCAGCCGGCAACTGTCAGGACTGTCATGGCCGTCATCAGGATCATTGCAACTGTTCTTTTCATAATCTCTCCTCTTCCTCCTCTACGAAATGCAGTTTTCTACTTCGTTACTTTACCACAATGAATCGCTCGATTCAAGTAGAATCGCAACCTACCGGCGGTGATTCGTTTGACAATTGCACGCATTGCGCATACAATAACCGCGGAGGTGTGCCATGAATAAGAAAAATTCCCTAACCCTGTTGTC
>JAFPTK010000056.1 GCA_017400305.1 Lachnospiraceae bacterium | reverse complement strand
TGTACACGATCTGCGACACTGTATCACCGCTCTTCAGCCGGAAGACCTGCGCCCCGTCGGCCGCTTCGCGGATCGGCAGGCCATCCTCTCCGCGCTCGATCAGGTCAAAGAAATCCGTATCTGTCCGCACTTCCACGGAGCCCGTCCGCCCGCTGTCATCCAACAGCCGCGCGGCCATCGCGGTGTACCCCTCCGTCGGGATCCCCTGGAACGGATCATTGAAATAATTATTGTCATACACAAAACGCAGCGGCACGCGCTTTAAGATGAAGGCCGGCAGCTCCGCGCACGGGCGTCCCCACTGCTTCTCCGTGTATTCCTTGATGAGCTTCTCGTAGATATCGCGCCCCGCCATGGAAAGCGCCTGCTCCTCGAGATTCGCGGGCTCCCCCGTGATCCCCGCCGCTGCTGTCTGTGCCGCGATCTGATCGCGCGCCTCGGCAGGGGTGCGCACACCCCATAGACGGCTGAAGGTATTCATATTAAATGGAAGGTTATAGATCTCGCCGTGATAATCCGCGATCGGCGAGTTGACGTAATGATTGAACTTTGCGAAACGGTTCACATAATGCCAGACCGTCTCGTTCCCTGTATGAAAGATATGAGCGCCGTACACATGGACCGGAATTCCCAGGCGCTCCTCCGTATAGGCATTTCCCGCGATGTGGGATCTCTTATCGATCACCAGGACCCGCGCGCCGCGCGAGGAGAGCACCTCCGCGGCCGTCGCGCCGTACAGACCGGCGCCTGCGATGAGGACGTCAAAATGCATCCGTCACTCCTCGTCCGTATTCTGATACCGGTCGATCAGAAGCAGATCCCCCATATAATCCATCGCCTTGCGCCTGCCGTTGCGATTCAACTTATAATACACCTGCATGACGCGGTTCTCGACGATCTGCTCACCAAGCCCCTGTCCCTGCTCCAAATTCGTGAAATCCACCGGGTTGAGACTCAGCTTATCACACATTTTGATCACGGTGCCGTACGCCATCCCCTCGATCCCGCGATCAAGGGCGGTCACCAGCGTACTGTACGGGATCCCCATCTCGATCGCAAACTGTCGGACACTCTTGTACTGCCGCAGGATCGCCTGTTTGAGGATCTCTGCGCGGTTATTCTGCGCCGCGCCGCCTTCCGCATCATTGGCTGCATGGTTGCTCATAAAGTGATAACCTCCGGGTAACCTGTAAATCAACTTGCGGTTATCACTTTATCACACATTTTCCAAAATGTCACGCATTTTTTTACGAAATTACGATAACACAAGTTATGCAACACCAGTTATTAAAAGGCTTCCAGTGTTTCCCGATAACTTTGCGGCAATCCGAGATCATAGGATCTGCCGTTCACACGGTAGCCCGCGAGTCCCGAACGCTCCCGTACCATATCCAGCGCATCCGTGAGCTGGATCTCCCCGCCGCTGCGCTTATCCAGACGGATATTCTCCTCCAGTGCTTCGTACACCTCGTTCGTCAGCACGTACTGGCCAAAGACCGCGAAGTACTCCTTCCACCCCTTTTTATCCTTTACCGCCAGATACTCCTCCGCAAAATCATCCGTCGGCTTCTCCACCATCCGGTCGACGTGAAGGAGACGCGCCGCCTCATCCTCCCAGTATCCCGTCAGAATCCCGTAATGCACGACATCGGAAAGGGGCACCGAATGCAGGGAGACCATGGTCTTTCCGACATTTTCAAAGGCGTCGATCAGCTGCCGCATGCAGCCGCGCTCCTCATAGGAGCGATAGACCATGTCGCCGAGCAAGAGCAGCACCGGCTCCTCCGCGGCGAAGGCGCGGCTCTGATAGACCGCATGCCCGAAGCCGAGACGCTCGCCCTGGAAGAGGAACGTGATCTTGTTCCGAAGCTCCCGCAGGCGATCGTCCATCGCGCGGGCCGCCTCGCTCAACTTGTTCCGGTTCTCATCCATGAGCGGCGTGAAAAACTGCTCGTACTGCGCTTCCTCCTCGCGCCCGATGATCAGCGCGATCTCTTCGATGCCCGCCTCCTCCAGCTGCTCCAGAAGGATCAGCAGCGCAGGCTTCATCAATCCGTCGGAGTCGATGAGCGGAAGGAAGGCTTTTTTCACCATCTTACTCGCGGGATAGAGCCTGGTCCCGAATCCCGCCAGCGGGATCACCGCTTTTTTCACACGGCGGCCGGGCTTTAGGGTCAGGGAAAAGGCGGGCATCCCGCGCTCCCTGTCCAGATATTCGATCAGATCGTGCAGGCTCTGCTCATCACGCGCCAGGAACTGCACGGTCCCGTCGCCCTGGGAGCCCACACCTTTTACGCCGTAGACCCACTGACGGATCTTCTCATCCGTCATCACACTGTGCAGGATCGGGGAGGTCAGTTCCTCCGGGCAGGCCGGCGCGACCTTCGCATCAAAATTCGCCTGCGCACGGTCCATGAGTGCCCCCAGGGCTTCGGCGTCCCCCTTTACCAGGAGCTGTCTCGCCTCCTCGATGATCGCGCGGTTGTCCTCACCCAGCGCCTCCTGGACAAGCCGCTCCTTCTCGGTCTCCGCAAAGGGATAGCATTTATTCAGGTCCGCCAGGATCTTTACCGTGTCCTTCTGCCCGCAGAGATCGGCGATGCAGAAATAGAGCGGGCTTCCGACCGTCAGTCCCCGGGATTCCACCTCGGAACCGTCAAATTCCATGAGGACCGGCCGCACACCGTAGGCGCACGCCTGATCGAGACGGCCGCAGCGGGAAGGCGTACGCTGTTCCCCGCGGAACGCGACCTGCATCTCCCCCTTCGTGTTCATCCTGAGGCGATAGAGCTGGTTAAAGGCGCGCGCCACCAGGACGCAGATCGCAGCCGAGGAGGAGAGACCGCTCTTGATGGGCAGGGTCATGTCGGTCACGTGGATATGCACGCCGCCCACGGTATAGTTGTCGTTGATATAGGAAGCGACGCCCGCCACATACGAGAAGAAGCCGCCCTGTCTCGCGACGGCGAGGAGCTTGTCGGTGTCCATCTCGCAGTCCAGGGACTGACCCTTGTAGAAATCCAGATCACTGGTGAGGATGAAGCGTTCCGCCGGCTCCGCCGTGGCATAGATTCCCTGTTCGATACCGGTGACGATGGCCGCCCCCACCGGAACGGCGGAATTGACCATGCGATGCATCCCTGCCCAGTCGCTGTGCTCTCCGAAGAGACAGAGACGGCCGGGAACGAAGAGGGTGAGTTTGTTTTCCATTTTAGTCTCCTTTAGTAAATCTCGCGTGGGCGATCCAATTCCTTTGTGGGGACGCCTCTCGGCTCTGGTTGCGGCGTAACGGTACTAATGCCCTACAGAACAGGGCATAAGTATCGACGCCTCCACAAGCCCCACGCAGGAATTGGATCGCCCGCGCAAATACACGCCACCTATCCGATGCAAAAATGGAAAACTGCGCAAGGGATAAGGTACTTTCGGGTTAGTTTTCAAAATAGGTATTGATCGCATCCGCCACTACCTGCACCTGCTCGTCGGTCATGCCGGGGAAGATGGGGATGGAGAGCTCGGTGGCGGAGAATTCCTCGGCGAGAGGGAGAGCCCCCCGGGGGATCTTTAAGTCCGCATAGGCGCCCTGCAGGTGCATCGGGGTCGGATAGTGCATGATGGTCTCGATACCGTTCTCCTTAAGATATGCTGCCAGCGCGTCGCGGTCTTTGGCAGGGACGCGTATACCATAGACATGGTAGACCGGCTCATGGTCGGCGTCCGGCGCGAGGGGCTGCGCGACCTCCTTCGCCGTGATGGCCGCGCGATACTTCTCCGCGATCCGGACGCGATCCGCGTTCCAGGCATCCAGATGCGGCAGCTTCACAGCGAGGACAGCCGCCTGCATCTCATCCAGCCGGCTGTTTAAGCCCTTGTAGATGTGATGGTACTTCACATCGGATCCGTAGTTGGCGATATAGCGCACCTTATTCGCCAGCTCCCTGTCGTTCGTCACGACCGCACCGGCGTCCCCCATGGCACCGAGATTTTTCCCGGGGTAGAAGGAGAACGCCCCCGCTTCGCTCAGATTCCCGGTCTTTGCACCTTGATACTTCGCCCCGTGGGCCTGTGCGCAGTCCTCCATCAGATGGAGACCGTGTTTCTTCGCGATCTCGCGGATGGGATCCATGTCGCAGGGTCGTCCCTGCAGATGAACGACACAGATGGCCCTGGTCCGCGGGGTGATCGCCGCCTCGATCCGATCCGGATCGATCTCGGCCGTCTCCAGGATCGGTTCGACAAAGACCGGGGTCGCGCCGGTATAGGTCACCGCCAATGCTGTTGCAATATAGGTATTCGAAGGAACGATGACTTCATCCCCCTGCCCGATCTCCCAGGCACGCAGGATCAGCTGGATGGCATCCAGGCCGTTTCCCACGCCGATGCAGTACTTTACACCGATATAGGCGGCATAAGCCGCCTCAAAGGTCTCGCATTCCTTTCCCCGGATATAGTAATCCGAATGGGACACCCGCGTGATCGCGGCATCCAGCTCGGCGCGCAGCGGGTCATGCATAGGTTTGAAGTCAAGGAACGGTATGTGCGACATCTATTCTTCCTCCGTTGTATCACTATATGATCTGGTACTTTTGAAACAGGGCGCCACGTTCTTCCCGGGTACCGTGAATAGCCGTTCTATATTCATCACTATCCGGCGGGAGAAGCTTCAAAAGATCGGCAAGTCGATTGGCTCCTTCTTCTCTTCCTTCTTCTCTGCTCTCCTCACGGATTTCTTCTTCCCACTCCCGTTCGTTGAACTCAGTCAGTAACATACCCTGGGCCTCCCCTTTCATCTTCCGCAAATAATCTGAAAGGACACCATCTCGAATACACCCCTCGACAGCCTCCGGGATTGCATCCTCCAACTTCAGACCGTTCGACACCAGACCACGGATACGCTCTACCAGTGTCGCATAACCCTTCAACTCCGGGCAGTGCTCCATGATAGACATATTCTTCCCGAGGTTAATATTCAGCACATACGCCGTCCACTCATACCCGGCAACCGGAACCAGAAAAGCATCCGATAGTTTCCATTCCATCCGTTCCGGCATCTCTTCTATCCCATTATACAGAACATAATACGCCGGAGCGGGAATCTTTACAACTGATTTACGATATAATAGCCTCCTGCGGTCTCCGAGGAGACCCTCCATGTTATGCGCATAATAGAGCAAGCCGCGAAGCGGCATATTGGGGTTATAGGTACTCTGATGTTCCCACAGGGTCAGTCTGGCATCAAACAGAATTGACACATCATTTTTCTGGTGAAGCAACAACACATCCTTCATCGTAACAATCGTCAACTGCGACGGATCCCGGTAACTGCTGCCGTTAATCGCATTGTAAAGTGATAAAGCTCTTTCCGGATTTGAGAACAGATCACAGAACAGACTGTCCTTATGATTCTTCCTTGCCTTCAGTTTTTTCTTTCCCATATAGTCTCCTTTCACAAAAATGACAGTTGCAGCGAGTCATCATGCGGAAGGAAGAAAAGATTCTCAGATCTTACATACGCTAAAATACGAAACATCAATTTCTTTCAGTACATGAAAAGGTGGACGAAATGTCCGGATACTTCCTTCACGGATCAAACCCGCGTGAAAGGAGGATAGCACGTTTCCCGAATCTTGTAAAGAGATAATGCGCGTTCTGTCTATGCTTTCAGTTGCGATTCACATCCCGTCATTCTATCTCGATCAGCCGCCCCTCCGGTTTGAGGAGACCGCGCAGTGCGGCGCGCATGGCGTCGGGATCCTGACTCCGGCTGCAGGCATCCCACGCAAAGATGAGGTCGAAGGTGTGCGATTTTAATATATACGACTCCTCCGTATCGGGGCTTCCGACATTCGCAAGCACCTCCTCCGGAGTTCCGCACAGTACCCGGATCAGGCGGGATGCGATCGCAGAGATGATCGGCTCCCGCTCAATCCCGATCACAGTCATATCCGGATAAAGATACTGCAGATGTGCCAGATTGACCCCCATACCGCAATCGATCTCCAGCACACGAAGCGATCCATCCAGCCGATCATCGGATACCTTATTACCTCTTTCGGCAAGAAAATCTTTGACCGCCTGCTCATACTCCTGCATCACGCCGGTATACTTCCAGATATCAAATCCCCATTTATTAACGAATTTCTCTCGACTCTTTGCACCGATCTGCTGATTGGGAGTTCCTCCTTTGTGATAGATCAGAGCATTGTGGACCAACAGCTGCCGGTACCCCGCCAATGCGATACGAATTCCCAGATCATCATCCTCAAAATACGCAGGGGAAAATAACGGATCCAGAAGGTATCCGGCTTTTGCCACCTGATCACAACATTCCCGAGCGATCAAAACCGCAAAACCGGTCAGTCGGGAACGCGCTTCGTAAGGATGGCTCATTGGAATATTTGTCTTTTTACTGAACGAGACCGTTTCCTCCAGCGTCGAATTCCAGGGAAGCTCTTCCTCATCCGCATTTTGCTCCGATGCATAATTGCTGACGGCACCGACAGCTCCTACATCGCGACTCTCATAAAGCGCCATCCGGAGGAAAAAGAGAGCGTTCGGAGTAAGAACGGCGTCATTATTGATCAGTAAAATATCGTTTCCGGGATCGGCAACCGAAAAGCCGACATTACAACCGATTGAAAATCCCATATTGCCGGGGTTCCTGATCAGGCGGACATCCGGCTGCTTCTCCAGCCACTCATCAGCTCCGTCACTTGACTGGTTATCCACCGCGATCATCTCCCAGGTGCCTTCCGGCATCGTATCCCGGAATGACTGCAGGCAAACCTGCATCCATTCCAGATCGTTATAGGATACCACCACCGCCGAGACCGGCCTCACACAGAACCCCGGGCGAGATTTCAGTTCATCCCGCAATTTGGCGATCTCCGGCTTGTCCTCTGCATCATCACACAGGAACAAGCTCTGTTCCATACAGAGATACGCCTGGTTCACATTATCGTAATAATGCTTCATCCCCAGCAGATACAGCTGTTCATACATCTTCATCTCTACGCCCTGCTCATACCTGCGCCCCAATAAACCGGATCGGTATTCCCTTAATAATTCTCCGCATGCACCTCGAAATAAGCCTGCGGATGGTTGCAGACCGGGCAGACCTCGGGCGCCCGTGTACCTACGACGATGTGACCGCAGTTGCGGCACTCCCAGATCTTGACCTCGCTCTTGGAAAAGACCTCCTGCATCTCAACATTCTTAAGAAGGGCGCGGTAGCGCTCCTCGTGCTTCTTCTCAATGGCGGCGACACCGC
>JAFPTK010000055.1 GCA_017400305.1 Lachnospiraceae bacterium | reverse complement strand
GTCACAAACTGTTCCATCCCGCCATACACGCAGTCCGTAGTGATACAGGGCAGCTCCAGGCACATGGCTTCGATCAGGGTATTGGGCATTCCTTCCCGGTCGGAAGTCAGACAATAGATATCTGCCCGGGAAAGCCTGTCCGCAACTCCCTGCACCTGCCCCATAAAGGTGACACGATCCGCGATCCCCAGTGCAGCAGCTTCCTTCTCAAGATTCTGTCTCTCGGAGCCTTCTCCGTAAAGGATGACGCGGATCGGCGGGAGCGTTCCCCGATCCTCCCGGAGCAACCCGGCGACCGCCTCCAGCAGCAGCCGGTAGTTCTTATTCTCATCCAGACGGCCGACGGCAGCTATGATCCTCTCTGAGCGATCCCCCCGCTCTGCAGCGTTTTGCCCCCCTGCTCTTCGAGACAAAAACTCCGCGGATACCGCGTTGGGGACCACCACCGCTTTTCGTGAAACAGCCCCGGAGAACCATTCCCCTGCTGCCCGGGACTGCACCGCCACCGCCGCAGCCTTCGGAAATAAGAACCTGGCCGTCAGCCGCATTCCTGCGGTGGGATACTCCACGACAGGCGTTGCCCGGACTGATACGACCACTGGGATGCGGAACCTTCCGGCCGTCAACAATGCCATGAAATTATTCTTCCCGATGAAGGATAAAATAACATCTGGTTTTATATCTTTCCAGATCTTTTCCAGCCTTTTCACCCGATGCCGAAAAGCGGACAGACGTCCACCGGTTTCCCCGGAAGCGATCCCGGAGAAGACCCTGGCGATCCCGTTTCCCTGTCCGCCGGCTTCCATGCCGGTCTCTCCCTCTCCGGACAGCCGCCAGGAGACCTGCTCCACCGGAACACGCTTTTCCGAAGGGGTTAACGCGTATACGATGCTTTTCCCCTCTTCCGGATCAGGGAGAACTGCCGCCCCCTCTTCCGCTGCTTCCCCGGCAACGATCCTCCGCCACAATCCGTGCGGCACCTCATACTCTTCCTCCGCCAGATAGGTCGTGACCAAGGTCACCCGCCAGCCTCTGGCAAAAAGCGCCTCAGCGAGGTTCACCATCACATGCTCCGCCCCGCCCATACACAGGGATCCGATGTACATGGCCACATGTTTTCCCGAACCCTGCCGCACCATGTCCGATCCTACCGATGGCACCACATCCGCTCCCATTTCTGAAACACATAGAAGGACCATGCCAGCTTGGAGAAATTCCTGCCGGTCGCCGGACCGCCGTCTCCGACCGTCAGATATTCGGAAATAAACCGCGAGGTAAAGACCGGATCAAAGATCCCCTGCTCTTTTAAATAACGCTCGTTACAGTATTCGGTCAGTTCCTCTTTCAGGGGTCCTCTCAGCCACCGATCGATCGGTGCGCCGAAACCCTGCTTGGGTCGATCGAGCAGCTCCCGGGGGATATAGTCATACGCCAGATCCTTGAGGATGTATTTCTTTTTCCCGTTCTGATATTTGAACCGGTGCGGCAGACGGAAGCTGTACTCCATGACACGCGTGTCAAGTATCGGGCAGCGCGCTTCCAGAGCGACTTTCATGGAGGCCCGGTCCACCTTCACCAGGATATCGTCCGGAAGGTAGGTCTCCATGTCGAGTAACATCCGGCGGATCTGCCAGTCGGAAGTCGCATAGCGGTCTTCCATCGGGTATTTGATTGATAGCGGCCGATATGATAACTGTTGGTATTTATCATCTCCTGCGCGATTGACTTTCCCGGGTTCGGCGTTTGATATCGCGTGATATTTATCGGTGTCATTAGATATCGCTCGGTATGATAACGAGTGGTTTTTATTGTTCCCGGCTCGCACGCCCATCATCTCCATGGCTGCTCTCAGATAGGACAGCGACCCGATCTGTGTTTTGGTCAGCGGATCCCGATTATCCGCCACCACCTGCACCCGCATCGGATAGCGATCAAAAAGTTTCCGACCGCCGCCAATCGGTATCTTTCCCAATGCATGCGCCACCGCCCCGACGAGATCCAGTTTCTGCGCCTGCGCCACATTGTCATAGATATTGTAGCCGCAGAAGAACTCATCTCCCCCATCGCCTGACAGAGCCACC
>JAFPTK010000054.1 GCA_017400305.1 Lachnospiraceae bacterium | reverse complement strand
CGCGATCCAGACCGCCGATCATCGGCCCCCGCTCGATCCTTCGTATCCCCAGACCGGTACGGGAGCTCATCCAGATGGGATGCCATCGTCCGTCTCTCTTCTTCTGATAGATGAATACATGCTGCGTCAGGCCGGCATCATCCCGCTCGACCCAGGTGGGACGGTGCGTTCCGTAGCTTCCGAACTTCCACGCCACCAGGATCCATTCCTCCGCCCCGTCTCCGGTGAGATCCGCAGACAGGGATGCCTGGATCAACGGCGCTCCTGCAAAGGTCAGTGTGAGAAGCAAAAGAAGGAGAAGCAAAAAGACCCGCAGTCCTCTTCTTCTGCATTCCTCTTCTTCTGCATTCCTCTGCCCCCTCATTCCCATTCATATCTGACGCGATAATCCGTCGTCCATGCGGGCTTCTCGGGCACATCCTCCCGTTCCCAGTGATATTCGCCGTTTTCGTCCTCATCGATCCCCAGTTTGATACGCCACTCGGAATCCGTCATACGTTTATCGATCGGATTGACAAACTGATAAAAGCTGTAAACGGATCCGCGTGCCAGCCGCAGAGAGCCATCCACCGGAACGATCACGACGATCTGCGCCGGGGAGTCCGTGCCTACCTGCAGGACGCTGCCGTTGGGATCTGTCGCGATATCTGTCACCAGAGCCGCGGGGAATTCCTCCGAGGTATAATAATCCGGATTCTGAGCCTCCTCCCGATAGGCCTCCTGCCAGAAATGCTCGATCTCTCCTCCGTAGGAACGGATCAGTTCAAATTCCTGTACCGAGGGAAGCTCATTTTGTAATTCCTTGACCGAGATCGTATACAGGGAATGTGCGATATCCGACAGTCTCCCCAGATCGCGCGCGGCGTTGTCCGACAGAAGGCCGAAGCGCTTGAGTCCCTCCGCTGTATTCCCGGCAAGCTTCTCAAATCTCGCGTAGACGACCGGTTCCGGTTCGACATAACCGCGGTCATCCCGATCTTCAAAATCGGCACCGCCCATCTCCGCCATCACCTGTTTGCTGTAGAGGACGGTGTCATGCTTTAATTCCGTGTAACTGCCGAGGAAGCACTCCAGATCCTTCCTCGTCCACCGTTCATTCTGCATGAACTGCGGATACCCCTCCCCCTTCTCCGTAAGAAGCGGACGGAGCGTGTTGAGCCACCCGGCATACAGGGAGTTCTCCCACGTCTCGGCGGGGGCTTTGCCGATCTGCTCCTTCAGATCCCGGAAGTTCTCTTCATACTTCTCATAATCAAATGCCCCCATATCCTTAAGGAGCTTCTCGGCCTCCTCCGAACCGAGGACCGCCGGCACATCCAGTGCCTCCGGCAGCATGCGGTTCTCACCGGCGGAATTCATCTTCACGTTGCTGTAGATGAGTTTCTGGAAGATCGCCGCGTCAAGGGAGAACCGCTGTCCCATGAAGCGGAATCCCTGATTGACCTCCGCATTATCGGTCTCTCCGTTGTCATCCCACATCGGCACGGAATTGATCGCCGGCGGATCCAGCTTCTCCGTGAGGGCATGGAAGGTTTCCCACCCCTTTTCGGAGGACACGATCATCGGAATCTGGTTGGCAAGCTCGCTGACCGGCGCTCCGTATGCCTCTTCCAGGAGCGGACCGTATTCGCAGATCCCGTTGTCATCGCTTGCTCCGGCAAAAAAGCTGGTGACGGCGTAGATCGCTGACCAGTCCTCCATCGCCCGGGCATCCACCGCCAGCGTCATGAGCAGGGCACTCATATCCTGGGTCACTTCGTTTTGCGGGAAATTCCTTCGTCCGTACCACATCATCGCGCGGAAGTAGCGCGAGAGTCTTTCATCGGTATCATAGTATCCGCGCGGCTTATACTGGGAATAGTCCTCCATCTGCGCCTCCTCCCCGGAGAGCGGCGAGATATCGATCCCGGCCGCCGCATCGATGAGGGCAAGCTCCGCTTTGATCGTATCGAGCACCTCCTTCGAAGCCGCGATCTGTTCGTCGGACGCCGGATCCCAGGAGGGATCCAGGAGTGCTTTCGCGACAGCGAAGAAGGCGATATTGCGATCCGCCGCCGTATTCATCTTTTTGGAGACCTCATTGATCGTGGAGGATAAATACATCTCCATCCGCTGTTTCTCTGAATTCTCGAGCATCCGGTCCGTCAGGCTCACGAGCCGGTCACAGAGCTCCTCCCGTTCGATGGTCTTCATCAGATAGGCAAAATAGAGATGATAGGAATGCATCAGGGAATCCACAGTCACGAAATTCGGTGTCAGCGAATAACGGTTCCACTCGTAGGTCTCATAGAATTCCCTGCCTCCGTTGTCCTGCACATAGAATCCGTCCCTGGCCAGCTGATCGATAAAGCTCTGGGGCGGATCATAGAAGAAGCTGTCATCCTTCGCATTGATGACATTGCTCAGATCCGGTTCCACCTGATAAGCGGGAACCGAAGCCGTGATCGCCAGATCCTCCCCCTCCGCCAGGGCTTCCGGGGTGAAAAGCACCGGTCTCGCATAGGTGACAGGCATCACCTCGACTTCCTTTTTCTCCTCCGGCTCTGCGGCGGAGACCTCCTCCTTTTCGGGCTCCGCGGGAGTCTCGACGGCTTCTGTGCTCTGCGTTTCCGGCACCTTCTGCGGCTGCATGCCGCAGGCCGTCAGGGCTGACACCAGGATCAGGCTCATCATGATCCTGCCGATTCTGCTTTTTTCTTCACTCATATCCTTTCCTCCGTCTCTTGTCGTAGACACTGGGCCACACCTGTTCCACCAGACGGTAGCAGGCTTCCAGGGAAAAGGTGGGATCCTGCTTCTTTACCCGGCTCTCCTCAGCGAGTTCCTGTGTGTATTCATCGAGAAAATAGGCCGTCACCAGCTTTTCCCCGGGGCGGTCGACAATGTGATTGACCACCGGACGCACCGTGTAATCGGAGATCCTGACGTGACCCGCGGGATCACGGGAAAGCGTGATCTCCGCCATGCCGCCGACCATCCGCTGCATGACACCCTCGCGCCAGGTCGCCGTGGAATTGACGAAATTTCCCAGCGAATAGTAGACCAGCATCCGATTCCCCTGATCATCGGATTCCCACACCACCGGTTCGATCACATGCGGATGCGTGCCGATCACCAAATCTGCGCCGCTTTCCAGAAAGAGTTTCATCCATTTCTTCTGATCGGCGGATACCGTCAGGCGGTATTCCGTCCCCCAGTGCGGGCAGACGATGGTAAGATCCGCCGCCGCTTCCGCCCGGAGGATATCATCGCGCACGCGCTGTTCGGACAGATAATCCACCAGATACCCCTTCCCGCCGGGCATCTGGATCCCGTTCGTCCCGTAGGTGTAATTGAGGATTGCAAGCTTCATCCCCTTCACGGTGACGATCCGGATGATCTTCTGATCCTCCGCACTGTCGTGGATCCCCAGCACCAGCGTCTTCGGATGGGCACTCTTCCAATACTTCAGACAGTTCTCGATCCCGCGGGCACTCCGATCCAGTGCGTGATTGGTGCCGTGCAGGATCACATCGAACCCGGCCCTGACTTCCGCATCCGCAAGTTCATACGGAGAATTAAAGGTGGGATATCCGGTAAACCCGTTGAGCTCCCGGCCTCCCAGGAT
>JAFPTK010000053.1 GCA_017400305.1 Lachnospiraceae bacterium | reverse complement strand
GGCCAGATCCATCTCATAGTCCCACTCGATCTGAGGAGACATGGTATCTGTGCCGTCCTGTCTGAGGCAATCGATATGGACATGGCAGTGTGATCATGATCATTTCGCAGGATGCGCTTGTCCGTCCCGGTCGAAGACACGGATCCTGACGGCAGGGACCGATAGAAAAGACGTAATATCGCGTAATGATAGGCGGAATAGCAAATAAACCGCACAGCCTGTCAAAGTATGTTATAATCCCCCGTATGACACAACCAACAGAAAAACTTTACGACGCGGATGCCTACCGGACCGCTTTTACGGCGCATGTCATCGCCTGCACGCAAGGTGACGGGGGATACGATGTCGTGCTCGACCGGACCGTCTTCTTCCCGGAGGCGGGAGGACAGACGCCGGACCGTGGGACACTGGGAGAGGCCGTCGTGCGGGATGTTCAGATTGATGACACCGGTGTCATCCACCACCACACTTTCGCTCCGCTGCAGGAAGGAGCGGAAGTATCCGGAGAGATCGACTGGAAGCACCGGTTTGACAATATGCAGCAGCATACGGGGGAACACATCTTTTCGGGACTCATCTGCAACCGCTATCACTGCAACAATGTGGGCTTCCATTTGAGCGACCAGACCGTCACCATGGATTATGACCGCGCCTTCACCAAAGAGGAGATCGACGGTATCGAACAGGCGGCCAATGAGGCGATCTGGCGGGATCTTCCGATAGAGATCGCCTTCCCTGATGACGAGGAGTTAAAGAACATTCCCTATCGCAGTAAAAAGGAGCTGTCCGGTCAGATCCGGATCGTTTCGATCCCGTTTCTCCCGCCGGGAGCAGAGGGGAAGAGGCTTAAGGGATCCGAACAGGTCGATGACCCTTCGGAGCGGCCTGCTTACCTGGACATCTGTGCCTGCTGCGCCCCTCATGTGCATCATACCGGCGAAGTCGGGATCCTGAAGGTCCTTGCGCTGCAGAATTACAAGGGCGGTGTGCGGGTGACCATCGCCTGCGGAGAGCGGGCCTTTCGGGCGCTGACGGATTCCTATCTGCTTCTGTCCGGACTGGCAAGGAAGCTTTCCACCTCGCCGGAGGAGGTTCCGGCACAGTTGGAAAAGCTTCGTGAGGAGTGTGCCGGTGCCAAGAGACGTTCTGCGGAGCTGGCGGAGGCAATGCTCACGGAGAAATTAAATAGAATATCAAGCGATATCATAACAAATGATACAATAACAACCGATATTAATTTAGACACCGGAGTTACATCAAACATTAGTATTACCAATAGAAGCAACACTTCCGAAGCATCCGGGCCAAATAAAAAACACTTGTTATTATTTGAGAATGCCATGGATGCCAACTCCGCCCGCAGAGCGTTAAATCGCTGGGCAGAGGATCACCGGGGATGCTGTATCCTGCTGCTGGGAGATGACGAGACCGGTTATCAGCTGCTGATCGCGGCCGGGAAAGCCGATCCCGACGCGGACGCCAGAGTACCCGCGGATCGTCTGAAGGAGAGGCTCGGGATCAAATGCGGCGGGAGCAGGGAGATGGTGCAGGGACGCGTATCGTCGTCCCGGCAGGAGATCGAGGAGGCTTTGAAAGGATCATGAGGATCGGGACAGGTTATGATGTACATCGGCTGGCACCGGGAAGGAAACTCATCCTCGGCGGGGTGGAGATCCCCTTTCCCCTGGGACTGGATGGCCATTCCGACGCGGATGTCCTCGTCCACGCCATCATGGATGCCCTTTTGGGCGCGGCGGCGCTCGGAGATATCGGGAAGCATTTTCCCGACACGGCGGAGGAATACCGCGGCATCTCCAGCCTGGCGCTTTTGGAGCGTGTGGGAGAGATCCTTGCGGAGAACGGATATTTTGTTGAGAACATCGACTCGACGATCATCGCGCAGCAGCCGAAGCTCCGTCCCTATATCGACTCGATGCGGGAGAACATCGCGCAGGCGCTGGAGGTGGATCTCGCCCGGGTGAGTGTCAAGGCGACGACCGAAGAGGGCCTGGGCTTCACCGGGAGTGGGGAAGGGATGGCCGCCCAGGCGGTCTGTCTCATCGCATCCCCGTCGGATCTCATGACCAGGAACGCCACCTTTGACAACGGGGCACCGGTCTTAGGCGGAAGCTCCTGTGAGCGATGTCCGATGCGGAAGGCGGCATCCTCCGGTACCGACGCTGGGATACAGCAGGGAAAGGACGAGATGCAGGAATAATAACAGTTGGTATTTATATTTAATAACAATCGTTATCATAAGGAG
>JAFPTK010000007.1 GCA_017400305.1 Lachnospiraceae bacterium | reverse complement strand
CGCCCAGCGGGAGTTGTACAGTCCCAGGTTCGTCACCACGATATAGATCGGGATCAGACCGCCGGAGAAATACATCGTAAAGGCCAGCAGGAAATTCAGCTGTTTCCGCAGGAAGAAGCGCTTCCTCGAGAGCGGATAGGCGGCGAGACAGGTAAACACCACGTTGAGCACCGTGCCGACCACCGTGTAGAAGAGCGTATTCCCATAGGAGCGCCAGAGCTGTTTGTACCGCAACACCGTCTTCATGGCGTCAAAGTTGAGATCCACCGGGAGCAGCACCACCTGCCCCTTATTGACCGCCTCCCCGGAGCTGATCGCCACGCTCACCACATACAGAAACGGGTAGACGCATACGATCACTGCCAGCGCCAGGAAGATCCAGATCAGCAGATCGAACAGGAAATCACCGAAGGTCCCTTTGTAGAGTTTTCTCATCTTCCCGCTCCCCCGCTCACCAGATCGCCGTATCCGACACACGTCGGCTGATACGGTTTGCTACAAACACGATGGCAAAATTGATCACGGAATTGAACAGACCGACCGCAGTCGCAAAGCTGTAGTTGGGCGGGCTGGTGCCGATACCCTGCCGGTACACGTAGGTCTGGATGACATCCGCCGTCTCATAGACCGCTGTATTATAGAGCAGATAGACCTTCTCGAATCCGACGCTCATCATGCTGCCGAGGGTCATGATGAGGAGCAGGATGATGGTCGGCCGGATCGACGGCAGTACCAGATGCCAGATGATCTGGCGCCTGTTCGCACCGTCCACGCGCATCGCCTCGTAGAGATCCGGGGAGATGCCCATGATGGCGGCGACAAAGATGATGGAGTTGAAGCCGAAGCTCTGCCAGGATCCGGAGATGACGTAGATCCTGCGGAACCACTCCGGCAGGTTCATGAAATTGATGCTCTCGACACCGAACCGGTTCAGCATCTGATTGATGATGCCCCCGGAGGGAGAGAGGAAATTGTTGATCATACCGCAGACGACCACGGTGGAGATGAAGTACGGCAGATAGGTCGCGACCTGCACGGTCTTCTGAACGGGCTTGTGTCCGATCTGGGTGACCGCCACCGCGAAGAGGATCGGGATCGGGAAGCCGAAGATCAGCGACCAGAACTGCAGCAAAAAGGTATTGCGCACCAGACGGTAGAAATAGACGGATTTGAAGAACTGCTTGAACCACTGGAGCCCGACAAATTTGCTGGTGTACACGCCGATGAGCCCGGAGCCGATCTTGTACTTGTTGAACGCCATCACGAGACCCGTCATCGGGAAATAGCAGAAGATCAGGAAGAAGATGACGACCGGCACCATCATGAGGAGCAGATAGCGGTCGCGATAGATCAATTTTTTTAACGGCAGCTTCTTTTCGACATAAGCGGAATCCGTCGCTTTTTTTGCCATGATACGCTCCTCACTGTTTGACGAAGGATGAAACTTCCACGATCATGGCGTCATTATCACACAGGGATTTTACCCTGTACAGAATCAAAAATTTCACAGGGTTCAGATCTTGCAAACCCTTGCAGGGAGCGGGATCGCGGTCAGCGGAAATCCGAGGGATTGACCCCCATGACGGCCTTGAAATTCCTCCGGAAGGTGAGCTGATTGGGGTACCCCACGCGCTCCCCGATCTCCGTGAGGGAATACTTCCCCTCACGGATCAGTTCCGCCGCGCGCGCGATCCTCCGATCCTGAAGATATTGCAGATATGTCTTACCGTAGCGCTGTTTAAATAATAACAGTAGATATTTATTGCTCACGCGGAACCGGTCCGAGAGAAGCTGCAGGGACATCTCCTGATCGCAGTAATGCTCCTCCACATATTTCAGGATCTCCTCGTCCGGGCGCCCCGCCTCGTCCCGGTTCTGTTCCTCCGCGATCAGCAGATCGATCACGGACATGAGTGCGGCGTCATAATAATCGAAGATCTCCTGCAGGGACATTAACCCCTGCGTGCGCCGGATGTTGAGATGTACCGCGGCCAGACCGGCGGATTCCCGGACGGTCTTCATCATCGCCGGGTAGAATTCATCGAGGAGCGCGCGATAGACCTCGGGGGGCGCATCCAGCTCGAGGTTCCTGTGGTAGATGTCAAAGAGCAGGACGTGGATCCCGTCGCGGTCCCGCCGCTCCAGAAGACCGCGCAGCTGCTCGCGGAAGCCCGCCGGGAAATAGTAATCCACATGGGAGGAGGTCTGTTCCTCCGAGAAGAACAGTTCCCCGCGGCCGTCGCGCAGGATCCCGTCCAGCGCGCTCATCGCCTGCTCGCAGGCGGTCTTTAATTCCGAGATATCATCCCGCGGGCGGTCCACCCCCATGGAGACCAGGAGATGGTCCGGAGCTGCCGCCGCGGCGATCTGGCGGTGCAGGCCATAGAACAGTTCCTCCGAGAGCTCCGGTTCGTCGTCGTTGACGATCAGATAGACATGGAAGACGTCGCGGAAATACCAGACGACATGCCGTTCCTCCGAGGACCAGGTCTCTGCCGTCTGCCGGAGGATCGCGTCGAGCCGGTCCCGTAACCCCTCTCCCGGTGCGCGTCCCTCCTCATGGGCGAAATTGACGACCGAAACCGTGTAATACAGGTGCTTCAGATCCAGGAAATCCTCGTCTGTCAGGATGCTTAACTTCTCTCCCCCTGTCCCTTCGGTCATGATCGCCTGCAGCATCCCGGCGCCCGCGTAGGGACTGATCGTCAGCATCTTCTCATGATACCGGTTCTTCTCACCGATCAGATCCTCGATCCCCCGCAGGATCCGGTCCATCTCATCGGTCTGCGCCGCGTTCTCCGTCCGGGATCCCTCCGGTTTCTGAGAGACCATACTGTCGAGCATCCCGATGGGCTGATAATACCGTTTGCTCTGCCAGTAGGCGAGCCATACGAAGAACAGGGACACCAGAGCCACCAGCAATAACATCCCCAGCAGGAAATAATCCGTACCGAAGAGGACCGGCGCGTCGCCGTAGAGCTCGTAGGAGAGGCCGTCGCATACCGCCGAAGCCCGTGTCAGGCGCACCTGACCGGAAACCCTGCCGACGTCAAAAAGCTCCGCGCCGTCACTTAACACCCGCAGTCCGTAGGCATCCCCGAGGATCCGCTCCAGCGAGCGAAGGATCTCCTCCTCGTCGATGAACACGCAGCTTAAGCCGACCGCAACCCCTCTCTGCCAGGTATAGGAATCGCAGTAAAGAAATCCCTGCCTGGAGTAAGAATAACGCTTGTTATCATTAAAACCGAAGACATCCGCCACGGATCCGATCCGGAGAAACGGAAGCTCCTCCTCCGGCATCCGAAAGGGCTCCGACAGACGGATCACACCGCCCGCGGAATAGGCGCGCTCATTCCCGTCCAGAAAGATGGTGAACCCGTACAGGAGTCCCGCGTGCGCGGCGGAGATACTCCGCAGCTCCTCCTGTACCGTGTAGTCCCCATAGGTATCCAGCGCACTGCCCAGCCTGGCGGACATATAGAGATCCCGCATGACGGTGGAGTACCGCAGATCCCGGACGAGATCCTGGGCGGCGCCGATCCGGTCATCCAGGACATCCGCCGCGGCCCGCAAGAGCAGTTCATTCTCCCGCTCCTCCTGCGTCCGTGCGATCTGGCGGCTCTCGTAGATCAGAAAAGCGGCGTAGGCGCACATACTGACCGCGATGATCAGGATATAGCTGAAAAAGATCTGTTTGAAGACTTTGCTCTGGAACATGCGATCGCTCAAGCCCTACATCAGGCTTTCCCACTGCTCATACAGCACATCGAGACGCGACCGGATCTCCTCTTGCTCGTCCGAAAGTTTCCGCAGTCTGGCGAGATCGGTCCCGACCTCCGGGAGCCCCAGTTCCTCATCGATCTCCCTGCTGCGCTCCTCCAGCTTTGCGATCTCCTCCTCGCATTTTTTGAGCTCTGCGTCACGTTTCCGCTGTTCCTTCTGCTGCTCCTTCTGCGCCTGCCAGTCGGCTTTGCCGTCAGCCGGGGCCGCGGAAGCCGCCTGAACGGAGGCGGTCAGGGATCCCGGAGCCGTCCCCTTCTCACCCATGCCGGGTTCCGCCGATGTCTTCCCTCCGGCGGCGAGGAGCCGCGCCATCCGTTCCTCGTGATGGGCCGCGTAATAATCGTAATTGCCGATGTAATCCACCAGCTGCTTCCCCGTGAGATCCAGGATCCTCGTGGCCGTACGGTTGATGAAATAGCGGTCATGGCTCACATAGAGGACCGTGCCCTCATAGCCGCGGATCGCCTCCTCCAGGATCTCCTTGCTCGTGATATCCAGATGGTTCGTCGGCTCGTCCAACAGCAGGAAATTGGCCCGGGAGAGCATGAGCTTTAACAGGGAGAGCCGCCCCTTTTCGCCGCCGGAGAGATTTCCCACCCGCTTGAACACATCGTCCCCGGTGAAGAGAAATGCGGCAAGCTTCGTACGGATCTCGGTGTTGTTCATGTCCGGATGGGCATCCGAGATCTCATCAAAAAGGGTGTTGTCGTCGTTTAAGACATGATGCTCCTGATCGTAGTAGGCGATCTTCACCCGCACACCGGTCTCGATCCGGCCGCGGTCCGCCGGGAGCAGTTTGTGGATGAGCTTTAACAGCGTGGTCTTCCCGGTGCCGTTGTCGCCGATGATCGCCACGTGCTCGCCGCGCTTGAGTTCGAAGGCAAGATCCGAAAAGAGACATTCGCTGCCGAAGCTCTTGGCAAGGCCCGAGACCTTCAGTACATCGTTGCCGCTCTCCACGTAGGGTGTGAGCTTTAAATGCATGTCGTCCCGCGCGTCGGTCGGCTTTTCCAGCATCTCGATCTTTGCGAGCATCTTTTCCCGGCTCTCCGCCCGCTTGATCGATTTTTCGCGGTTGTAGGATTTTAACTTCTCGATGATGGCTTCCTGGTGTCTGATCTCCCGCTGCTGGTTCATCCAGGCGTGGAGCTGATCCTCCCTGGCCTTGGCTTTTTTCTCCGCATAGGCACTGTAATTGCCGTTCCACACGGTCAGCCTCGTCTGATCGAGCTCCGCCACCTTACCGACGATCCGGTCCAGGAAATACCGGTCGTGGGAGACGATCAGCACGGCACCGCCATAATTCTTAAGATATCCCTCCAGCCATTCGATGGCATGCATATCCAGGTGGTTCGTCGGCTCGTCCAGGATGATCAGGTCGTTTTTCTTAAGCAGGAGCTTGCCCAGCGCCACGCGGGTCTTCTGCCCGCCCGAGAGGG
>JAFPTK010000052.1 GCA_017400305.1 Lachnospiraceae bacterium | reverse complement strand
TTCTGATTGCCCTCTGTCGTAAAGATCAGCCTGGTCGAACCGGCATGCATCCAGGGATCACCTGCCAGGTTTTTGTCATTCGGCCGGATATAGAAGCTTGCGACCCCGTCCGAGCCGCCGGCTGTCACGTATTTCCTGCCGATCGTACTGCCGTCCGTATTGGTGATCGTCTCCGTCTCCCATCCGTAGATATCATAGAAATCATCATCCTCTTTGCCGGAGGTGATATAGATCCTGCGCTGACTCGGTACAACCCCTTTGGTATCCGAGGAAAGAAGCAGGCTGATCGGTGTTCCGTTGACAGAGGATGCGACGATACTCGGATGCTCCTTGCCATCCGCAAACGCGATCGTCTTGACCGGTACCACAACCTCCACGATGACCAGATCGGAATACACTGTTCCGCCGGCTCCTGTGACACGAACCTCCACGCGGGCCTTTCCTCCGCGATCACCCGTGACACTCCAGGTTGCCGCCTTCTTCTTGTCAGTCACCGGATCCTGTGCAATGCGATTCTTTGCAACCGCCTCGGCCGTATAGGATAAGATCGTGCTCTTATTGGTATCCGTGAGCGGTTGCCAGACCCCAAGTGTCTCGTTGTACTCCTCCTTGACCACCCATGCCATGGCCGGCATCGCATCGTTGGATGCAACCTTCCCCTGGATCGTGGCGGAGAAGGATTTCTTCTCATGGAGATTCAACTTCACCGTACGGGAGGTGAGATCATTGATCAGGACTCCCGTCACACCGACCTCACCGGGCTGGATCCAGACCGGCGTCAAAACCGTTTCATCCTCGGTAAAGGTCCAACCGGTCGCCTTTCCGTCCTTTTCCTTCCATCCGTTGAAGTCGTATGTGGCCTTTCCGTCCCTTTCCCTGCTGACCGCACGGATCTGCGGGATCCCGGACACGGTGAACCGGTCACGCTGATCCTCACCCCGTCTGACATACACGGCAACATCCCCACCGGTCACCTGTGTGCGGCGAAGCCCATTGGTGATCTTGACGGTATCGGCATCCGCCCGGAATACCACCTTGGCGACCTTCGTCTGATCATCTGTCCATTTTGCACTGATCAGTACGGATTGCGTCAGGATCTTCCGGGATAATTCATCACTGCTGTAAATCTTATTCGGCTCCGTGCTCAGCACCCATCCCTCAAAAACAGCCCGATAACCGTCGGCCGGTATGGGATCCAGACTCGGTGCCTGGGTAAAGCCGCTCACCACCGTCTGGGAGAAGGCGTCTCCGATCTTCTGGCCCTGCGAAAGGTTGATCGCTCCATCGATCGTTGTATTCTGAAATGCCAGAAGGGAGGATTTCGACCCCACACCGGACAGGGGCGATGTCAGGATCGCGGGATCAAAAGCCGCTCCTGCCCCCTCTTTCTTGTGATCATAGAGGACAAACTCCGCCGTATACGCGCTCTTCCAGTTGGCTATGAGCGTCATTCCGGCTCTCACGGTGATCTTTCCGTCCTCGATCAGACTGTTGTCCGCTTTGTTCGTATAGGAGGCAAGACTCACGCCGTTCTTCCTGGCAGCCGGAATCTTTTTCCCCTGGCCTACGAGGAATGTCAGCAGATAGGTGCCGGATTCCCCTTCCACCGGCCGTACGGCAATGCAATCCTCATTCAGATCCGGGAACGCGCCGCCCTCTCCCAATTCGACCCGGACATCAGCAGTCGCACGATGACGAACGATCAGCGGTTTGCTGAGATCCAGAATCGCTCCGTCTGCCAGCGGCTCTGTCGCTGCCGGATCCGCATAGAGATCGACGGAAAGGTTGACACCGGTTCCGTACATCTTTTCCACTAAAGCCTTATAATTCGCCTGATCAACGTATTTATCAAGGATTGCCTGTTTATTCAGCGTAAACTCACTGTCCGAGACAACCTGCGGTGTCACCTGCGCCGTGTACCCGCCGTTTCCGTCCTTCAGCAGCTTGTCATATTCGCTGCTGGCGCCGAACTGACCGCCGGTACTGGCCTGAATAAATAATGTCTTCACCGGGAATTTCGCTGTGACGACACTCTTCGCCTTGAGTTCCTTATAGTTCGTGTCATCAACCGTTACTTCCCTTCCGTCGATCACGGTCGTCCAGGTCGGGACGACCATCGTCCCGAAGGCATCCGTGAATTTGTACTGGGCTTCGATCCATCCACCTTCAAACCAGAGAGAAAGCGTATTGGCCCAGCCATTCTCTGCTTTGATATCCGGCGGACAATAGAGGGCTCGCACACTGATATCCGGGTTATTCCTGTCATGGAACAGTTTGACATCCGCATCGGGAAGCAGCGTGATCCCCGTTTCCGCGTTCACAGGCTCTGCGTTGTTCAGCTTGTTTAAGGCACCTTCCGCTTCCTCGGTACGTGCATAATTGGATCCGCCGGTCGCAGCGCTGTTGCCCTCATTCACAGGCGTGTTATTCTGGGTGTCTCCCGCCGAATTCCCGTCCTGATCGCCGGTACCGCCGCCGGAGAGCGGCTGGTCCGCAGGTGTCGTCGCCGGAGGGTTCTGATCGGTATTCCCATCCGTGTTACCGCCGGCATTCGTATTGGGGTTGGCGTCGTTATTCCCGTCATTGCCGCTGATGGTGCCGTTCGTATCATTATTTCCGCTCTTATTACCGGACAAAGAAGTATTCCCGGAGACATCCCCTCCGGTACCGGTACTCTGATTCTCTCCTCCGGTGGCAGATCGACCTGCTTCCGGTGTATTCAGCGTCTGACCCTGCTCCTGCGGGGCCCCCGTATCTGTCTCCGTTGCGTGCACGACCGGTGCCTGCTGGAACAGAAATGTCACGCTTAAGCCAAGCGCCAGGAGCTTTGTTATTCTAGACGACCATTTCTTGCATGCCATGAAACCACCCCTCCGTCATTGCAGGAAAATATCAACCGATATCATAACATGCTATATTATATTCTTGCCTTTTAAAAAAATCAAATGTTATTTACCTTATTTTGTGTTTTTTTTCAGTTTCCTACAAAATAGAGTAGTCGATCGGTTATGCAGGACTATCGCTTTCCCCTCTTTCATTATGCTACGATAGCCCTGCCCCTTTCGTTGTATCCTTAGCCGATAAGTCCAGTGACTGCCGGCTGCCCCTCCACCCCCCGTCGTTGAACAGCGCGATTCGACCGAATCTGATGCGATCCTGCTGATATACGGGTATGTGCATGGATCACAGGGCGGCCTGCCCGGGATCGGATACCTGTTGCGGACGCCGCCATCCACGCCAGTGGGGCTGCATCCGCAATGTAGGGGGATTATAGATCATCTTGGATCGGTTTTCTTAACAACTCGGTGAATCCCATAAGCCACGCGGCTTACCTTTCTTCTCCCGCGCGCAAACGCCCGCCTTTTCTATATCTTGCGCCTCCCTTTCTCACACAACGCGATATATTGTGTTACAGAGGGGGGGACCACTTCTCGCATTGACAAATCATGTTTTTTGTTATCAAATACTTCCATAGTCCAAAGGAGACCGACATAATATGAATGACAGACTGCACTGGACATCAATAATAAAATCTCTCTCCCTCTACCTGATTTTCTTTCTGATCATGGTCTTTATCATTTCTCAGAAACAGAATATGCATGTGGATGAGGTCTGGTCCTATGTACTGGCGAATAATCCCGGCGAGCAATCATTAAAATATCTCCTTCCGAACGGAGAAACCATTCCGTCCGCAGGAGATTTTTTTACCCGCTACATGGAGGTTGATCCGGATCATCGGTTTGACTACCGAACCGTATGGGATAATCAGACCGGGGATGTACACCCCCCATTCTACTATGCGATCCTTCACACCATCTGTTCCCTGTTTCCGGGAAGGTGGTCGAAATGGATGGCCGCCCTCATCAATATCTTCGCAGCACTGGGTGTTTTGTATTTCTTCCGCCGCCTGCTTTCCCATTTCTGTGATGACCCCGTTATCCGCACCTTTCTCTCGATCTCCTGGATCCTTTTGGCCGGATTTCTCCACACGGTCACTTTCTTTCGCATGTATGTACTCCCCATGCTCTTCGTTACAGCAGCCACTGCCTCGCTCGCGGAACGATCCGGCCGGGAAGCTCCCGCAGATCCCGTAATACCGGGCAACGGGCGTATTGCCATCCGCAGAGTAACCGCCTGGCTCCCTCTCTGGCTCTGCATTTTCCTGGGGGCTTTGACACATTATTACTGCACCTTGTACATGATCTTGCTCTGTACGATATGGGGGATCTACTATTTATGCAACAGGCATTTCCGCGAGATGACCGCATTGATCATTACCTCCGTAACGGCCGGCTTCTCAGCGGTTTTCGTATTTCCGGGTATGATCGATCATGTATTACATTCCAATCATGGCGTCTCGGCACAGGCTCAATTACAGGAGCGTGCCGGATGGTTTGACCGTCTTGCTGCCTTCTTCCGTTTCCTCAATGATGAAGTATTCGGCGGTCTGCTGGGTATTTTGGCTTTGTCACTCCTCTTTCTTATGATCCTCCACAGGATCACGGATAAAAAGACTCTGCAGGAATCTCATGACGCGGCATTCCATGGTGTTGCGATCCTCTTGACGGGAATCGTCTGCGGTCTCTATTTTCTGGCCGTAGCGGTCATGGCCTCCATGAAACAGGATCGCTACCTGTTCCCTATCTACGCCGTACTGTATGCCACTTTACTATGCGCAGCATACGCCTTTCTGAAACGCGAGCTTTCCTCTGCCGGCGCCCGATCTGCTTTGATCGTTTTGCTGGCAGTTCTCCTTTCCGGCAGTGCCGCCAGGACCTCCTTCCCTTTCTTATACAGGGAGAGCGCTCCGGCGCAGGCATATGCGGATCAGAACCCGGACACGGATTGCATCCTGATCTACGGCGAAAATCCCTGGATGATCAATTCCGACATCTATGAGATCATGCGATACGCCTCTTTGACAACCTTTCAGAAAAAAGCCGTCGATCCGGAACGGATCAAAGACGTCATCGGAGATCATTCCGAAACAGTGATCATCCTGATCCGTGTCGGTGACGAGGATGCTCTGTTAAAACAGATCCTGGAGTTTCTGCCGCAAAGATACGACGCAGATCTGCTGCAAACCTTTACCTATGGCAGTTCTTATCGGATCCGTTCCGCTCCGGCAGATGACTGAGCTGTACGGAGATATCGATCCGGATCAGAGCTTGACGGATAATTGTCTTGCGCCGGTTTATCGCCTATAATGATTTTATTGTCAACCATGCCGATGGAAAGAGTATCTAAAATGAGAAAACTGACGCTCGATCCCGAATACCCGTATGTTTATGAAACCCATCTTCACACCTGCGAGGCCAGCGCCTGCGCCCGCTCCTCCGGAGCCGATATGGCAAGGGCCTGCAAGGAGGCCGGTTATACCGGGATCATCGTGACGGATCACTTTGTCTACGGTAATACCGCGGTCGATCGCAGCCTCCCCTGGGAAAACTGGGTCAACGCCTTCTGCCGTGGCTATGAACACGCCAAACAGGAGGGCGATCGCATCGGCCTCTCCGTCTTCTTCGGATGGGAGGCCTGCTACCGGGCGACAGAGTTCCTGATCAACGGTCTGTCGAAAGAGTGGCTCCTCGCACATCCGGAGATCCGTGACTGCACGATCGAGGAGCAGTTTGCCCTGGTGCATGAGGGCGGCGGGATGGTCGTACACTGCCACCCGTATCGTGAGGAAGCCTATATCCCGGAGGTGCGCCTTTTCCCGGAGTACACGGATGCCGTGGAAACCGTCAACGCCACCCATGTCTGTACACGAAGCACCTCGCACAACGATCCGGCCTTTGACGAACGCGCCAAAACATACGCCGCGGAGCACGATTTCCCCCAGACGGCAGGCTCTGATATCCACCGCGTGGATCTGTTGCTGGGCGGCATGGCTTTTAAACGACCGTTAAAGGATTCCCGCGACTATATCCGGGCAGTCATGAACCGCGAACCCTGCAAACTCCTCACCGGCAACGAGTAACTACCTCTTGAAAATACAGGTCCGATTCTGCTATACTAATTCACGTTAATGACTACCGAAGGTAGACATTTACGTGGACTGCATATTTACTTGATTCACGGAGGTCTTCATTATGATGCGTTTGGTGACACGGAGCGATTTCGATGGTCTTGTCTGTGCAATGATCCTCAAGGAGATCAATCTGGTGGATGAGATCAAGTTCGTTCATCCCAAGGATGTACAGGACGGCAAGATCGATCTCACTTCCAATGACATCACGACCAATCTTCCTTACGATCCGCGCGTCGGTCTCTGCTTTGACCATCATGAATCCGAGCTTTCCCGCAACTCCGATGCCGTTGGACGCGGCACCTGGATCATCGAAGGAGAAGCGAAATCTGCTGCCCGCGTCGTCTATAATTACTACCGGGAGAAATACGACCTCGGACGGATCTCCGATGAGATCATGACAGCGGTGGACAAGGGGGACAGCGCCGATTTTACGATCGAGGAAGTCAAAAATCCCACCGGTTGGGTACTCATGAACTTCTTAATGGATGCGAGAACCGGTCTGGGCCGATTCCATGATTTCCGCATCTCCAACTACCAGCTCATGATGGAGCTCATTGATTACTGCCTGGATCATAAGATCGACGATGTCTTGAAGCTCCCGGATGTCCAGGAGCGGGTGAAGCTGTACTTTGAACAGCAGGAGCAGTTCCACACGCAGTTGGAAAAGGTATCCCGCCAGGAGGGCCGCTGCGTGATCGTTGACCTCAGAAATGAAGATCCGATCTATTCCGGCAACCGCTTCCTCATCTATACCATGTATCCGGATGCCTATTTCTCCATCCACATCGCCCGCGGCTTTAAGGGACAAAATACCGCGGTCATGATCGGGAAATCCATCTTCAAGGATTCACCGGATGTTGACAAGAATATCGCGGACGTTTGCTTAAAGTACGGCGGGGGCGGCCATAAAAATGCCGGTACCTGCCAGCTGGACAATGACAAGGTCGATGATCTGCTGCCGGATATTTTAGACTACTTCAACTCTTGAACACCGATAGAAAAAGGACCGCCGGGCGATAAGCCTGACGGTTCTTTTTTCTATATTACAAACAATCGGTCTGAGAAAAGGAGGTAATCGAAATGGTCATCATGAATCGCTATCACGTTGTCCCCATCAAAGGGAAGCCAACCCCCCGGCTGGTCGCCGACCAACTGCTCCTCTGCTCCCGCTGCCGGGTCGTGACCCTGGTCACCAAAGATTACGTGCGGCGGATCTGCCTGTCATGGAGCGGCAGGGAGCAGTGGTTTGAGATCCCGCGGGGCTTCTGTCCATCCTGTCATATGCTCCACCGAATGCTGCCGGAACGGCAGGTTCCCTACAAGCATTATGAAAAGACCGTGATCACCACCTATCTGAAATATCCCCCGAATGAACCGATTCCGGAGGAGGTGCCCGAGGAAACCGTCGATCTGCTGAATAAGCCTCTCCCCTGTGATCTCACCGTAAACCACTGGCAGGAATGGCGGGACAACGGGTATCCGCGCCTTCCGGAGCACCCGTCCTACGACTGCTTTGAGAGGAATGCCTGAATCAGGCGGGCACAGTCTGCCGCTGCCTTTTTTTCAAACACGGGGTAATCCATGACATCACTGCCATCCGCCTTATCAGAGATCGCGCGAACGATGCAGAACGGGATGCCGTTAAGATAAGCTGTCTGCGCGATCGCTGCCCCTTCCATCTCACAACACAGACCCTGAAAGGTCTCACGGATCGTCTCTTTTTTCTCTTTGTCCGCGATGAACTGATCACCGCTCACCACGCGACCCTCGAACACGTGAATATCGGTCACACTCTCTTCGATCGCCTGCTTCAAAGCGGCACGGAGCGCTCCGTCCGCCGGAAATTCCAGCCGTCCCATCTGCGGGACCTCTCCCGGCCGATATCCGAAGACCGTCGCATCGACATCATGATAGCAGGCATCCGTGGAAAGCACGATATCTCCGATGTTGATCTCGGCGTCCAGGGAACCGGCGACTCCGGTATTGATGATATGCGTCACATGAAATTCATCGGCGAGGATCTGGACGCAGACCGCCGCGTTGACCTTGGCGACACCGCTTCTGACCACAACGACCTCCGCGCCGCCGATCGTTCCTTCATGAAATACCATGGATGAGCGGGTAAGATTGCGGGTCTCTGTCATAGCGGCCAAGAGCTCCTGCACCTCCACCTCCATCGCACCGATGATACCGTATTTTGTCATGGTCTTCTGTCTCCCTTCCCCATCTCGCCTTCTCGTCCGCCGCACGGGCAAACCGCAGCGATCTGATCACTCCGGATACACCATATTCTTTTCTTCCAGGTGGTAGAGTGTCTCCAGATACTTCCTGGCCTCATACTGCGTCATGGCAAGGTTGTGATCCAGATAGTTCCCACAGTCATGGGCGGCTGCTCCCGGGATCTCGCCCTCGAAATCACGGATGAACTCAAACATCCGGGTGATGATCGGGGCCACGTCCTTAGACTCCAGATCTCCGGCAAAGAGAATGTAACAGCCGGTGCGGCAGCCCATCGGACCGACATAAATCGTCTTCGGTGCCCACTCCGGGTCGTTTCTTAAAAAGGTAGCCCCGAGGTGCTCGATCGTATGCATCTCTGCCGTGTTCATGACGGGCTCCCGGTTGGGGGCATGCATCCGAATGTCAAAGGTCGTGATGGTCTCCGCTCCGACCTTATCCTTACGGGAAACATAGATGCCCGGCTCCAGTTTCAGGTGGTTGATCTGAAAGCTCGCGATTTTTTCCATGATAGATTCCTTTCCTTCTTCGCTCATTCGTCCGGCTAACCGATGATCCATCCGGTTTCCGGGCGACGGTGAACTGTGTCAGACATTTTTCATTTTACTTCCTAACCGGATCAAAGTAAAGGAATTCACTTGCAAAGAGTCACCGGTTCGCCTATGATGAAATAGGCTGAAAAACCGATGCGCGTCACAAAGGGTGGCGCGCTTTTTTCAACAGAAAGGAGAAAAACTATGAAGTGGGTATGCGCGGTTTGCGGTTATGTGCACGAAGGGGATCAGCCTCCGGAACAGTGCCCGGTCTGTAAGGCCCCGAAGGAGAAATTCACACAGCAGGGCGATGATCTCGTATGGGCTGCGGAGCATGTCGTCGGCGTCGCCAAGGGCGCACCGGAGGATATCATTGCGGATCTGCGCGCCAATTTCAACGGCGAATGCTCCGAGGTCGGCATGTATCTGGCCATGAGCCGTCAGGCTTACCGGGAGGGCTATCCGGAGATCGGCGACTACTACGCCAAGGCTGCCTGGGAGGAAGCTGAGCACGCAGCGAAATTCGCGGAGCTGTTGGGGGAGGTCCTCACCGACTCCACCAAGAAGAATCTGGAGATGCGTATCGATGCCGAGAACGGCGCCACCGCCGGCAAGACCGACCTCGCCAAGCGCGCCAAGGCGCTCGATCTCGATGCCATCCACGACACCGTACACGAGATGGCCAGAGATGAGGCGAGACACGGCAAGGCATTCAAGGGGCTGCACGACCGTTATTTCGGAAAGTGATCGGATCTGATCTCTATCGGGATACCTGCCCCTGCGGCAGAGGAAGCCCTTAAAACAAAGTAAAAGACAACAAAAGACGGGTCACACCTCGTGACCCGTCTTCTCATTTCCGGAAGCGCTTCGAGGATGTCCGCGGTCTTACGATCTGTCGGCGGTCATCTCCTCATACCACGCATACGCCTCCGCATCCGTCGCCCCTTCGTGGACGATCTTGCGGACGGCCTGCGCCATCTCGACGGGGTGGACGGACTGGAAGATATTCCTGCCCATATCGACGCCGGCGGCGCCGCCCTGAATGACTCGATAGGCGAGCGTCAGAGCCTCCTTCTCCGGCAGCTTCTTACCGCCTGCAATGACAAGCGGCACCGGGCAGGCGGCAACGACCTCCTCAAAATTGTCGCAGTAATAGGTCTTGACGATCTGACAGCCCATCTCCGCCAGGATCCGGGTCGCCAGCTTGAAAAAGCGGTCTGTCCGCTCCATCTCCTTGCCGACAGCGACCACGCCCAGCGTCGGGATGCTGTAGCGGAAACCGGCATTGATCACCCGGGAGAGATTGTCGATGCTGGATAACTGTCCGTCCGCGCCGATAAAGGTCTGTACCGCCATACAGTCGGCGTTCATCCGGATCGCGTCCTCGATCTCCACCGCGACCACCTCGTGGGAGAGGTCATCATTCAACATGGAGGAACCGGAAGTCACGCGCAGCGCGATCCCGTTGGGTAAGCTCGCCGGCACACAGGTGCGCAGCGCTCCCCGGGTCGCCATCAGGACATCCACGTGGGGCGCCAGCTTCGGGATCACCAGATCCAGCCGCTCCAGGCCGGAGGTGGAACCCATGAAGTATCCGTGATCAAAGGCAAACATCACCGTCCTGCCGGTCTTCGGATCAAAGATCCTGGAAAGATGCTTCTTCATCCCCCAGTCCAGACTGTTCGCGCCCTTCACATGGAAATCACCCTGATTCGCAAAGGGCTCCTCCACATGATAATCCTTTGCAACCTTTATCCCTTCCTTATCTGCCATCTCTTTCCTCCTTACGCTATGGCTGTTAAACTGATCGGCCACGTACGGACCCGCCTCCTATATCCCCTTGTACTTCTCGTCCGACACCTCCACCTTGTCCTTCTCCTGAAAAGGAGCCAGCGTGGAGACCATCTTCATCGCACGATCGGATCGATTGATGCAGTAATGCACCTCTCCGGGCTCGATGTGGATCATCTGCCCCTGTGTCAGATGATTCACCTTACCATCCACGACGATATCGATCTCGCCGTCCAGGATGTAGAAATTTTCCTCCATGATATTGTGATAATGCGCCGCAAAATCCTGCCCCGGCTGGAACTGCACCAGTGCAAAATTCATCCGCGGTCCCTTCATCAGATACTTCGGACCGCTGTCTCCGAAACGGTAATCAAAATCATCCTCATGTACAACAAACATACTCACCCTCCTGTCAGTCCCGGTGCCGCCCACATATATCCTGTGAGTCCCCGGTCGCTTAAGTTAAGCTGCGCCGCATAGATTTCCCGCCATACCGGGAACATCTCCTCATAGAGCCGGTGATTCTCCGGATCCGGGCGGTATGTCCGGTCCCAGCGCACGCACTGTTCCACACCTTCCGCAACGTCACGATACATCCCGATCCCGGTACCGGCCAGGATCGCGGCACCGAGTGCCGTCGCTTCCCGGACAACGGGGACACGCACAGGGAGTCCCAGCACATCCGAGAGGATCTGGCACCACAGCGGACTCTTGGACGCGCCGCCGGCAAATACGACTTCCTCCGGCATGTGACCGGTCGCTTCCCGCACGAGGTCTACATGTCCCTTCGTCACGAGA
>JAFPTK010000051.1 GCA_017400305.1 Lachnospiraceae bacterium | reverse complement strand
GCAGAAATTAAAGGCTGATGCGGAGCAGTACCTCGGCGAGAAGGTGAACGAAGCAGTCATCACCGTTCCTGCGTACTTTAATGATGCGCAGCGTCAGGCGACCAAGGACGCCGGCAAGATCGCGGGGCTTGAGGTCAAACGTATCATCAACGAGCCCACGGCGGCTGCGCTGGCATACGGACTGGACAACGAGAAGGAACAGAAGATCATGGTCTACGACCTCGGCGGCGGTACCTTTGATGTGTCCATCATCGAGATCGGTGACGGGGTCATCGAAGTGCTCGCGACTAACGGCGATACCCATCTGGGCGGCGATGACTTTGATAACCGGATCATGAACTGGATGGTGGAGGAGTTCAAGAAAAAGGAGGGAGTGGATCTCTCCGGTGACAAGATGGCCATGCAGCGGCTTAAGGAAGCGGCAGAGAAGGCCAAAAAAGAGCTGTCCGCCACCACGACGACCAACATCAATCTGCCCTTCATCACAGCGACAGCGGATGGTCCGAAGCACTTTGACATGGATCTCACCCGTGCGAAGTTTGAAGAGCTGATCAGCGATCTCGTGGAGAAGACCGCGATCCCCGTGCAGAACGCCATGCGCGACGCCGGGCTGAATAACAGCGATCTCGGCCAGGTCCTTCTGGTGGGCGGATCCACCCGTGTACCGTGCGTGGTGGAGAAGGTGAAGCAGCTGACCGGCAAGGAACCCTCCAAGACACTGAACCCGGATGAATGCGTCGCGATCGGCGCCTCGGTACAGGGCGGTAAGCTCGCCGGTGATGCCGGTGCCGGAGACATCCTGCTGCTGGATGTCACCCCGCTTTCCCTGTCCATCGAGACCATGGGCGGTGTCGCCACGAAGCTGATCGAGCGCAATACGACGATCCCGACGAAGAAGAGCCAGGTGTTCTCCACGGCGGCGGACAATCAGACGGCGGTGGATATCAACGTCCTGCAGGGCGAGCGTCAGTTTGCCCGCGACAACAAGTCCCTCGGCCAGTTCCGTCTGGACGGCATCCCGCCGGCCATGCGCGGTGTTCCGCAGATCGAGGTCACCTTTGATATCGATGCCAACGGTATCGTCAATGTATCCGCGAAGGATCTCGGGACCGGCAAGGAGCAGCATATCACCATTACGGCAGGCTCCAACATGAGCGATGCGGATATTGAGAAGGCGGTCAAGGAGGCCGCGGAATTCGAGGCGCAGGATAAGAAGCGCAAGGAGGGCATCGATGCCCGCAATGAAGCGGACAGCTTCGTATTCCAGACGGAAAAAGCCATCAATGAGGTCGGTGACAAGATCGACCCCGCGCAGAAGGCTACCGTCGAGGATGACTTAAAGAGCCTCAAGGAAGTCCTGGAGCAGACCAAGGACCGCGAGCTCACGGACGGTGAGATCGATGATATCAAGTCCAAGAAGGAGAAGCTCATGACCGACGCGCAGGCACTGTTCGCCAAGGTCTATGAGAATGCACAGGGTGCCGCGGGAGCCGGCGCAGGCCCCAATATGGGCGGTATGGGCCCGGATATGGGCGGAGCGGCCGGTGCGGGCAGCACTTCCTCCGACAACGGCGGTTCCGGCAATGACGATGTGGTTGACGGAGATTACAGGGAAGTCTGAAGATGGCGCAGGAACAGAAAAGAGATTATTATGAGGTATTAGGCGTCGCCAAGGGCGCCTCCGAGGACGAGATCAAGAAGGCCTACCGCGTGCTGGCCAAGAAGTATCACCCGGATGCCAATCCGGGGGATGCCACCGCGGCGGAGAAGTTCAAGGAGGCGTCGGAGGCCTACGCGGTGCTCTCCGATCCCGAAAAGCGCAGGCAGTATGATCAGTTCGGTCATTCCGCCTTTGACGGAGCCGGCGGCTTCGGCGCGGGAGGCTTTGATTTCAGCGGAGCCGATTTCGGGGATATCTTCGGGGACATCTTCGGCGATTTCTTCGGCGGGGCCAGACGATCCGGCGCTGCGAGAAATACGCCCTCCAAGGGGCCGAATATCCGCACCAGTGTGCGGATCACCTTCCTGGAAGCGGTTTTCGGCGTGGAAAAGGAGTTGGAACTCACGCTCAAGGATCCCTGTCCGAAGTGCAAGGGAACCGGTGCGAAACCCGGGACCACTCCGGAAACCTGTACCAAATGCGGCGGCAAGGGGCAGGTGGTGTTTACGCAGCAGTCCTTCTTCGGGACAGTCCGCAATGTGCAGACCTGCCCGGATTGCGGCGGCACCGGCAAGATGATCCGCGAGAAATGTCCCGACTGCCGGGGGACCGGATATATCGCCAGCCGCAAGAAGATCCAGGTATCGATCCCGGCCGGGATCGACAACGGACAGAGCGTCCGGATCCGCGAAAAGGGAGAGCCGGGATTCAACGGTGGTCCCCGCGGGGATCTGCTGGTGGAGGTGATCGTCTCCGAGCACCCGATCTTCCAGCGCGACGGATACAATATCTACTCCGCGGTGCCGATGTCCTACGCGGTGGCGGCGCTCGGCGGTACGGTTCTGGTGGATACCGTTGACGGCAGGATCGCCTATGATGTGAAGCCGGGAACACCGACCGATACGCGGGTGAGACTCCGGGGTAAAGGGGTTCCTTCGCTGCGGGACAAGAATGTCCGCGGGGATCATTACATCTCGCTGACCGTGCAGGTGCCGGACAAGCTGTCCAAGGAGGCAAAGGATCTGCTGAGGCAGTTCGATGAGCTGACCGGTGATTCGCTCCACGCGGCGGCGCAGGCAGGAGACACGGGAGGCAATCCCGACGGGACGGAACCCGGCGGCAAGGGATCCGGCGGAAAGAAGAAAAAGAAAGGGTTTTTCGGGTAACCTTCGTTGAAATGGATGCGTTTCCGGGTGCGGACCAACACCGCGTCCGAAGATATCATAGTGAGCGCGATGGCGGACATCGGGCTCTGGGGAGCGGAGATCGAGGACAAGGTCCCGCTCTCCGGAAGAGAGCTGGAGGAACTGTTTGTCGATGAGGCTCCGCTCCCGTCGATCGCCGATGACAACGGGGAGGCAGATCTTGCCTGCCTGAATTTTTATGTGGAGATCGCGGAGTCCGACCGGATCCTGTTAAATATGGGAGATGAGGGGCTCCTCACGCCGGAGGACGTCCGGGATCGCATGGAGGCTGCTCTTGACGAGCTGCGGGAATTCTCTGACATCGGGGAGGGGACGATCACGCTCTCCGTGACGGAGGATATCGACTGGCGGGACAACTGGAAGCAGTATTTCCACAAGTTCTTTATCGATGATGTGCTGGTGCTCCCCTCCTGGGAGGAGATGAGCGAAGAGGAACGGGAACGGGCGGGATACATCCTGCATATCGATCCGGGCGCCGCTTTCGGTACCGGTCTGCATGAGACGACACAGCTTGCGGTGCGTGCGATGCGGCATGCCATACAGGAACAGTCGGAGGATGCGCCGCGGATCCTGGATGTCGGGACGGGGAGCGGTGTGCTCTCCATTCTGGCACTGATGTTCGGCGCTTCGTTTGCGGTCGGGGTCGATCTCGATCCCCTCGCGGTATCAGCCGCTGAGGAGAACCGCGATCGGAACGGGTTCTCGGAGGATCGGATGAAGGTGTACAAGGGCGATCTGATCGGAGATGCCGATTTCCGTACGCAGATGGCAGGTCTCCCCGGCGATACGGATGGCGGGAAGGACCGGTACGATCTCGTGGTGGCCAATATCCTGCCGAACGTGCTGATCCCGCTGACACCGGTGATCCCCTCTCTGCTTAAGGAGAACGGGACCCTGGTCTATTCCGGGATCCTTCAGAGCAAGAAAGAGGAGGTGGCATCGGCACTGCGGGCATCGGGCTTTGCCGTCACCGCTTCGGAGATACTCGGGGAATGGTGTTCCCTGACAGCCGTCAGGGCTTAGGTGAGCTTATTTTTCGGCGACAGCCGAACCGGATAGGGGGAGCGTATGGTTCAGGTATTTTGCGGACCGGAATGCCGTAACGAAGACGGTACCATGATCCTGTCGGGAGAAAACTTCCACCATGCGGTGCAGGTCATGCGTCTTCACGTGGGGGATGAGTTTTCTGTCTATTATACCGGCGAGACGGCGGAGTACCGCTACGGGATCGAACAGATCGGTCCGGATGCGGCGATCGGCCGCCTTTATTTTGTCAAGGAATCCGACGTGGAGCTGCCCAGCCGGATCACGGTATTGCAAGGGCTGCCAAAGTCGGATAAGATGGAGACGGTCATTCAGAAGACGATCGAACTGGGAGCTGCGAGAGTGGTGCCGGTCACCTGTCATCGGAGCGTCATGAAACTGGATGACAAAAAGGCGGCATCCAGAAAAGCCCGCTGGGATAAGATCGCGGAAGCGGCGGCGGCGCAGTCTCATCGCGCCTTCATCCCGGAGGTGGATCTGCCAAAGAGCTTTGCCGAAGCGGTCAAGATCGGTGCCGCATCGGACATCCGTCTGATCCCCTACGAGCTGGCCGGCGGTAAGGGAGCACAGATGGAGGACACCCGGAACCTGATCCGTTCCATCCGGCCGGGACAGAGTGTGTCGATCCTGATCGGACCGGAGGGCGGCTTCTCGGAGGAAGAGGTACAAAAGGCACAGGAGGCGGGCTTTGTCCCCGTGACGCTGGGGCATCGGATCCTTCGGACCGAGACGGCGGCCATGACGGTACTCTCCTGGCTGGTCCTGCAGTTAGAACAATAACGTGTGTTATTTTAAAAGGAATCGATGAACCCCGACGATAAGACAGCAGAGATCTACCTGGACAATGCGGCGACCACCCGGTGTGACGAGGAGGTCGTGGCAGTGATGTCAGGGGCGTATCTTCTGGATTACGGCAATCCGTCCAGCATGCACCGCAAGGGCTATGAGGCGGAGCAGCTCATGAAAAAGGCCAGGCAGGAGATCGCAGGGACTCTCCGCGTCCTGCCCGAAGAGATCTTCTTTACCTCCGGAGGGACCGAGTCGGATAATCTGGCGATCCTGGGATGCGCGAGAGCGGGGGCCCGGAGAGGCAGACATCTCATTACGTCAGCGGTGGAGCATGCGGCCGTGGCGGAGACCATGGCGGCGCTGGCGGAGGAGGGCTTTGAGATCACGAAGCTCCCGGTGGATGAGAGAGGTCTGGTCGATCCGGAGGAGGCCGCGGAGGCGGTCCGGGAGGACACGATCCTTGTCTCCGTCATGGCGGTCAACAATGAGATCGGTACGGTACAGGATCTGAAGCGGATCGGTCAGGAGATCCGGAAGAAGAACCCCGGGGTCCTCTTTCACACGGATGCGGTGCAGGGGTATGGCAAGATCCCTCTCGCCGTGAAGGAGTGCGGAATCGATCTCCTGTCCGTGAGCGGGCATAAATTCCACGGGCCCAAGGGCACGGGCTTCCTGTATGTGAAGAAGGGGACGAAGATCCGGCCGATTCTCTTCGGCGGCGGCCAGCAGAACGGGCTGCGTTCGGGCACCGATAATGTGCCGGGAGCCGTGGGGCTTGCGGCGGCAGCCGTGCAGGCGGTGTCTAAACAGCAGGAATTTGCGGAGCGGATCGGTGCGCTCAGAGAGGGTTTCCTGACGGAACTCCGAGCCCGGATCGAGGGGATCCGGATCAACGGAGCACAGGGGATGCAGGCGGCACCGCATATTGTGAGTCTTTCCGTTCCGGGCGTCCGGGCAGAGGTTCTCCTGCATGCACTGGAGGACAAGAGGATCTATGTGTCCGCTGGCAGCGCCTGCTCCTCCCATACGGCCTCCGGAAAGCAGCCCGGGACCGCGACGCTGCGCGCCATCGGACTTCCTCCGGAATGCCTGGAGTCCACCATCCGGCTCAGCTTCTCCCGGGATACGACAGAGGCAGAGCTTCACATGACAGCAGATGCGCTGGCGGAACTGGTGCCGGCACTCAGGAGATTTCACTAAGATGAAATACGAAGCATTTATCATCAAATATGCGGAGATCGGTGTCAAGGGGAACAACCGGCACATCTTTGAGGACGCGTTGGTACAGGCTCTCAGACGGGCCCTGCTGCCGGTCGGCAGCTTTCAGGTGACCTGCATCGCCGGCAGACTCTATGTGGAGGCGGCGGACGACTTTGATTACGATGAGGCGATCGCCGCGTTTCAGCGTGTCTTCGGGGTGCTCGGTATCTGTCCGGCGGTCACGATCCGCCGGACAGAGCGCAGGCTTCCGGATATTGATGCGCTGGGAGAGGCTGCGATCCGGTATTTTGAGAGCGTATACGGTTTGGAACGGGGAAAGGAGGCGGCCCCCGGGGAGGAGAAGACCTTTAAGGTGCGCTGCCGGAGAGTGGATAAGAGCTATCCGATGAACTCCATGGAGGTGGACGCCGCCGTCGGAGAGCGTCTGCTGGATGCCTTTCCCTCACTAAAGGTGGATGTTCACGATCCGGAGATTCTCTTCCACGTGGAGCTCAGGGAACAGGTCAATCTGTTTTCCGAGGAGATCCCCGGTCCCGGAGGTCTTCCGTCCGGAACGGCGGGGAAAGCGATGCTGTTACTCTCCGGCGGGATCGATTCCCCCGTCGCGGGATATCAGATCGCCAGACGGGGTGCCCGGGTGGAGGCGGTCTATTTCCACGCACCGCCGTACACCAGCGACCGGGCAAAGCAGAAGGTGATCGACCTGGCGACACTTCTTTCCCGTTATACGGGGCCGATCCGTTTGCATATCGTGAATTTCACGGCGATCCAGCTGGCCATCTACGAGAAATGTCCGAAGGATGAGCTCACGATCATCATGCGCCGCTATATGATGCATATTGCGGAGGAGTTGGCCCTTCAGAATGATTGTATCGGTCTGATCACCGGTGAGAGTATCGGTCAGGTCGCTTCACAGACCATGCAGAGCCTCGCGGTGACCGATGAAGCGGTCAGGAGGCTTCCGGTCTACCGGCCCCTCATTGCCAATGACAAGCAGGAGATCATCCGGATCTCCGAGCAGATCGGCACCTATGAGACCTCAATTCTGCCCTATGAGGATTGCTGTACGATCTTCGTGGCGAAGCATCCGGTGACACGGCCGAGACTGGACATCATCCTGCGTCATGAGGAACCGGTGCGCGAGGAATTGGATGCGCTTACCCGGACAGCGATCGCGGAGGAAGAGATCGTGACCTGCGGGGGAAGAGCCGGAAATGGATCCGACGCCCCTTGAGGCAGACTGCGACCGCGCCATCAGGGATCCGCTTTCCTTTCTCTCCCGCATTCTGATATTCACAGTTTTTTATCTTTCCCTTTCATACAGGAGCGTTACCTCCTCCATCCGGATCCCATCCGCAAGCTTCGGCAATTTGACGGTTTTTTGGGGAATATCGTATAATAAAAAGACTGTACCGTGTGGTATTTAGCCGCATTGTGCATATATTTTTTATCCGGCGTGGTTTTTTTGCGTCTTATGCATATATCCCGTCAGAACAAGCACGCGATCAGCAGTTGAAACAGGAAAGCGAGGAGTAAAATGCCTAATCAAGTGTCATCAACCTACAGCGAAAACGTGAAGAATGCGGTGAACATTCATCTTGGCGAGGACGCCAACAATTTTATCTTCAATATCGGCCCCTTC
>JAFPTK010000050.1 GCA_017400305.1 Lachnospiraceae bacterium | reverse complement strand
TTAAGTGCCAACGAGAAGGATGAGTACAACGCCGCCAGACGCCGGGATGCCGAGAAGCTCACCAGGCAGACGGAGCGGGAGGAAAAGGAAGCATCCGCTGCGGCGCGCGCGATGTCCGAGCGGGAGCGGGCCAGACTCAAGGAAGCGACCGATGACCCCTTAAGGGAGCGCCGTCCCCGCAAACCGCGGGATATCTACGAAGAAGAGGACGACTACGACTCGGAAGAGGACGACGAAGACGAGGACTATGACGAGGACGAGGACTACGACGAGGACGAAGATGACGACGAGGACGAGGATGACGGGGAGAACTCCCACGGTCTTCTGATCGCCGCGGGGATCATGGCCTTCCTCATCGTCGTGGTCCTGCTGTTCATGCTCTGGATCGTATTTCTCATGCCCAAGCCGGAGGAACCGGAGGCGGAGGAGCGGGCGATCCAGGAGGCGCAGGTCGCCGAGGAGCAAAAGGAGAAAGAGGAGGCCGCGGAGGAGGACCCGGAGGAGGACGTGATCCTCGGGGAGGATTACAGCATGCTCCTTCCCGATGGATTTGTGATCCGCGAAGAGGCAGTCACCGTGACCGCAAAGAGCGGACTGAAGCTCAGAACCGCGCCGGATACCGGCTCCGACAACGTCGTCACGATCGTCCCCTACCAGGATACGCTGACCCGTATCGCGGAGGATAGCGTGAAGGGCTGGTCGGCGGTCATCCTGCCGGAGTATGAAGGGGTGCTCTTCTGCTCGAGTGATTATGTAGAGTAACAACGTCCCACATGAGAAAGCCGCGAAATGTCCGTCTGAAGGGCATTTCAGCGGATCGCGAATGTGGGGTCAGATCGCGGGAGCTGTGAAGCGATCCGGCGTTATCGGATAAACAGATACCTGACAGATTCGTAAATAAGAGGCAGACATGAAGATCGGGTTTTTCGATTCCGGGATCGGGGGGATCAGCGTCCTGACGGAGGCCGTAAGCCGCATCCCCGACCAGGAATGGCTCTTCGATGCGGACACCGACCACGTGCCCTACGGAGAAAAGACGACGGCAGAGATCGCGCATTATACCACGGAAAATGCGCGGTTTTTGTTATCCGAAGGCGCGGAGGCGATCGTGGTCGCCTGCAACACAGCCACGGCGGCGGGGATCCGGCTCTTAAGGGAGATGACACAGGTGCCGGTGATCGGCATGGAACCGGCCGTCAAACCGGCGGTCGAGCTCACGGATGCCTCCGGCAAAAAGAAGCGGATCCTCGTCACGGCGACTCCCGTGACCCTTCGGGAGGCCAAGCTCAAGGACCTGATCGGACGGGTGGATCCCGAGCACCGCGTGGACCTGTTGCCGCTGCCGGGCCTGGTGACGCTCGCGGAGCGGGAGGCATTTGACTCGCAGGAAGCGCGGAGCTATCTCACGGAAGCCCTGACCGATGTGAGCGCCGATGACTATGCCGCTCTGGTGCTGGGGTGCACGCATTTCGTCTATTTCAAGCCCCTCTTCCGGGAGATCCTGGGCCCGGAGGTGCGCCTGATCGACGGAAACATCGGGACGGTGCGCCGTCTGGCGGATGTCTGCGGGCTGCCGATCCTTAAGGGCCCCGAGGCAGCAGCACAGGAGAAGCCGGAGATTACGTGGTATCAGTCCGGGCGGCGGGTGACGGACGCCGAAACCCTGGCCTTCTACGGGAGATTGCAGGAACGCATCAGGGGAATGGGGGAATCGGGCAGTTTATAAATTTTTAAAATAACGCTTGAAATTGTTTTTGCTTTGGGGTACACTACGAGTACAAGCCACAAGATGTTGTGGTTCACAGATCAGATTAAACAAGATATAGGCGAGAGAGCGTGATCTGCGCGGGTTTCCGAACGGGACGCGCGAGGGGATGCCGCAGGACGGGAGGTCATTTTGAAAATCATCAAGAGAAGCGGGAAAGAGGTGCCTTTTAACGGCGAAAAGATCGTAAACGCCATCGAAAAGGCGAACCACGAGGTGACGGATGACAAACGTCTCTCGAGCGAGCAGGTGCAGGACATCGAGGCCCAGGTGGAGAAGCTCTGCGCCGCTCTCACGCGCGCGGCCAGTGTCGAGGAGATCCAGGACATGGTCGAGAACGGCCTGATGCAGTCCGGTCACTATGATGTCGCGCGCAAGTACATCACCTACCGCTATCAGCACAATCAGAACCGGCAGAATAACACGACAGACAAGCAGATCCTCTCCATCATCGAGCGCAGCAACGAGGAGGTCCGCCAGGAGAATTCCAACAAGAACCCCACCGTCAACAGCGTCCAGCGCGACTATATGGCCGGTGAGGTCAGCAAGGACATCACCCGCCGGTTCCTGCTTCCTCCCGATATCGTGCGCGCGCACGAGGAGGGCATCATCCATTTCCACGACAGCGACTATTTTGCGCAGCACATGCACAACTGCTGTCTCGTGAACCTGGAGGATATGCTCCAGAACGGCACCGTGGTCAGCGAGACCATGATCGAGCGCCCCAAGAGCTTCTATACCGCCTGCAATATCGCGACACAGACCATCGCCCAGATCGCCAGCTCCCAGTACGGCGGACAGTCCATCACCCTCTCACACCTGGTGCCCTTTGTGGATGTGAGCAGACAGAAATTCCGCAGGGAGGTCCGGGAGGAATTTGAGGAAGCGGGTATTCAGGCCAGCGAGGAGCAGATCTGCGAAGTGGCGGAGCTGCGTCTCAGAGAGGAGGTCAAGCACGGCGTCCAGGTCATCCAGTATCAGGTGATCACGCTGATGACGACCAACGGCCAGGCCCCCTTCATCACGGTCTACATGTACCTGGATGAAGTGCCGGAGGGCCAGATCCGGGAAGATCTCGCCATGGTGATCGAGGAGATGCTCAACCAGCGGATCCTCGGCGTCAAGAATGAAAAGGGCGTCTACATCACCCCTGCCTTCCCGAAGCTGATCTATGTCCTCGACGAGGACAACATCACGCCGGAGAGCAAATACTGGTATCTCACCCGTCTCGCTGCCAAGTGCACGGCGAAGCGCATGGTGCCGGACTACATCTCCGCGAAGAAGATGCGGGAGTACAAGCAGGGCGACGTCTATCCGTGCATGGGCTGCCGTTCTTTCCTGACCCCCGACACCAAAGGCCTCGGACCGAACGGAGAGCACAAGTACTACGGACGCTTCAACCAGGGCGTCGTGACCTTAAACCTCGTGGATGTGGCCTGCTCCTCCGGCAAGGATGAGAAGAAATTCTGGGAGCTCATGGATGAGCGGACCGAGCTCTGCTACCGGGCGCTGATGGCCCGCCACAAGAGACTGCTCGGGACCCCGTCCGACGTGGCGCCGGTCCTTTGGCAGTTCGGCGCACTGGCGAGACTGAAGAAGGGCCAGGTCATCGACGAACTCCTGTTCAACAACTATTCGACGATCTCCCTTGGCTACGCGGGTCTCTGCGAGTGCACGAAGTACATGAAGGGCGTGACCCACACCGATCCCGAGGGCAAGGGCTTCGCGCTGCAGGTCATGCAGTACTTAAATGACAAGTGCGCCAAGTGGCGCGCGGACACCAATATCTCCTTCAGCCTGTACGGAACACCGCTGGAATCGACCACCTACAAGTTTGCCAAGTGTCTGCAGAAGCGCTTTGGCATCATCGACGGCGTGACGGACAAGAATTACATCACCAACAGCTACCACGTACACGTCACGGAAAAGATCGACGCGTTCACCAAGCTCAAGTTCGAATCCGAATTCCAGGCCCTTTCACCGGGCGGCGCGATCAGCTACGTCGAAGTGCCGAATATGAGCGACAACCTCGATGCGGTCCTCTCCGTCATGCAGTACATCTACGACAACATCATGTACGCGGAGCTCAATACCAAATCGGATTACTGCCAGAAGTGCGGCTACGAAGGGGAGATCCAGATCGTCACCGACCGGGACGGGAAGCTCATCTGGGAGTGCCCCAACTGCGGCAACCACGATCAGAACACCATGAACGTCGCCAGACGCACCTGCGGTTACATCGGCACCCAGTACTGGAACCAGGGCCGCACCCAGGAGATCAAGGAGCGGGTGCTGCATCTGTAAGGCGCTATGCCGAACCGATCAGACAATAGCAGAAAAACCGGCATCCCGCCGGTTTTTTTGTAAAGAGGGAAAAAGGAGAGAGTATGAGGATCACCGAGCTGCGCACCAATGACCGGAGAGACCCGATGGGCATCGACCTGAAGGGGATCACCTTCACCTGGCAGGTGGAGGAGGCGCGAGGAAAGCGACAGGCCGCCTCCCGTTTTGTGCTCTCACGCGGGGAGGATTTTTCCGAAATCCTCTATGACAGCGGAGAGACGCGGCTGCCGCACCATGCTTATACGCCGCCGCTTGCGGATATCATCCGGCCCGGTGAGCGGTACTGCTGGCGTGTGACGGTGACGGACGAGACGGGGGACAGCGCGGAAAGCGGCCCCGCATCATTTGAGGGAGGACATCCGGCGGGCGGCTGGAAGGGAAAATGGATCACCCCCGCCTATACCAGAGAAGTGGTGCCGGTGCTCCGCCGCCGCTTCACCGTGACCGGGGAGGAACTGGCCGCCCTGAGGCGCGCCCGGCTCTATCTCTGCGGGCTGGGGCTCTATGAAGCTTATCTGAACGGGGAGAAGATCGGGGACCAGTTTTTCACGCCCTACTTTACGGACTACCGCTATCGCGTGCAGTATCAGACCTATGATATCGCTCCGCTTTTGAGGGAAGGGGAAAATGTGCTGGACGTCTGGCTGGGCGACGGGTGGTACAAGGGCCGGCTCGGCTATCTTAACGAGGGACAGCTGCGCGAATTCTACGGGGATGCTTACCGGCTGATCGCAGACCTGTACCTGGTCCCGCGGGAGGGGACGCCGCGGATTATCGCCACGGACGAGGACTGGGAGAGCCTGAAATCCCCGGTGACGGTCACCTCCATCTACGACGGCGAAGTCTATGACATGCGCCGCGACGCGATGCTGAAAGCGCCGGGCGATCGCGACGTGAGCGGCGTGCGCCTGACAGACGGCCCCGCCGGGGCACTCGTGCCGATGGACGGTCTGCCGGTCACACGGCATGAGACGTTTGTGCCGCAGAAGATCATCACCACACCGCGGGGGGAGACCGTCCTGGACTTCGGGCAGGAGATCACCGGCTGGGTGGAATTTGCCGTGCGGCTTCCGAAGGATGCCAAAGTGACGATGGATTACGGAGAGATCCTGCAGGACGGATGCTTTTACAACGACAATCTCCGCTCGGCGAAGTGTCAGTTCACCTGCATCTCGGACGGCGTCAAACGCATTGTCCGGCCGCATTTTACCTGGTACGGCTTCCGCTATGTGCGCGTGACGGGGATGCCCGTCGATATCAGGAATTTCCACGAATTCTGTGCGGTGGCGCTTTACTCCGATCTGGAGGAGATCGGGGAGATCCGGACCTCCTTCGACAAGGTCAACCGCCTCATCCGGAATACGAAATGGGGGCAGAAGGGGAACTTCCTGGATATTCCGACCGACTGCCCGCAGCGGGATGAGCGGCTCGGCTGGACCGGAGACGCGCAGATCTTCTCCGGGACCGCCTCCT
>JAFPTK010000049.1 GCA_017400305.1 Lachnospiraceae bacterium | reverse complement strand
GGATCATACGGCGGATACCTTTGTGACACCGGTCTTTAACGGTTCCGCGTCCCTGCGGGACGCGGCCGGCGAGTTGATCGAGAGCACCGTCAAGGGGATCCGCAGGAAGCAGACGGCCGATGATGCATTCTTCACAAAGCTTTATGCGGACACGAAGTCGCTGTACCGTCTCGGTGAGAGCCGTCCGTCCGATGCGCAGGAGGGCGCTGTCTCGGAGGAAGCCCTGGGACCGTTACCTGCCGTGAGTGCGGCGCTCCTGATCGTGCTGGCCCTGGCCTGGGTGGGCATCGGGGTGGTATCACTCCGGAGATATCTGCGGAAACGGGCTTCCGATACGCGTGGATGAATGTGACTGCCGATGCTGTATAACTTGACGAATCTGTTTTTTTGGTTATAATCATGTTGTTGTTTTGTGACCGTGTCCGTGTGGCATGGGATAGCAGTGAAACGGTAAGGAGAGAGGACATTATGAAGAAGCTTTTAGTGATCGCGTTGAGTGCGATGATGGTATGCAGTCTTGCGGCATGCGGAAATCAGGGCAAAACAGGGAACACCCCTTCCGCTACCTTTGAGGATGTCAAGGGAGAGGGTGTGATGACCCATGCGGAGTTTGTCGCCGCCGCGGTGGATGATCCGATCACCATCGAGACCTATGTGCAGAATAAGCAGTCCTGGTGGGACAACAAGGCGACCCTTTACACCCAGGATCAGGACGGCGCCTATTTCATCTATGAGATGACCTGCTCCGAGGAGGATTATGCCAAGCTCACGCCCGGAACCAAGATCAAGGTCACCGGTTACCGCGCCGAGTGGGCCGGCGAGATCGAGGTCGCATCCGGCTCCACCTTCGAGATCGAGGACGGCAATTATGTGGCACCCGCCTTTGATGCCACTTCCCTTCTGGGAAGCGACAGCCTCATCGATCACCAGAATGAGTATGTGAGATTTGAGGGACTTACCGTTGCGGACAAGGGTGACGGGCAGGCCTTCTACTACAACTGGGACAATTCCGGCACGCAGGGCGACGACCTGTACTTTGATGTGACGGTCGGCGGCAACACCTATACCTTTACGGTGGAGTCCTACCTGACCGACAAGAGCACGGATGTCTACAAGACGGTCGAGAATCTCAAGGTCGGCGATACGATCGACTGCGAAGGCTTCCTGTACTGGTATGAGGGTGTCAACCCGCACATCACCAAGGTGGCGGTGAAATAATGGACCGCGAAGCCGGAATCCTGTTTCCGATCTTTTCGCTTCCCTCGAAATACGGCATTGGCTGTTTTTCGAGGGAAGCCTTTGAATTTGTCGATTTCCTGAAGAAATCGGGTCAGCGCTACTGGCAGATCCTGCCGATCGGGCCTACCGGTTTCGGGGACTCGCCGTACCAGCCGTTCTCTGCCTTCGCGGGCAATCCGTACTTCATCTGTCTGGAAACCCTGGTGGAGGAGGGGCTCCTCAACTGGGAGGAACTCAACAGCCGTGATTTCGGCAGCGATGTGGAACTGGTGGATTACGGGAAGCTCTATGAGAACCGGTTCAGTCTGCTGACACTCGCGTATGAGCGTTTCCTGGAGAAGGGGCTGGATAAGGAAAAGGCCTATAAGGATTATTGCAAAAAGGAGAGCTTCTGGCTCGAGGACTATGCGCTGTTTATGGCGATCAAGGCAGATCAGGGCGGAAAGCCCTGGTTTGAGTGGGAGGACGGCCTCCGGACCAGAGAAGCCAGGGCACTCGATGAGGTGAGGAAGCGGCTGAAGAAAGAGATCGCTTCCTATGAGTTTCGGCAGTACCAGTTCGACCGGCAGTGGAAGAAACTCCATACCTACGCGGGGGAGCAGGGGATCCGGATCATCGGGGATCTTCCCTTCTACGTGGCACTGGATTCGGCGGATGCCTGGTCCCATCCCACGGAATTCCTCATGGATAAGGATCTGGTCCCGTCGGTCATCGCCGGCTGCCCGCCGGATGCCTTTTCGGCCACCGGCCAGCGCTGGGGGAATCCGATCTACGACTGGCAGGCGGAGAAGAAGCGCGACTTTTCCTGGTGGATCCGCCGGATCGAGCGGAATCTTGAGTTTTACGATGTGATCCGGATCGATCACTTCCATGGCTTTGCCGAATACTACGCGATCCCCTTCGACGAGGAGGACGCCAGGAACGGCAAGATGCACAAGGGACCCGGGATGGATTTCTTTGCTTCCGTTAAGAAACAGCTGGGGGATGTGCCGATGATCGCCGAGGATCTCGGGACGGTGACGAAGGAAAATGTCAAGCTGTTAAAGGACAGCGGACTTCCGGGGATGAAGGTGCTGCAGTTCGCGTATACCAGCTGGGACAGTGTGTATGTGACGCATCGCCATGAGAGGAACTGTGTCGTCTATACCGGAACACATGATAATACGACAGCCCGTGCGTGGGTGGAGGATCTGGATGACGGCTCCCGGGATTTCGTGCGGCGCTATATCAATTCGATGGATACGGATTACGGGCGTTTCGTCTGGGATTTCATCCGCGAGGCATATCGTTCGGTAGCGGATCTGTGCATCATCCCGCTCACCGACTATCTGGTCCTGGGACGCGAGGCCCGGATCAACACCCCGGGACAGCCGGCCGGCAACTGGCAGTGGCGCCTGAAGCCCAATTTTCTCTCGGAGGCATTGGCAGGCAGTATCCGGATGCTCGCGGACACCTACGGGAGACTCCCCAAGGGCGAGTAAACGGCTGTCATACGAACAGATTTCATGGGAAAACCCGGCGAACCGCCGGGTTTTCTGTTTTGGGGCGTGCCGGCTGCCGATGCTTAAATATGTCGGTATATATGCCGATATATAAAGTGAGAAAGGAGTCCACCGAGCGTTTGTTTTGGCACAAGGAGGTGCGGAATGAATGCAATGATGATCGGTCCCGTTATGATGGCGGGCATGAACCCCAATAACTACCTGGCACGCAAGGATGATCGCAAGGCTAAGAAACCTGCCAGAAAAAAAGGAAAAGAATCCCTCTTTTCCCTGAATGCGGCGAGCTATGAGCCGACCGACCCGGAGACGGCATTACGGGAATTCTACGCCACCTACGGGCGGTAGATCGCAGAGATCGCGCGAAGGCATTATTTCATCTCAGTTGAGATTTTGTGCCATATCCCTTATACTGTTATCCGTGGCATGATGCGCACGGAAAGGACAGAGGATCATGGCAGACAGACCGACCGGAAGGAAAAAAGTCACAGAATCGGGAGGGACCGGCGTTCACCGGAGAGGGGAAGGCCTGGGGACCGGCCCGGTAGGCAGCGGATCGAATTTCCACGGAGGAAGCGGTTCCTCCGGGTCTTCAGCCGGCAGACCGGCGCCCTCCAGAGCGGGAACCCGCGGCGGAGGGATCTCACTCGGCGCGATCGTTCTGATCGCGATCGTTTTCTTTTTGTTCAGGGGAATGGGGGATTCCGGCTCCGATTCCGACTATGAGACGGAATCCGCGCAGACGGAGCAGCAGGCGGGACAGGTGACGCAGACGCAGGAGAGCTCCGGAGCAGGGGATCTGCTCGCGGCTCTGTTTGGCGGCGGGGATTCCTGGTCAGGCGCATCCTCTGCGATCGGAGACTGGAAGGACACCTCCTATGAACAGGGAAAGCTGGACACCGGGGTGGCCCCCAACGCGCGGGCCAAGCGCACGACGATCCGCGGCGACGGAACGGATCAGAACGTGATTCTGGTCTATCTGTGCGGAACGGATCTGGAGTCCAAGAGCGGCATGGCTTCGGGCGACCTACAGGAGATGGCGGCGGCACCGTTGAACCGGAATGTGCGCATCTATGTCTATACCGGCGGATGTAAGAAATGGAACATCAACGGGATCTCCACCCGTGTGAATCAGATCTATGAAGTTGCCGACGGCGGGATCAGGCTTCTGGAGGCGGACATGGGCTCCGGCAGCATGGTGGATCCCGCGACGCTCATCCAGTTCCTGAAATGGGCAAAGACGCATACGAGCGGGAACCGCTATGACCTGATCTTCTGGGATCACGGCGGCGGCTCCATCTCCGGATTCGGATATGATGAAAAGGACCCCCGGGCGGGCTCCATGGACCTCGCGAATATCGGCCGCGCCCTGAAGGAAGGACAGCTCACCTACGACTTTGTCGGGTTTGACGCCTGCCTCATGGCTACGGTGGAAACAGCACTGGTGGTCGGCGATTACGCCGATTATCTGATCGCCTCGGAGGAAGTGGAACCCGGGATCGGATGGCACTACACCCCGTGGCTCACCGCGCTGGCAAAGGATCCCGGCCTCCCGACCGTGGAGATCGGAAAGAGCATCGCGGACAGCTTCACGGATGCCTGCGGACAGCTGGCCGGCGGACAGAAGACCACCCTCTCGGTGACGGATCTCGCAGAGCTGTCGCTGACGGTGCCGGATTCCCTCAAGGAGTTTGCGACCTCCGCTTCCCGGCTGATCGAGGAGAAAAACTACCAGACGGTATCGGACGCCCGCAGCGGTGCCCGTGAGTTTGCGCCGTCCTGCAAGATCGATCAGGTGGATCTGGCGCATCTGGCGATGAATCTCGGAACCGAGGAAGGACAGGCCCTCGCGGACGCGATCCTCGGAGCGGTCAAATACAATCGGACATCGCCGAGCATGACCAATTCCTACGGCCTTTCGGTCTATTTCCCGAAGCGTAAGTCCTCCGCCGTCGATTCGATGGTGGATACCTATGAACAGATCGGCATGGATTCCGATTACACGAAGGTCATTGAGCAGGCGGCAGCCATGAATACCTACGGGCAGGCCGGTTCCGGCTCGCAGGAAAGCGCTTATGACAGCCTCTTCGAGACGGGAGGGGATTCCTCGACAGGAGCACAGACCATCGAGGTGATCTCCGATCTGCTGGGGACTCTCCTGTCCTCGGATTATGCGAGATCGGCGGGTCTGACATCCTCCAATACGGGATTCCTCGCGCGCTCCGGCATCACGCCGGAATTTGCCGCGGAGCAGGTCGCAGCGCATCGCTTCCCTTCGGAACAGCTCCTCTGGCAGGAGAATGCGGACGGAGACACGGTCATTTCGATGGACCGGGACGGCTGGGCCCAGACAAAGGACCTGGTGCTGAATCTGTTCTACGATGACGGTGAGGGCTACGTCGATCTGGGACTGGATAATGTGTATGACTTTGATGACGACGGGAATCTCCTGGCTCCGACGGACCGGACCTGGCTGTCGGTAAACGGCCAGCCGGTCGCTTACTACTACATCGATGAGACGGATCAGCCGGACGGCAGTACCATCACCGGGCGGATCCCGGCGCTGTTAAACGGGGAACGGGTGGATCTGCTGGTCGTCTTTGATGCGGCGCACCCCGAGGGGAGGATCACAGGTGCCAACACGGATTACCTGTCCGCCGGACAGGAGGTCGCTGTCGTGGCCAAGAATCTGACGGAGATCGCGGCAGGAGATACGATCGATTTCCTCTGCGATTTCTACAGCTATGAGGGTGAGTATCAGGACAGTTATCTGCTGGGGGAGACGCTCACGGTGCCGGAGGGCGGGATGGAAGCGCTTCGGATCCGCAACACCGATGTCGGGACCGGAGAGGTGCGCATGCTGTACCGGTTTACGGACAGTTACGGCGGGACATACTGGACACCGCCGGTAACGTTCTGACGGGGACTTCCTTCGGATGCGGACGGAGCGGGTCTTATCCGGTCTCTATCGTTTGCTGGCAGGGATCCTGATGATCTTTTGCTTCGGTCTTGCCGCTGCCGGGTTGTTTTTCACGATCTCCTTCCGGCAGTTTGAGCAGAATGATTACCCGGATCTGGTATCGCTCACCCCGATCGTCTCCGGGGCGGCTTTGCTGGTTGCGCTTGGCCTGCTGTGGTTCCTGATGCGGCGGGGCGGCCCGGAAGCCAGGACCCTGAAGGGAACCGGTGTGCTGATCCCGGACGGGTGGTTTCTCTGCGCACTGATCTGGGCGCTGGGGCTGTCCGCGGTCCTCATCCTGGTGATCGGCGGTCTCCCGACGAATGACGCAAGACAGATCGATGAGATCCTCCATGAATTCGAAAGGGGAGAATACGGCGCGATCCAGGACGGCTATTTCGCGTGCTACCCGTTCCAGCTGTGCTATGCTTTTCTGTGCGAAAGGATGACCGGGGTTTTCGGGGCCGGAAACTACGCTCCGTATCAGTGGGGAAATGTCCTCTCGATCCTGATCAGTCTCTTCTTTCTGTACGAGATCACCTGGGAGCTCACAGGAAGCGTCCGGGCGTGCCGGGCACTTTCCCTGCTCTCCTTTTTCAACCTGTATTTTTACGTGTACAGCACCTTTATCTACAACGATATCTGGCCGCTCGCACCCCTGTACGGGGCGTTGTATTTTCTCATCCGATATTTAAAGGGCGGCGGGATCGGAAACGGGCTCCTGGCGGCCGTGCTGGCGGCGCTCTCCTGGGTGGTTAAGACCAACGGACTGATCGCGCTCATCGCGATGGGGATCGCGACCGCGGGAGCTGCCCTCGGAGCCATGGCCGGCAGGGAAAAGGCCGAAAAACGTGTCCTGGGCTGTGCCGCGGTCCTGGCACTCCTGGCAGTCCTGCCGTTTGTCCTGCGGCAGGGAGTGAACGGGTATTACGAGGAGCGCTCCGGGGAAAAGATCTCCTCCGGCGTGCCTGCCATGGCCTATCTGGCGATGGGAATGACGGATTCCGACGGCAAGTACGGCTGGTACAACGGCGATAATGTCCATTATCTGCAGGATAATGACATGGATCCAGGCGCGGCATCCGCGGCTGCCTGGCCGGTCGTTCGAGGGAGGATCGCCTTTTTTGCGACACACCCCAAGGCGTTTCTCCAGTTCTACGGCATGAAGTATTTTACCCAGTGGGGGGATCCCACCGCGGTGAGCCTCAGGGAACAGGAGCTGACCTCCAGACACCAGGAGTTGTCGGCGCAGGCGACCGCTCTGGTGAGCGGTACCGGTTACCGGATCCTTGGGACCGGCATGCAGATCTCGCACCTTTTGCGGATGTTCCTTGCCGGTCTGGGGCTCTTCCTGTTGCTTCGGAGATATCACGGAAAGCAGATCCCGCAGTCTGTGGGATTGCTGTTGCTGTTTGTATTCGGAGGAATGGCATTCCATGAACTGTGGGAGGCATCCGGGCGTTACACGCTGCGCTACACCCTGGCATTGCTTCCTTTTGCGGCGATCGGGCTGGAGGGAATATCACATGAGAGATAGGGAGAAACGTCTGAAATATCTGCATGCGGCATTTCTGATCCTGCTGTTTGCGGGATCGGTGGTCATGCGGATCCGGATGGCACCGGAAACCCTGCTGTCATCCGACTATGAGCTCTATATCAAGGGGTGGCCGATGGAGTACCGGGCGCTGGGATTTGCGCAGGGAATGAGTCAGGTGATCGGCGACTACTACGTGCCGTTCAATATCATGTACGCCCTGATCGGCCTTTCCCCCTGGGAACCATGGGTGCTGGCTTCCCTGTTCTCCGGTATCATGGATTATGCGCTGGCCGCAGCCGTCTATCTGCTGATGACCATCCTGTTGAGGGAGGAAAGAAACCGGCGGGAAGGGGCGGGGATAACCGAACGGTCCTCTGTCTACGGCGATACCGACTGGGACGAGTGGAAGGCGGCCTATCTGGCGATCCTCACACTCTATCTGCCCGTAGTCTTTATGAACAGCGTGCTGTGGAAGCAATGCGATGTTTTCTACATGTTCTTTGCGGTCCTGGCCCTCACACAGCTGTACCGCGGCAAGGATACCAGTGCCTTTCTCCTGCTGGGGATCTCCTTCTCCTTTAAACTGCAGGCGATCTTTTTCTTTCCGTTCTTTTTCCTGATCCTGTTCCTCAGACGGGAAACGGGTTTTCTGAAATATCTGAATTTCCTCTGGATCCCGGCGGTGTACCTGATCACAGGGCTTCCCGCCGTCTTCCTGGGACGCGGGATCCGGGCGACATACGGAACCTATTTCATGCAGATGTTAGAGGGGACCGAGGGATCCGAGAGCTACGGCATGGTAGCCAATTATCCGAATTTCTACAACTACGGGCTGGATGATTTTCTGGAGACTCTGGCCCTTCCCGCGGCGATCGTGACCATGGCGGTGATCCTTCTCTCCATCGCTCTGGCGGCACAGGTGGATGACGGTTATCGGCTGGATCTGGTGACCCTCACCTGGCTGCTCGCCTGGCAGATCTGGGCGATGAACATGTTCCTGCCGTCGATGCACGAGCGGTATGATTACGGCGCGGTGCTCCTCTTCAGCCTGCTGCTGGCATTACGACCGCGGGAATCCTTTGTGCCGGCCTGTGTCCTGACGACGGGGACCCTCATCACCTATGTCCGCTCCGCCAGAGAGCTGACGGTTTCCATGGATCTTCTGACGGCGGTGTATATCGCGGCCTTTTTCTGGACGACGCGGACGCTGGTGCGGATGATTCGGAGCTCCGCGGACGACCGGATCAGGGAGGCCTGATCGCTTCGATCGGGAAATGGGTATGGAAGAACGGAGGAGACAATCGGGGATCGCGTTTGCAGTCGGGATGATCGTTCTCCTGCTCCTCGGGACCGTCCTGCGTTTCGTGCTGCTGGGGAAGATCCCGTACGGACTGAATCAGGACGAGGCCTCGATCGGCTATGACGCCTGGACGCTGCTGCACTACGGGATCGATCGCAACGGGTACCGTTATCCCGTCTATCCGATCACCTGGGGCAGCGGGGGCGGCAGTCCTCTCATGATCTATCTGGCGGTATTGTCCACCGCGCTCTTTGGGAGGAGTATCGCCTCTCTCCGGTTCTTCCCGGCGCTTCTCGGGGCTTTTACCATCGCCCTGTTTGAATATCTGCCGTTTATCGGAGGACATGCCGGCGACCGCGCGGAAAAGAACGGCTCCCTTGCGGATCCCGACGGGGATGGTGTCCGTCGCGGCAAGGCGATCCTCGGGTGCTGTCTGGGACTTCTCCTGGCTGTCAATCCCTGGCATTTCATCCTCTCACGGTGGGCGCTGGATGCCAATACGCTGCCGTTTTTCGAACTGGCGGCCATATTTCTCTTCGTCTCCGCTGCGGTACGGGACTCCGGACGGGGCCGCAGGGTGCGGTATCTCCTTTCGGCGGCCGTTTTTGCGATCACGCCGTATGCCTACGGTTCTGCGACCGTCGTGGTCCCGATCGCCCTCATAGTACTGGCGGTCTGCGCGATCCGGATGGGGCGCATGAACGGCAGGGAGCTGGGCGAGGCGGTACTGGTATATCTGGCCGTATTTTTTCCGTTGGGGCTCTTTTTCCTGATCAACAAGCTCGGTCTCTCTCCGATCCGTACGCCATGGTTTTCCGTGCCGGTCTTTACTTCGTCGCGATCCGTCTTCTCTACGGCGGCCACGTTGCCGTCGATGATTAAAAATAGCATGCGTTATCTTATAACATTTCTGACCATCGGCTCCGAGGACGGCGAGATCGCCTGTAATTACATTCCGGGGTTTGCCCAATGTTACCGGTTCACGGCGCCCTTAACGATCGGCGGGGCGGCGCTGTGCTTCCGGGGGGCTTTTTCTTCCCGGGGAAGGGAAGGAATGTCGATCCGATGCCGGATCACGGATGTCTGTTTCCTGGTCCTTACGGGAGCCACGATCCTGTTCACGCTGTTTATCGAGCCGGATATCAACCGGGTGACGCTGCTTCTCCTGCCGATCCTGTATTTCCAGGGCAGGGCCCTCGCGGCGCTCCTTGGGCTGTTTTGGGGGAGAAAGGGGGAGCAGACCCGGATGAGTCTGCGCTTTCTTCAGTCGGCCGGGATCGCTTTTGTCGTGGGGATCGCGCTGGCCGCAGGACTCTTTTTCCATGATTATTTCGGATCACGCTACGCCTCTCTTACGAGGGAGAGCTTCATGCCGGGATATCCGGAGGCGGTCGAGGAAGCGGTGCGCCTTGCGGGGGATGACCGGCAGATCCTCTCCACCTATACCCACCTGTCGGCGCCCTTTATCATCGCATTGTACGTCGCGGAGACACCGCCGGATGTCTTTCTGTCCACGGCCCGCTGGAAGGATCCCGGAGCGGAGTTTCGTGTGGCCGACCGGTTTGCGGGCTTTTCCTTCGGTCTGGAGGACACCGGTCTGATCGATCTGGAGAAGACGGTTCTGATCCTGCATGTGTCGGAGGCGGAGCATTTTGCCGCGGCGGGACTGTCCCGGACCGAAACTTTCGGCGATTATGTGGTGGTCAGCATTCCGCGGTAGGATCATTGCACTTTTTCGGTTGATATCATATAATGGAAAATCAGTTTAGAGGGAGGTGCCCTATGGCGGTATTTAAAGGAGCGGGTGTGGCGATCGCCACGCCGATGAAAAAGGATCTTTCGGTCAATTATGATGAGTTCGCCCGGCTGATCGACGATCAGATCGAGCAGGGGACGGATGCGATCATCGTCTGCGGGACGACCGGAGAGTCCGCGACGATGACGGAGGCGGAGCATGTGGAGGTGATCCGTTTCTGCGTGGAGCACGTCAGGCATCGGGTGCCCGTGATCGCAGGCGCCGGGTCCAATGCGACGGATACGGCGATCTATCTGTCACAGGAGGCGGAAAAGATCGGGGCGGACGCGATCCTCTCCGTCACGCCGTATTACAACAAGGCGACGCAGAACGGTCTGATCGCGCACTTTACGGCGATCGCGGAGGCGGTGAAGATCCCGGTGATCCTGTACAATGTCCCCAGCCGGACAGGCTGTAATGTATTGCCCGAGACGACGGTGGCGCTCTGCCGCGATGTCAGAAATATCGTCGGCATCAAGGATGCCACGGGGAATCTTGCGCAGACGACGAAGATGATGTCCCTTGCGCAGGCACAGGGCGTCCAGGTGGAACTGTACTCCGGCGAAGACGGTCTCATCGTGCCGATCCTGTCGCTGGGAGGGCTGGGCGTGATCTCCGTTCTCTCCAATGTGGCGCCGCGCCAGACACACGAGATCTGCGCGAAGTTTTTTTCGGGTGACACGGCCGGAGCGAGGAAGATGCAGTTGGAAGCGCAGCCGCTCGTGGATGCGCTCTTCTGTGAGGTCAATCCGATCCCGGTCAAGCGGGCCCTGTCGCTTCTGGGATATGACTGTGATGTGCTGAGGCTGCCGCTCACCCGGATCAGCAGTGAGCATGAGGCGCAGCTGGTACAGGCGATGAAGGATTACGGACTGGAGGTCCGGTCATGACGCGGGTCCTCCTGCACGGCGCGAACGGCCGGATGGGCCGTGCCATCTGTGAGGTCTGCAGGGACGATGCGGAGGTGACGATCGCCGCCGGGGTGGATGCCTATGGCGAGGGGGACGGTTCCTTTCCGCTCTTTCGGGATATCGCGGCGTGTGATGTGACGGTCGATGCGGTGATCGATTTCTCCAATGCGTCGGCGGTGGACGGTGTGCTCCGCTACTGCAGAGATAAGAAGCTTCCCCTGGTCCTGTGTACGACCGGACTGAGCGAGGAGCAGCTTAAGGCGGTCGCCGAGGCGTCGAAGGAAATCCCGGTATTGCGCTCCGGCAATATGTCCCTCGGGGTCAATGTGATGCTGGATATCGTCCGTGAGGCGACGAAACGTCTGTATCAGGAAGGCTTTGACGTCGAGATCGTGGAGAAGCATCACAATCAGAAGCTGGATGCGCCCAGCGGTACGGCGATCATGCTGGCCGATGAGGCGAAGGCGGCCATCGAGGAAGAAGTCACCTATGTGTATCACCGCGACGATGTGCGCAAGAAGCGCGATCATGCGGAGGTCGGGATCTCGGCCGTCCGCGGCGGTACGATCGTCGGGGATCATGATGTGATCTTTGCCGGCCCGGATGAGGTGGTGACGGTCTCCCACCGCGCCTACTCCCGTGGGATCTTTGCGAGAGGAGCGGTGGCAGCGGCGAAATATCTGCCGGGAAAGCCGGCAGGCAGATATGATATGAGGGATGTGATCCGCGGAGAGTGAGCTCCGGCCGGAGATCGATCCGGTCTGTCAGGAAAGGTGGAGGGATATGAAGTTCAGGCCTTGTGTTGATATCCATAACGGGCAGGTGAAGCAGATCGTCGGCGACAGCCTGCGGGACGAGGGCGATGTCGCCATCGACAATTTTGTATCGGAACACAGTGCGGGGTATTATGCGGCACTGTTCCAGCGAAAGAATCTGACCGGCGGACATATCGTACTGCTCAATTCGGTGGATTCGCCGCAGTATGAGGCTACGAAGCGGCAGGCGTTAGAGGCACTGTCGGTGTGGCCGGGCGGCATGCAGGTCGGCGGCGGTGTGACGGCGGAGAATGCGGAGTCCTGGATCAGGGCGGGCGCCTCCCACGTGGTGGTGACCACCTATGCGTTCACGGGCGGCAAGATCAATTATGAGCATCTGGAGGCACTCCGGAGTGCTGTCGGCAAGGAGCACATCGTACTGGATGTCAGCTGTAAGAAGCGCGAGAAGGGGAGCGCCCACTATTTCATCGTGACGGACCGCTGGCAGAATATGTCGGATGTGGAATTGAACCGGGAGACGCTGGAGACGCTCTCGGAGTACTGCGATGAGTACCTGATCCATGCGGCGGACGTGGAAGGGCGCCAGAGGGGGATCGAGGCCGGTGTGGTGGAGATCCTGGGCGAGTATGACGGGCTGCCGATGGTCTACGCCGGCGGCGTGCGAGCGGCCGCGGATATCTCAAGGATCAAGCTCCTCGGGAGGAACCGGCTGGATGTGACGATCGGGAGCGCGCTGGAATTGTTCGGCGGTTCTTTGTCCCTGGATGATGTGATCGCGGCGTGTAACGCGGGGCATTAAGGGGATAAGGAAGAGAGGCTGCGCTCACACACTTAAGCCAAACAAAAAAAGACGGCTGCGAGTAAACTCGCGCCGTCTCTTTTTTTATCAGTGAGCCGCGCAGTCATTCGAAAATCTGCTTCGCAGATTTTCTCATGTGGGGCTGCGCCCCATATCTAATCCAAGAAAAAAGAGCGGTCGCGAGTAAACTCGCTCCGCTCCTTTTTTCTTGGATTAACTGCGCGGCTTGGTTTTACAGCTTATTAACATTAACCGCCTGCGGACCTTTTTCTCCCTGAATGACATCATATTCGACCGCTGCGCCCTCGTCGAGCGACTTGAAGCCTTCCATGTTCAATCCGGAGTAGTGTACGAATACATCATTGCCGTTTTCATC
>JAFPTK010000048.1 GCA_017400305.1 Lachnospiraceae bacterium | reverse complement strand
TGGACGATCCGCACCTTGTCCGCCGTGATGTCACCCACGATGCGGACACCGAGTCCCGGTCCGGGGAAGGGCTGCCGATAGACCAGTTCCCGCGGAAGTCCCAGCTCCAGACCGACCTTGCGGACCTCATCCTTAAAGAGCGATCGAAGCGGTTCCACGATCTCCTTGAAGTCCACATGAGAGGGGAGACCGCCGACATTGTGGTGGGACTTGATCACCGCGCCGCCGCTGCCGGTCCCGCTCTCCACGACATCCGGGTAGATCGTTCCCTGTGCGAGGAAGTCGACTGTGCCGATCTTCTTTGCCTCCTCCTCAAACACATTGATGAACTCAGCGCCGATGATCTTGCGCTTCATCTCCGGGTCGGTGACACCGGCAAGCTTTAAGTAGAAACGCTCTACGGCATTCACCCGCACGAAGTTCAGTTCGAAATCCCCCTCGGGGCCAAAGACCTTTTCTACTTCATCTCCCTCGTTCTTTCGCAGCAGACCGTGGTCCACAAACACACAGGTAAGCTGCTTCCCGACCGCTTTTGCGAGAAGTGCCGCCGCCACCGAGGAATCCACACCGCCCGAAAGTCCGAGCAGGACTCTGCCGTCCCCGATCTTTCCCTTAAGCTCCGTGATCGTACGGGAAACAAACCCCGCTATTTCCCAGTCTCCGGCACAGCCGCAGATGTCCCGGACGAAGTTTCTGAGGATCTTCGTCCCCTCAACCGAATGTACGACCTCGGGATGGAACTGCACCGCGTAGAGTTTCCGTCCGGAGTCCTCCATCGCAGCCACCGGGCAGTCCGCCGTGTGCGCCGTGACCGCGAAGCCCGCCGGCGCGGCAGCGATGTAGTCCGTGTGACTCATCCAGGTGGTGCTCTTTTTTTCTACTTCCCGCAGAAGGAGAGAGTTCTCTGCCATCCCGTCCACAAGCAGTTCCGCATGCCCGTACTCCGAGGTCGGTGCGGTCTTCACCTCCCCGCCGCACCGGTAGGCCATGAGCTGCGCGCCGTAGCAGATCCCGAGGATCGGGATCCCCGTTTCGAACAGCGCCTTTTCATAGGTGGGTGTCTCCGGCAGAAAGACGCTTGCCGGTCCGCCGGTCAGGATGATGCCCTTCGGCTCCATCCCGAGAAGCTCCTCCAGGGATCTCGTATACGGATGGATCTCGCAGTAGACCCCCAGTTCCCGTACCCTCCTCGCGATCAGCTGCTTGTACTGACCGCCGAAATCCAGCACGATGATCTTGTCCATTTCCTTCCCCTTTCCTTACAGGAGTGATAATCCGTTCATTTCCTGATACAGCCTGCTCGCATACGCATCGGTCATCCCGCACACAAAATCCGTGACGAGAAGGAGGCGCAGGTACAGTTTCTCCGCTTCATCCTTTCCCTCGGCAAACCTGTGATAGATCGCCATGTAATTGTCCGAGATGAACGGGATCAGCTTCTCCCCGAGCATGTCCGGTCCGACTTCGGTATCGTAGTACAGCACTGCCCGTACGAAGCGGTCCAGGAGAAAAGTCAGTACCTGATTGGCCGCGATCTCGATCTTTAAGATCGGCTTCGAACGGAACGCATAGCGGTAGGCGATATCCCCGAGCGTCTTCGCGACCGCTTCCGATGCGGTGCCTGCGAAGAGCTCCTGCGAGAAGGTTCCCTCCATGATCTCCCGGTAATGCTCCCCGAAGGAGGCGGTCGCATCGCCGATGAGCCGGCCCTGTACGTTGATGATCCAGTTCTGCACGGCATAGGCGCCCGGATCATCCCAATGTCGCTCGATGCCCTTCCGATACCGCTCCTCCATCTTCTGTACAAGCTGTTTCAGAGCCTGCGCTCCTTGCTCATCCCATCCTTCCGCTGCGAGCAGCAGTTCATCATGCAGCCGCGTATAACTGATCAGTCCCTTCTTGTAGGAATCCTCGATATCGGCCGTGAGGTAGGCGATGTCATCCGCCGCTTCCAGGACAAAGGTGAGCGGATGTCTCCTGCCGGCCGGGATCCCGCAGGCGCTTGCAATACTGTCATAGGTCTCCCGGTCCGCGTAGAAAAATCCCATCTTGTGCCGGCAGATATCCGGACTCTTCTTATCCACCTCCAGCGAGGACACCGGATATTTGATGATCGTCGCCAACAGTGCCTTCGTCAGGTTCATCCCATGCTCATCGACGAGGTAATGGAGCTTCGTGACGACCCGCAGCGCCTGCGTGTTGCCCTCAAAGTGGCGGAAGTCCGCGCGCATCTGGGGTGTGAGCCAGGCAGAGAGCGGCTTCTCGATCCCATCCGCCGATCTCCAAAGGATCCGGTCCAGATTCTCCGCGAACCAGTTGCGGATGACCGTCTCCCCGAAATGACCGAAGGGCGGATTGCCGATGTCATGGAGGAGTCCCGCACACTGTAAGATGTCGCAGATATCCTCCTGATTCTGCGGCCTGAATTCCCGGTCCATGATCTCCCGGATGATCTTGCGGGCGATATTCTGTCCGAGGGATTTGGCAAAAGAGCTCACCTCCAGAGAATGGGTGAGCCGGGTACGCACGAAATCCGACTGATCCAGCGGGAAGACCTGTGTCTTGTCCTGCAGCCTGCGGAAAGAAGCGCTGCCGATGATCCTGTGGTAATCCTTTTCGAACTCGGACCGGAGATCATTGCCCGATCCGCTGTGGGTGATGCTGCGGATGCGTTCCTCACACAGAAGTGTTTCCCATTTCATCTACACAAGCCTCCGAATGGTCATAATGGGTTTGTAATTGACGTTGCCGTATTTGATCCCCGTGCGTTCGGTCGAAGCGTGGACGATCTGTCCGTTGCCCAGATAGATGCCCACATGTCCGGCATAGCAGACAATGTCTCCGGCGCGCGCATTCTCCAGAGAGACCTCGGTGCCGACGCGCTGCTGACTCCAGGAGGTGCGGGGAATAGAGATCCCGAAGGCCTGATAGACGGACATCGTGAAGCCGGAGCAGTCACAGCCGTTCGTCAGGGAGGTGCCGCCCGCCACATAGGGATTTCCCACAAACTGGCAGGCATAGGCGGCGATATTGGAGCCGGTCGCCGACCCCGGTGCCGCATAGGTCTTCCCGCCGGAGGAGGATTCCTCCTTCTCTTCCGGCTCCTCCGACTCGGATCCCTCCCCGTCCTGCTCCTCGACCCATTGGGAAGCGTCGCTCTCCTGTCCGTCAGAGGCCGCAGCTGCTGCCGCCGCTTCCTTTTCCGCCTTCTTTTTTTCCTCTTCCGCTTTCTTCTTCTCCTCGTCCTCGCGTTTCTTCGCATCCTCCGCGGCCTTTTTGACTTCCGCTTCCTCCGCCGCTTTGGCCTGCAGTTCGGTGGCAAGCTTGTCGATCGCCGAGGACTGCTGCTTGATCTTTAACTGGTATGCCGCCGCATCCTGCTTGGCATGGGCCAGCATGACGCTGTAGTTCTCCGCCTGCTCCTCCAGCTCTGCCAGGATCTGCTCCATATCCGCCTGGCTCTGCTCCAGTTCAAAGAGGTCCGCCTGCAGCTCGGCTTCCGCGTCCAGCAGTTCATTCTTGAGGGCATCGGCTTCATTTTTGGCCTGAATGTAGCTCTCCAGTTCGCGCCGGTCGTAGTCGTAAAGCTCCTGCACGTAGGTGGCCCGGTTCAGGAATTCGGAGATGCTTTCGGACTGCAGAAAAAGGGTGAGCATATCCTGCCCACCCTTTTCGTACATGAATTTCGCCCGCGCCTTCATGGCGGCGTACTGCTCTTCCTCGCTCTGCTTCGCCTCGTCGTAGGCGGCCTGCGTATCCACGATCTGCTCCCTGGTGTCCTCGATCTCCTCCTCGATCATGTTGATCGTCGCCAGGAGACTGACCAGATCGTCATTGAGGTCACTGATGGCTTCATTGACCATCTCCCGCTCTCCGGTGATCTCCCGGATGCTGTCGCTTACGCTGTTCAAGCTGCTCTGCGCGCTCTTCTGTTCCTGCTCCGCGGCCTTTCTCTCCTCCTCCAGGCGTTCCGCCTCCTCATGCAGCTCCTTCTGCTGCCGGAAGAGCTCCTCCGAAGTCTGCGCGGCAAACGCCGGCCGCACGAGAAAGAGCGTGCCGGTGAGCGCGATGAGCAGGACCGAGAGGAGTCTGCGCCTCATGCGGCTCCGGATCAGTTGATGTTCCCCACGGTCCGGGGGAATGCCTCGACGTCGCGGATGTTGCTCATCCCGGTGAGGTACATGATGAGACGCTCAAAGCCGAGACCGAAGCCCGCGTGCCGCACGCTGCCGTAGCGCCTTAAGTCAAGATAGAACTGGTACTGCTCCTTTTCCATCCCGAGGTCATCCATGCGCTTCTCAAGGATCGCCAGATCGTCCTCACGCTGGCTGCCGCCGATGATCTCGCCGATCCCGGGTACCAGACAGTCCGCCGCGGCGACGGTCCTGCCGTCCGGATTGAGCTTCATGTAGAAGGCCTTGATGTCCCGCGGATAGTCGGTGACGAAGACCGGCTTCCGGAATACCTCCTCGGTGAGGTAGCGCTCATGCTCCGTCTGCAGATCGGTTCCCCAGTCCACCTTATACTCGAAGCGGTCATTCTGTTTCTTTAACAGCTCCACGGCGTCCGTATAGGTGATCCGCCCGAAGTCATTGCTCACCACATTGTGCAGGCGCTCCAGCAGCCCCTTGTCCACAAAGCTGTTGAAAAACTCCATCTCCGCCGGCGCATGATCGAGGACGTATCCGATGACGTACTTCAGCATCTGCTCTGCCACCCGGCAGTCATCCGCCAGATCCGCGAAGCACATCTCCGGCTCGATCATCCAGAATTCCGCCGCGTGGCGCGGTGTGTTGGAATTCTCCGCCCGGAAGGTCGGTCCGAAGGTGTAGACGTTGCGGAAGGCAAAGGCAAAGCTCTCGACATCCAGCTGTCCGCTGACGGTCATGTTGACCGGCCGGCCGAAGAAGTCCCTGCTGTAATCCACGGCACCGTCCTCGGTGCGGGGAAGGTTGTTCAGATCCAGCGTCGTCACCTGGAACATCTCACCGGCCCCTTCGGCGTCGCTGGCCGTGATGATGGGGGTGTGGACGTAGACGAAGCCGTTGTCCTGGAAGAACTGATGGATGGCATACGCCGCCAGCGACCGGATGCGGAATACCGCCTGGAAGGTGTTCGTGCGCGGGCGCAGATGCGGCATCGTCCGCAGGAATTCCATGGAGTGACGCTTCTTCTGCATCGGGAAGTCGGTCGTGGAGGCTCCCTCCACCTCGACCTTGAGCGCCTGCATCTCCAGCGGCTGCTTGGCCTCGGGAGTTAAGACGATCGTCCCCGTGACGATGAGCGCCGCACCGACGTTGGTCTTGCTGACCGCGGCGAAGTTGTCCAGCTGATCGGTGTAGACGATCTGCAGCGGTGTGAAGCAGGAGCCGTCATTTAATGTGATGAAACCAAGGGACTTGGAATCTCTGATGCTGCGCACCCAGCCCCCGACCTTCACCTCTTTTCCCGCGTATTCCTCCTGATGATCAAAGAGATCGCGAACCTGTACCAATGCTTCCATTTATTTACCCTCCCCGGATACTTTGTTGTTCTGATAGAGATAATCCATCACCTTGTCATAGAGCACCTGCTCGCGGATCTGTTCCAGATCCGCTGCCGCCTCATATTCTTCGATGGTCGCATAGCCGGAGCTGTCCAGATTATTCTCCATCTCCGTGCGAAGCTCCGCGTCCGAGACGGAGATCCCCTGTTCTCTGGCGATCGCCGCCATCATGAGGTAGGCGTTGGCCGTCTGGATCGCATTGGATTCCACGTAGGCCTCCTCGTCACCGCTGAATTTGGCATTGGACATGGCCAGATTCAGGAGATCCGACACGGTAAAGGCCTGTCCGTAGGCGTTGGAATACGCGTCGGCGAGGATTTCGATCTGCTCGCGGTAGCTCTCCTTGAGGCGCTCTAAAAATGCCGTCGGCGGTGTCTGGAATACGGCATTGGATTCGATCTTGTCCCGGATCGCCTCCTCCACCTTCTGCCGGTACTCCTCATTGACCCTGTCATTGTACTGTTTTCTGAGATAATCGGTGTACTGATCGATGGTGGAGATGCCCGCGATCCCCAGTGCCTGCACGCTCGAGTCACCGGGCGCCGTCAGCCCGTTGAGCTTCACGGCAAAGATGACATCCTTGCCGGCCAATTCCACGGAGCCGTAGGTTTCCGGAAAGGTCAGCGGGATGTCCTTCTCCTCTCCGATGGTCATGCCGACCACACCGTCTTCAAATCCCGGGATGAAGGTGCCGGAGCCCAGCACCAGATCGTAGCCCTGCGCGGTACCGCCGTTGAAGGCCTGGTCCGTATCCGCCATGCGTCCCGCAAAATCAATATTGGCCGTATCGCCCAGCTTCGCCGGCCGGTCATTGACCGGTGTCCCAGCCAGCGTCTTCAGATAACCGGTCACATAGCTGTCCTCCGCGGCCGCATCCGACGAAGGTGCCGGCACATCCACGGAAAGACCGGTGTAGTCCCCCAGCTTGACATATTTTGAGGGATCGATGTCCTTAAGATACTCCTCCGGGTTTCCGACTCCCGGAATCGACGGTATGCCGCTGCACGCGGACAGTGCCATCACGAGTCCCGTCAACACGGCGACCGCCCCTAACCTGTTTTTCATGATCTTCCTCCTCTTGAATAATGAACAATTTGATGCTATAGTAACATACTATGATGTCTGCGTCAAAAGGCATCGTTCATGAAAAACTGCCCAAACGGGCCTGCCGGGGATGCCGCTCAGACTGAAGCATCCGCACCCATACACCCAAAGGAGCAAAACCGTATGAAGCCTGCAATGATCGTATTTCTCGTGATCCTCGTCATCATGGTGATCGCCCTGATCGTCCTGACGATCCTCGGCAAACGCTCGGAAAAGAAACAGGCGGAGCAGCAGGCACAGATCGAAGCCGCGAAGCAGTGGGTATCCATGCTCATCATCGACAAGAAGCGCATGCGGCTCAAGGATGCCGGCCTTCCGCAGGCTGTGATCGACCAGACCCCGAAGCTTCTCCGACGGTCCAAGCTCCCCATTGTCAAGGGGAAGGTGGGACCGCAGATCGTTTCCCTCATCTGCGATGAAAAGATCTTTGACCGCGTCCCGGTCAAAAAGGAAGTAAAGGCCGCCGTCAGCGGCATCTATATCACAGAGGTCAAGGGACTCCACGGCAAGATCCAGATCGAGGAGAAAAAGAAGGGCTTCTGGGCAAATCTGGTCGCCAAGGCACAGGAGAAGGCCGGCGCAAAACCGATCAAGTAAGAAACGATCGTCAGGGGATCACGATCCGGTATTCCACCAGATGGATCTCCTGCGGCGCCTCGATAAAATGATAACGGATCATGACAAGGACCCCTTGCGGGTCCTTTTTGATCGCCGTTTCCGTCGTCATGAGGCACAGAGATACCGCGCCGTAGGGAGTGACCATGTCGGTCAACGTCTTTCTCCCGGGCAGAAAATCGAATTTTGCGGAGAGCGCGCCGCTGCGGGTCAGGCGAAAGGCTTCCTCCGGCAGGAACTCCAATGTGTTCTCCGTGAGGCCGCCGGTCTCATCGATCTCGGTATAATACACGGAGGCGATGGCACCGGCCTGATCCTTCGTGATCTCACAGGCGATGTCCTTCCGCTCCTCCGCCGGAGTCCCCGGCGGGAGCATGTCTCCGAAAAACGATCCTCCCGTCTGCTCCGGGACGGACAGCTCCGGCATCCTTTCACCAGGGAATATCATACTCACAGGCAGCACCCAGGTCCGAAAGGTGAGTGTCCCTTCGATCACTCCGTTTTTTTCAGGCATTTCAGAATCTTCCATGGCCATCAAAAATATCTCTCCTCTGCCATCCGAGCCCGGTTGACCGGCCGAGTCAAATATGTGGCGATCGACAGTCCCGACGCCCGGATCGCCCGCACAGCAGGTTCCGCCGCCGTTTCATCCGCGAATAATCCGAATACCGCCGAGCCGCTGCCGGTCATCATGGCGCCCGTTGCCCCCTCCCGGGTAAGCAACTCCACGAGTTCCCCGATCTCCGGAACCAACGGAGAGGTCACCTGCTCCAGGATGTTGGTCCGTTGCTTCATCTGCTCGGACATGCAGGAAAACGGATCCCGCTTCCCCTGCTCTCCGGCCAGGGCAGCCGCAAAGGCCTCCCAGGAAGGATGCCGCACATCCGTGCTGCCGTCCAGTCCCCTATAGATCTCTCCGGTGGAAGCGCTGCCTTCGGGTTTTGCCACGACAATGGCGCAGTCCGGAAAATCAGGAAGCGGCGTCAGGATCTCGCCGATCCCCTCCGACCGCATCGTGCCGCCGAAGAGACAGAATGGCACATCGGCGCCGAGGGACAGGGCACAATCGGCGAGCTCCCCTTCAGACAGGCCGAGGGAAAAGAGCCGATCCACCGCCAGGAGGGATGCTGCCGCGTCCGCACTCCCGCCGCCGAGCCCTGCCTCGGCCGGGATCCTCTTCACCAGACGGATCGCAAGCGATCGATCCCCCGGAAACCTCTCCGGATAACGATCACGGAGAAACCTGACCGCTTTCAGCACGAGATTCCGCTCATCCGAGGCGATTTCCGCAAACATGCGGGATGCTCTTTCGGAAGCGGGAGCCCCGGGCGTTTCCGGGATCTCCTCCGCCGCCGGGAGGATGGTCAGGGTATCGCCGCCCCCATTCCCGTCTCCTCTGTCCGACGTCCTCTCCACGGTAAAGAATAGCTCATCACAGAGCCCGACAGACTGCATCACCATATTGACGAGATGATATCCGTCCGCACGGCGCCCCGTCACATCCAGGAAGAGATTGATCTTGGCAAACGCGCGGATGCTGCACCTATCCTCTTTCATCGATCATCCTCCGCGATCTTGACCACCCAGATCCCGTCGATCCGCTGAATACAGCCGTCCTCCGGATAGGCCGGCATCCGGGCGAAGGCGTCCTTTTTCATGATCGCATCGCGCTCCTCCTCCGTGACCTCCTCCGAATCGATCCCCAGGAAGACGCGCTCCAGCTGCAGCCGATTGGCCGGCAAAAACAGATGATCCTCGAGCGTCGCCCCCTCCAGATCGATCAGCTTCTCGCCTCCCATCTGATATCTCCCGATGATGATGGGGTCGGGATAGAAGCCGCCAAGGATCGCGACGCGATCCCCGTAGCGGTAATCTCCCTGCTCCTCCAGTCTGGCATAGATGCGGTTTAAGTAATTCACCGTCCGCTCCTGGGCGATATAACTCCGGTAATAGGCGATATTGGCAACGCGATAGACCGAGTAAGCCTTACAGCACAGGATCAGGAAGGTGGCTATGAGCAGCGCTCTCAATGCCGGTCGTGCCTTCCCCTCCCCCGGGAGACGGAGCCTCTCACACAACGCCAGGATCATCAGATCGAAGATCACATAGGAAAAGGTCATCACCGTGGAAGCGCGGTCCAGCTCCGGAGCCATGAGGTAAAAGACCGACATGGCAAACGGCAGAAGCGCCGCCAGGAGGATCCCCCATATGACCGCTCTGCTCCGCTCCGTGTAGAGTTTCCTCTGACAGAAGATCACCGGGATCAGGATCACGGCGGCAATGACCGACAGACGGTTGAACAAAGCCGGCGCCCCCGCCATATAGCTCTCCGGCGCGGTGATGAAGTACTGCATCAGACGGTGATAGCACCGTAAGAATGCATGAAGAAGGGAGACCGGTGAAAAGGAACCGATCGAATTCAGCCCCTTATAGTCCGCCAGCTCCTCCCCGACGATCCGGACACTGATCAGATAGCCGGCCATGGAGAGCGCCAGGGTCATCAGGAACTTCACCCCCAGCCAAAAGGCCTCGGTCACCTTCTTGCCGTCCGTCAGCATCAGGATCAGCAGGAGGACGTAGAGAGATGCCGCCACGGCAAAATACGCCTGATAGCACGCCATGCTCAGGATCTGCAGGATCACGCCGAAAATCCACCCAAAGCGGTAATGGCGGGTCAGGTAGACCCCGAGAACACTCATCAGTACAGCCAGCGCAAAGGTGGGAGCTAACAGCATGTAATACATATTGCTGGTCACACTGGGGAAGGTGACTAACAGGATCGCAGCGAGCGCGGCGCCGCCCTCGGTCCGGATCTCGAGGAGCAGGATCATGAGACAGGCAGCCAGAGACAGGAACAGGATCGACATTTCGCCGTTGATGGCCGGTGCGGACCAGACGGAGAACAGGTGGTGGAGTCTCGGCTGGAGCCAGCGTCCGAGGGCTGCGCCCCCGCCGACACCGGGGATACCGGAGATATCATCCAGATTCGTGATCTTGTTGGAGATCATATACAGATGTGTCAGATTGCCGGCGATCAGTCCCGCCACCAGCGCGATCAGATAACGGCCTCCCATGCGTTTCCGGAGAAGCCTGATAAAATCCTGACGTCCTTCCATGGTATCGTCTCTCCCTTTCGATACTGCTATATATAACTTACAGAACCCCGACGGTGGTACCCGTCGGGGTTCTGCGAGATGACTCGTCTGGATCAGGTTCAATCCTCATTCAGGGTGACGCCCGCTTCCTCAGCGCGCTTGCGGAAGCCGTCCAGCACAGCATCATAGGTCTGCTGGCTGATGTCGGGAAGCTCTCCTCCCCAGGTCTCCTCCGCCTGCTTGTAACCCTTCTTGAAGGCGTCATACATCTTCTGGATGTTGTTGGGGTCACTGCCCGCCAGTGCATCCGCAAAGTCCAGGATGCGGCCGGAGGTCTGCTTGACTCCCCAGTAACCGTCCTCGGAGATGTCCTCCTGTGCCTGTGCCTTGGTGGCAGGATCGACCTCGAACTTGCCCTCGCGCAGGAAGCTCCAGATGTCGTTCGCGTTGTTGTACGCGACACCCTGGCCCTGCATCATCTTGGATACGAGGTCCACCAGCTGCGACTGGCGCTGCTCCTGATCCGCCTTCAGCTGTTCCACCAGCTTTGCCCGGTCTTCCTCGGACATCTTCTGGATCTTGGAATAGCCGGCCTGCTTAGGCTCCGCGCTCTTCTCGTAGGTGGCGGCGGGTGCTTCTTCCGCAGCCTTGGTCTCCGTTGCCTTGCTCGCCGCATCGGCCTTGGGGGCCTGCGACACCGCGTTCGTCTGACTCGCGTACGACGATGCGGTTACCCCAGATGTAACTCCATTTACACTCATGGCGAACTCCTTTTCTGATGCTGGGTGCATCGGTTGTTAAGTTGACAGGTGCGCGATGCAGATACTGCATCAACTGTATTGTATCATGGTCTGCCGCGAAAAAAAAGCGTATTTTTCTGATATTTTACGTTTTTTTGCGACAATTGTTACTATTCACATCATCTCACCGATATGGTAAAGTAGTGGGATGATGCGTAGATGATCCACCCGGGAGACTGCTGCCATGAAGAAACGTTTGGGAACCGGAAAGAAAATGCTGCTCGTCCTCGCCTGTGTGGCGGTCGTCCTGGTCGCCCTCGCGCTGGGCTATCGCGCGCATATGCACTATGACATCGAGCCGCATGCGTATTACGACATCGAGACCATGGCGGCGGAGGCCCGGCCGGCGGATGCGCACGCCGTCGTGTATATGACCTCCGACATCAGCCCGGAGGGTCTCAATAAGGCTTACGATGCTCTCGGCGTCGATCTGACGGGCCGGGTGGCGGTCAAGCTCTCCACCGGGGAAGCCGGCAATCCCAATCATCTCTCACCGGATCTCATCAAGGATCTGGTGCACCGGGTAAACGGCACCATCGTCGAATGCAACACCGCCTACAGCGGTTCCAAAAGAGCCGAGACGGCGATGCACCTGCAGGTAGCCAAAGACCATGGTTTCACCGACATCGCCGATGTTGACATCATGGATGCGGAGGGTGAGCTCACGATCCCCGTGGAGGGCGGCGTCCGCCTGAAGGAGAACCGGGTGGGAAAGGATCTCGCCGACTATGATGCGGTCCTGGTCCTCACGCACTTCAAGGGTCATCCGATGGCAGGCTTCGGCGGCTCCTTAAAGAACATCTCCATCGGCATCGCATCCGCGAGCGGCAAGACCCGCATCCACACCGGCGGCGTCTTCTCCCGGCCGCCCATCGATATCGGCTCGCTCTTAACCAATCAGGATGTATTCACCGAATCCATGGCGGAGGCCGCGAAATCCGTATCCGACTATGAGGGGCACGGGGAACGGATCGTCTATGTGAACGTCATGAACCGCATGTCTGTGGACTGCGACTGCGTATCCTCCCCCACAGAGGTCGACATGCACGATATCGGGATCCTCTCCTCCCTCGATCCGGTGGCACTGGATCAGGCCTGCATCGATCTGGTCTTTGCCGCTGAAGACGGTGATTCGCTTAAGGAACGGATCCTCAGTAAGAACGGCCTGCACATCCTGCGCCATGCGGAGGAGATCGGGCTGGGTCACCGCGCATACGAGCTGGTACTTCTGGATCCATAAGGGCTTGCCACAGGAGATCTTCCGGCGCGAGGCCGTCTGCCTCCGGGGCTCTGCTCCGCCTGCGCGTAATTGACGGTCTCCGGCAAGTATTCTATAATCGGGATGACGTCTGTCACTCATTTCCGTCACGCAGAAAGAGAGGAGAAAGATGAGCGATCCCGTACTGCTAAAGAGTCTCAAACCGATCGGTTCCCACAACCCCGTCATGACGCAGCGCTTTGGTGCAGATCCCTATGCCATGGTCTACGATGGGCGGGTATATCTCTACATGACGGGCGATATCCTGACCTACGAGGAGGACGGTTCCCTGTCCGAGAACCGATACTCCGCCATCGATACGATCAACGTCATCTCCTCGGCGGATCTGGTCAACTGGACCGATCACGGCAGCGTCTATGCGGCTTCCGCCAAGGGGCAGGCGACCTGGGGCAACAATTCCTGGGCACCGGCAGCCGCCTGGAAGATGATCGACGGGAAGCCGAAGTTCTTCCTCTATTTCGCCAACAGCGGCAACGGCATCGCGGTCTTGAGCGCCGACAGTCCGGTCGGCCCCTTTACGGATCCCATCGGCGGACCGTTGATCTCCCGCGACACCCCCAACTGCGCCAGTGTGACCTGGCTGTTCGATCCGGCCGTCCTGATGGACGACGACGGCGAAGCCTATCTCTATGTGGGCGGCGGCATCCCCTCTCCGGATAAGGCCGACAACCCCGGCACCGCGCGTGTTGCCAGACTCGGAGCCGATATGATCTCCCTGGCCACGGATCCGGCCCCCATCGCAGAGGTGCCGTATCTCTTTGAGGACTCCGGCATCAACCGGATCGGCGGAAGATACTATTATTCCTACTGCTCCAACTTCAATATGACCGAGGAAGCGGAGAAGACATACGGCTTCTCCAACGGCGAGATCGTGACGATGGTGTCCGATCATCCGATGGGACCGTTTGCCCTGCACAGCGGTGTGCTGAAAAATCCCGGTTTCTTCTTCGGGCGGGGCGGCAACAATCACCACTGCATCTTCTCCTTTCAGGGGAAGTGGTACATCACCTATCACTCCCGGATCCTCGAGGAGGCGATGGGACTGGACGGCGGATACCGCAGCACCAGTATCGATATCCTGGATCTGGATGAAAACGGCGCTCCCACCCACTCCACCGGCACCCGCACCGGTGTGGAACAGGTCGGTTCCTTTGACCCCTATGCTCTCGTACCGGCGGCAACCTTCGGCAATATGGCAGGGCTCAGTACCGTCCCGTACGGCGAGATCGCGGAGAAATACGGATCCGGTGAGATGATCGTGACCGGCGTGACGGACGGCAGCTGGAGTGCCGTCACAGGAGCGGATTTCGGGGCAAAGGGAGCGGGCCTGCTTGCGATCACGGTACGCCGGGCACCCGGCGTCAAAGGATCCGGCATAAACTGCGGGATCCGTGTGGCACTTGATTCCCCGGAAACAGAGGATCCGATCGCGAAGATCTCTCTGGATGACCTGATGCAGGGCGGATCCGACGGGGAGTTTCGGGAGATCACGGTTCCGCTCGACAAGCCCGTGACCGGTCGGCACGATCTCTACTTCCTCTTTACCGGCGAAGGCTATGAGATCCGGAACTGGCGGTTTCTCCCCGCCGCTGCAGACGAAGAAACGGCATGAACCCTGACAGGATCCGCTCCGTTTCCGTTTGCCCGGACCGGGCCTGTGTGCTATCCTGGCAACAACCGCAATCATTCCGGGAGGGACCCCTATGAGACTGATCTTTGTGCGTCACGGAGAACCGAATTACCAGAAGGACTGTCTGACCGAGAACGGCGTCCGGCAGGCCGAAGATACCGCGGAGCGGCTGCGCTCGGAGGACATCCGCGCGATCTACGCCTCCCCCATGGGCCGTGCCCAGGAGACCGCCTCCTATACCGCCGGGCTTCACCATCTTGAGATCCGGACACTGGATTTCATGCATGAGATCGACTGGGGAAATGTCAGAGAGGATCAGGAGATCCCCGTGCCTCACGAGGGGCACCCCTGGACCCTCGGTTACCTGCTGTTGACGGAATCCCCGGAATACGTGGGGAGCGATCACTGGGATCAGCACCCGTACTTTCGCGACAATCGCTGTCTTGCCTGCTACCGCACGGTGGCTGAGCGCTTTGATGCTTTTCTGGCGGAGTTCGGTCTGGTGCGCAGGGACGGCCTCTATGAATGCGTCCGGGAGAATCACGACACCATTGCCCTCTTTGCCCACGGAGGTTCCGGCGCGGTCATGTTTTCCCATGTGCTGGGGCTCCCCTTCCCCTTTGTCCTGACCTCGATGCCCTACGGGGTCTGTTCGGTCTCGATCCTTGATTTTGAGGAATTTCCGGGGAAAAAGGTGACCCCCCGGCTGGAATTATTCAACGATATGCGGCACATCGCATCCTGCCGGCCCGAACCGCTTCACTTCGAGAAATAGGCCGGATCACGGAAGTTCATACAGCAGATATGTCTCACTTTCCGCCCTGAGCGCCGCACCGGTGATCAGGGCATCTTCCGCTGCCGCGATCTCATCCGGGAGCTCCGAACGATCCGCACGGACGAGCAGAAGCTTCTCTGCCGAATCGGGAAGCGCCGGGAACATCGTGTCGATCTCCTCCGCCGTCTCCACCGGCCAGACCCGCTTGTGGGAGACCGTGAGATCATGCGGCGGCTCATAGGGGATCTCCTCGGTAAAGGAGAAGCAGACATCCTCATAACCGGTATTCTCCCGCAGAAACTCCGCCATCGTGTAATCCGCATCGCCGTCACGGGATACGATATACCGGGAGGTCGCGGTGGGGACACCGGTCAGGAGCAGCATGAGGAAAAAGCACAGAAGATACGCCGGGAGGAACGGCCGGATCTTGCGTCCCAGGAAGAACAGCCCCCCCTCGGATCGGAACGCTCTCACGGCGACCATCGCCAGAAGCGGCGCTGTCATCGCGACGCAGAAGCCCTCCTTCATCATCGAGAATTCATGCACCGCCGAGTGATTCTTAAGGAGCAGGATCTGCACCGCCGGCGCCAGAAAGGCGACGATCAGGAGGAGGAGCGATCCGTCCGTCCACAGCAGAGAGAGTCGTCCGCGTCCGAGGAGATAACAGACCGTCAGACCACCGCCGATCAGCCAGATGAGCAGCAGCCAGAACATAAAGCTCCGCTGGTCCTGCGTGAAGGAAGAGGAGAAATTCTCGATCAGCCGGTCATAGACACCGCCCTCATATCCGCCGGTGCGAAACCGGAACTTGTAGAGGAGGAGGTCCGGCCACCCCTCCGTATAGGACAGCTGGATCAGCCAGACCGCCAGGGCCGCGATCACCGGAAGGGCGTAAGAGAGCGCGGTGCGAAGGATCGTGCGGATACCTTCACGGCGTGCGAAGCCGCTGATCATCCGGGCCGCAAATACAAAAAAGACGAGGATCCAGAAGTAGTAATCCGTGAGGATCCCGCAGAAGATCACCGGGACACGGAGGACCTTAAGGACGGTATCGTGATATTTCTTTCCCGCCGGCTCCGGCCGGCCGGATGAATGTGTTCCGCCGTCATCGGTGACACTCCCCCGTTCATGGATTTCGACGTTCAGCAATTCCTCCAGATACAGCAGGGCCATTACAAAGAGCAGGACCGTCTGGTCGGTAAAAAATACATTGGGCAGATACCACGCGTTGACCGGCAGCAGGATCCAGAGCA
>JAFPTK010000047.1 GCA_017400305.1 Lachnospiraceae bacterium | reverse complement strand
GCCAGCCGGACTCTGGGGCAGCATCTGACAAAGGGATCGATCGTCGTCTATGAATCGACGGTCTACCCCGGTGTCACGGAAGATATCTGCGTTCCGATCCTGGAACGGGAATCCGGTCTGAAATGCGGTGTGGATTTCAAAGTCGGCTACTCGCCGGAGCGGATCAACCCGGGTGACAAGGTGCATCGGCTCGCCACGATCACCAAGATCGTATCCGGCATGGATGACGAGACCCTGGATGAGGTTGCCCACGTCTATGAGACAGTGGCTCTGGCCGGGGTGTACCGCGCCTCCTCCATCAAGGTGGCGGAGGCCGCCAAGGTCATCGAGAACAGCCAGCGGGATATCAATATCGCCTTTATGAACGAATTGTCCATGATCTTTCACCGGATGGATATCGATACCATGGAAGTACTCAATGCGGCCGGGACCAAATGGAATTTCCTGCCGTTCCGCCCCGGTCTGGTGGGCGGCCACTGCATCGGTGTCGACCCCTACTACCTCACCTACAAGGCGGAGGAGCTCGGCTATCATTCGCAGATCATCCTGTCGGGGAGACGGATCAATGACGACATGGGCAAATACATCGCGGAATCTCTGGTCAAGAGGCTGATCGCCGCTGACATCCCGGTCAAGCAGGCACGGATCGGCATCCTCGGCTTCACCTTCAAGGAGAACTGCCCCGATACCCGTAACACCAAGGTGATCGATATCATCCGGGAGCTGGGCGAATACGGGATCACGCCGGTTGTCTCCGACGATACGGCGGATGCCGATGAGGCGGAGCGCCTGTACGGCCTGCAGCTCAAGCCCTTCGAAGAGATCCGTGAGATGGATGCGGTGATCGTGGCAGTCGCTCATGACTATCTGAAGGCGATGGACCGCACCGCTCTGGAATCGCTGTATCGGCAAAACGGCCGGGTGAAGGTCCTCTTTGACATCAAGGGAATCTATGATCGAAGTGCTTTCGCCGGACCGGACTTTGATCACTGGAGACTGTGATCCATGCGGATCGGCGTTCGTCTGGATGATATCGCGCCCGAAATGAACCGGGATGCCTTTGAACGCATGATCGGCATCCTCAAGAAGCATCAGGCTCTCCCGCTCCTCGGGGTGATCCCCGACTGCCGGGATGAAAAGATCCGTGACATGGAAGGGGTTGAAAAGATCGAGGAAGAGACCTTCTGGGATCGGATCCGCGAGCTCAGGGACGAAGGTGCCGTCATCGCGATGCACGGCTGCCATCACGTCTACACAACGACAAACGGCGGGCTGTTTCCCTTAAACCGCCAGTCGGAGTTTGCCGGTCTCCCCTTTGAGGAACAGATGCAGCTTCTTAAGGAGGGTCTTGAGATCCTGAAGAAACAGGAGTTATCGACCGAGATCTTCATGGCGCCGGCGCACAGTTATGATGACAACACGCTGAAGGCCCTGAAGGAGTGCGGCTTCAAACAGGTGACCGACGGATTCGGCAGAGAGCCCTACCGATACAGGGATCTGACCTTTTATCCGCTGGCACTGTCCAAAAAACGCGCAGCGGCCGGATCCGGGAGCGGTTCCGTCACGATCGTGTACCACGTCAACACGATGAAGGATGCCGATTTTGATGCCGCGGAGGCCCTCTTCGACCGGATCTCCCCTGCGCCGTGGAAAGAGCTTATGTATGAACCGACCGGGCGGCGTTCCGCCTTCGGTCAGAAGATCGAATTCCTGGCAGCAACGGGTAAACGTCTCCTCGTCTCTGCCCGGGGAAAGAAATGATGGAGCAGACTGTACGCGTACTTCACGTATTCGGGCGAACGGGACGAGGCGGTGCCGAGAGCCGCATCATGGATCTGTATCGCCGGATCGACAGAGATCGGATCCAGTTTGACTTCCTGGTTCATGCCGATCCGCGTCCCGCAGGCTCCGCTGCGCCGGATTCCGAGCACCTGATGGCGGTCCGTGCGGCAGATGATTATGATGCTGAGATCCTCTCGCTCGGCGGGCAGATCCATGCTCTGCCGAGAATGGGTTTATCCCGCGGTCTGGCGGGGCCGCATGCCTACCGCAGAGCCTGTGAACACTTTTTTGATACGCACCGGAGCATCTGGCAGATCGTCCAGGGGCATATGACAAGTACAGCCGCGCTTTACCTGCCTGCCGCGAAGCGCTGCGGCATCCCGATCACCGTGGCACACGCAAGGAGCGCGGGCACGGATCCCGGTCTCAAGGGGCTCCTGACAAAGACGCTCCGCCGCCCGCTTCAGGATCCCGGATGGGAGGTGCCGACCGGAAACGGTCACCGTGTCCCGGCGATCGATCACTGCTTTGCCTGCTCTCATGAAGCGGCAGCCGCGGTGTTCGGCCGACGGCCCGCACTGATCCTGCCGAACGCGATCGACGTAGATCAGTTTCATTATTCCGAAGAGCCGCGCGCCGATATCCGAAAGGAATTCCGCCTGGGCAGCTCCTTTGTGATCGGTCATGTGGGAACCTTCCGATATGCCAAGAATCATGAATTCCTGCTCCGGGTCTTCCGGCGGTATCTGCAGCTCGGCGGAGATCCCGACAGCAGGCTTCTGCTCATCGGCAAAGGAGATCTCATGCCGGACATCCGGAAGCTGGCCGGAGAACTCGATATCGCGGACCGTGTGATCTTTGCCGGTCTCAGAACCGATGTGGCGGCATGCTATCAGGCGATGGATGTATTTGCCTTCCCATCGCGATACGAGGGATTGCCCGGGAGCGTCATGGAAGCGCAGGCCGCCGCTCTGCCCTGTCTGATCTCGGATCAGATCACGGGGGATGTCGATGTGACCGACCGGATCACACGCATGTGCATCGGAAATGACCGGGATCCGGCTTCCGTCGGGAAAGCCCGGGATCAATGGGCTGCAAAGCTCCTGGAGTTACAGCGGAGCCGTCAGGGGGAAAACCGGGAAGCGCTCTCCGGCCGCATCGCCGCCTTACTCCGGGAAGCCGGATTTGACGCGGCAAAACAGGCGGAATGGCTGACGCACTTTTATCTGACCGGAGAGGTCACGGGAGGGACGCCTTGACCGATCAGCGCAAAAAACTGGTGCTCCTGCTGCCGATGCTCCATCAGGGCGGATTTGAGCGTGTCGCGGTCGCGACTGCCCGACTCCTTGCGGAGGATTACCGGGTCACGATCTGCATCTTCAGTGACAAAAACGTGCAATATGACGTGAGCGGTCTGGATGTGGTGAACCTGGATGTGCCGAGCGCCCCGGGGAAGCTCCGAAAAGCGCTCAATGTCGGGAAGAGGATCCTGCGGCTGCGCCGCCTGCTCCGAAAGAGGCAGATCGATCTCTGCTACTCCTTCGGCAACACGGCCAATCTGGTGAATCTGTACGCCGGCGTCGGATCCTGCCGGAATATCCTGGGGATCCGCTGCGGGACGGACCTGGAAAACCGATTCCTCATGCGCAGGATCCAAAGGAGTGATCTGGTACTGTCCTGCTCCCGGGAGCTGCAGTATTTACTGGAGCGGGATCACGGCTGCCGCCGGACCGCCTGTCTCTACAACCCTCTCGATGTGGAAGGGATCACCAGACAGGCGAAAGAGCACACAGCCGGGAAGGATCCGGGAAG
>JAFPTK010000046.1 GCA_017400305.1 Lachnospiraceae bacterium | reverse complement strand
CTCTGCATTATGGATCGTGATCTTCTCATTTTCGTCGATATCAAGCACATACCCTGATCCTGTTTGAACCAGGTTTTTGGTCAGTGCGTTTGCATCCACGCCGATCAATCCATCGATATCTTCTTCGGACTTGGAGGATGTCTTTGAAGAGGCTCCCGACATCGTGACGTTTCCGGGACTCGGGATCAAAAAGAGGAACAGGATCGCCGCAAGGAGAGGCACATAGACATTGAGAATTATGGAGCGCGTCCGGAGTTTCGCGGAGTTACGCTGCCTGATCTCACGCACGATCGTCGGGATCCCTTTTGCCGCAAACAGAAGCAGGCAGATACCGATCAATCTGACAATGCCGAGGGTGAAAAGTACGATAAGGGTCAGTAACGCAAGCATCAGAGCGATGATCCGCTGTCTCCGGGTTGCCTCCTTCCACCAGCTTTTGACTCGACCCAGGAGTTCTTTCAGATATCCGCGTATCCTGCCCTGCTCCTTTCGAGCGGTTTCTTTGAGCTTTTCTTTATCGATCTTTTGGAGAGCACTCTGCGCCGAAGCGATCGTACCGACAGCCACTTCCTTGATCGTCTGAGTCGATACGGGGGTGGCGGCTCCGTCGGAAGGTTTCTGCTCGACTTTCTTTCCGGTGTCTTTTGATCCGGCCTGAACACCCTTCAGCATAGCTGCTTCGCAGGCAGCACACATGGGCGCAGGTCCTTCGGTGTCTCTTCCGCAGGTAATGCAGGTATGGGGATAATCCTCCGATCGCAGCATTTCCTGCAGTCGCTTGTGATATCGATCTCCGTATACGGATCGAAAGGGACGGTTCTTTGCGATGATATCGCAGGCTTTTGAGATGCTGCCGGGATCGCTGTAGTTAATGATGCTGTTCAGCTTTGCAATCGCGATCAGATCGGTCTTGATATCTTCTTTGTTGTCCGTCATGTCTTTAAGTGACCTTGCCCCCCCTGCATTTCGATATAGTCTCTCAAATCGTCAATGATGCCCTGATTCCCGGTTGAATTGTGGTTTTCGTAGCACACATCGATGTAACTTAAGACATCATATATTTGAATTTGTCGGAAAGCTCAGTATATGTTTTATTCCACGCCTTTGCCAAAATCGGGATCAGGACAAGCTGCATATTAGTACCTCTTTATCTCTTGTACTCATATCAGAAGCCCTCCTCTCTTGACAGTATCATAGCACGACTTGTATGTTTATCCAATCATTTTGAATCCTCGGGGTGACAGGACTTAAACCTGTCTCCCCATTCATCGGAAATACCGGAAAAAGGAGTTTCCGGGCATCGATATACCAGCAGGGAAGAATAACGCTTGTTATCAAATGGCGGCATTGGGGTATACTGACATCAGGGATTTATCGATGGAAATCCGGAAAGAATATCCCCGTCAACATCGTCGCTTGACAATGTCAGCAGTATTGAAAGAGGCCGTACTTGCGTCAAGCATTTCTTTTCGGTCTGTTCTTGTAAAATCCAGCATATATCCGCATTTAAGGCATAATTCTCTGGCAAATTCACGTTGGGAGTGGCCATTGCCTTCCCTGAAAGGATGAAGGGCGTTCATGTCAGAGGAGAGCATAGCCGGATATGATGGCTTCCAGCTTCGAGAGCTTCTTCTTGTCGTGGCAGTCGAAATGATTGATCAGGATATCCTCATCGGGATAGCTGTAAATGTCAGAATGGCTCATCATTCTGATACTTTCTCTTAAGATCGGCTATGGCATCATCATAAGATAATTCGCCGGTTGTTATTTGCTTCATCATAGATAGAGTGCTATCGCTGACAGAAAGACCCTCTATCGCGAGAGAGGCTTTCACCTGTCGTATGGCATCTACTTGAGCAGGAGATAGGGATTCCGCAATATAACCGTCATTTTTCATGGAGATAAATCTCATGGTGAAGGAGTATACTGGCTCGTCGTTTCCGGCCGTGAATACTTGCACATCCTCAATGCCGGAGGCCCCAAAAAGGAAATCTCCGGCACGACCCAGACCTCGGGGTGACAGGACTCGAACCTGCGGTCTCATGCTCCCAAAGCACGCGCCCTACCAACTGGGCCACACCCCGAATGTTCTGTAGTTGCAGGATACGCAGAACGGTTCTATTATAGAAGAGATCATTCGGCAGTGCAAGTGTCCCTGCGCAGTGCGGGACGCGCCGTGAACGGACGGGAGGAGCCCGGTGCAGATCGTTTCCTTTGCCTTCATCGTATTCTTTGCGGTCACTGTGACGGTATATTATCTTTTGCCGGCACGCGTGCGCTATATCTGGCTCTTTGCGGCGAGCCTCTTCTTCTATCTCTCTCAGGGACCGGTTCATACGGTATTCCTGGCTTTTTCCGTCTGTTCCACCTGGATCGGCGCCCTGTTCCTCGAGAAGCATGCGGAGAACGGACAACGTAAGAAGGGGATCCTCGCGGCGGTGCTCATCGCCAATCTTGCGATCCTGCTCTTTTTCAAGTACATCGGTTTCTTAAGCGGCGGTCTGCTGCGGAGTCCGATCCTTCCGATCGGGATCTCCTTTTATCTGTTCCAGTCCATCGGGTATCTCATCGATGTATCCCGCGGGACCATCAAGGCGGAACGGAATCCGATCCGGTACGCGCTGTTCGTGACATTCTTCCCGACGGTGCTGTCCGGCCCCATCGAGCGGGGGAAAAACATCCTGCCGCAGCTGCAGGCGGCGGGTCTGGCGGAGGTCCGGCCGGACGCCGGCCGCATCCGGGACGGCATGATGCGGATGCTGTGGGGATACTTCTGCAAGATGGTGCTGGCCGACCGCATCGGGATCGCGGTCGGTGCTGTCTATGCCTCCCCCGCCTCCTATGGCGGCGCGGTGCTGTTTCTGACATCGGTGCTGTACACCTTCCAGATCTATCTCGATTTTGCCGGCTACTCCTCCATCGCGGTGGGAGCGGCCAAAGTGCTGGGCATCCGTGTCATGGAGAACTTCGACGCGCCCTACCTGGCAGAGAACGTGCGGGATTTCTGGCGGCGCTGGCATATCTCCCTGTCCACCTGGTTTCGGGATTATCTTTATATCCCCCTGGGCGGAAACCGCAGGGGCAGAGGCCGCAAGCTCGTCAATCTCATGATCGTCTTTCTGGTGAGCGGGTTGTGGCACGGCGCCGGCTTCCCGTTCCTGATCTGGGGGTTGCTGCACGGCCTCTATCAGGTCCTGGGGGAACTGTGGAAGCCGATCGGGGATCGGCTCACGGCGAAGCTCTCCGGCGAAGGCGGTGAGGGCAGGACGGTCCGGATCCTGAAGGTCGTGTGGACCTTCCTGCTGGTGAACTTCGCGTGGATCTTCTTCCGGATGGATACCCTCTCGGGAGCGCTCGCGGTCTTTCGCGGATTTGCGCATCCGCGGGTGTGGCAGCTCTTCGACGGAACGATTTTGACTGCCGGAGTCAATGCTGCGGAATGGCGTCTGGTGCTCCTTGGGCTGGGGGTGGTGATCATGGCGGATATCCTGCACCGGTGCGGGAAAAGCGTGTCCGACTGGATAACAAAACAATCGTTATTTATCCGCTGGCCGATCCTGATCGCCGGGATCGTGGTCATTTTAGTCTGCGGCGTCTGGGGATCCGGCTACGACGCGGCGAGCTTCATTTATTATAAGTTTTAGCGGCGGTTTCATTGCAAATCTGCGACGAAAACGATATAATCGGGAATGATATGGGAGACATGCGGGAAAACAGCACAGAGGAGATCGTGGCGCGCTATCGGATCGATGTGATGCGGATGGCGAGGTATCTGCCTTGGCTGGAATCCCACGCGGACACCCAGATCTCCAATACCTATCAGAATGAGAATATGGGACATACGATCCCGTTTCCGGTGTATGATTCGACGCTGTTATCCTTTGTAAAGGAGTTCCGCCAGACCAATCTGCTGGACAGGAATTATGCGTACGTGTATTCCCGAAATCGCCTGCGGACGGGCGAAGATGAGCTTCGATTTATCAGACAGGCGGACATCAAGCATATCGATGATCTGCGCGGGATCCTGTCACGCTACGTGATCGAGGGAAATGTGCGCGGCAGCGTTTGGTCGGAGGGAGTCCGCAATCGTGTGTTCTTTGAGGCACTCACCAGGATGAAGGAGATCGTGGAATTCTGGGGAAAGCAGCCCAAGGGACACGGGTATGGGTGAACGGGCTGACAGCAAGAGACGCCTGATCCTTGAGAGAGCGCGCGAAGTATTTGTCAGAAAAGGGTATCGCGCGGTCACGATGAAGGATATCGTGGAGGCCTGCGGGATCAGCCGCGGCGGTCTGTACCTGTATTATCCGGATGTTCGGGAGGTGTTTATCGCGGTCCTCCGGGCGGAACAGCCCCGGGAAAATGAAGCGGCCCTCCAACGGGTACTCGTCGGGGATGCCTCTGTGAGGGAGATGCTCTCCCTGTATCTGGAGGATCGGAAACGCGAGGTATTAAGCGGGGATCGGGGGTTGGCACGCGCGGAGTTTGAGTTTTTCTCCTCCGGAGAGGCCGGACAGGAGGCGGTCCATCCGCTCAGGGCACGGTTTGAATCGGATGTTCTGGCTGTCACCCAGCTCATCACGCTGGGGGTTAAGAGCGGAGAATTCGTCAGTGAGAGTCCGGAGGGTGATGCGAGAAGTCTCATGTATGTACTGGAAGGGCTCAGGGCAGCAGGACAGACTTATGGGATCGGGGAAGCAGAGGTGGATCGGGAGATCAGCCACATGTTATCAAGGATTACAGATACGAATCAGGAGAAATGAGAGGCAAAGGTGCTTCGGATGAATGACCCGAACACCCTCTTTTTTTGTAAAGGCAAAGGTACAGGAGGAGCAGCATGGGAGTAAAGCGGATCTATGTGGAAAAGAAACCGGCGTTTGCCGGAAAGGCGCGGGAGGTGCGGCACGATCTCAGGCACTATCTCGGGATCACCGGTGTGGAGGAGGTGCGTCAGCTCATCCGGTATGATGTGCAGGGCGTGACCGATGCGGTGTTTGAAAAGGCCTGTGTCACGGTGTTTTCCGAACCACCGGTCGACGAACTCTACCGGGAACATCTGGATCTTCCGTCGGGAAGCCGGATCTTTTCCGTGGAAGCGCTGCCGGGACAGTTCGATCAGCGGGCGGATTCCGCGGAGCAGTGCATCCGCTTCATCAGAGAGGATGAGGAGCCGGTCATCCGAACGGCGGTCACTTATATAATAACAGGCGATATTTCTGATGAGGACTTTGAGCGCATTCAGGCGTATGAAGTGAATCCCGTGGATTCCAGAGTCACGGATGAGACGAAACCCGATACGCTGGAAATGGACTACGAGGAACCCGCGGATGTCATCGTACTGGACGGTTTCTGCACGAAGGACGATGAGAAGTTAAAGGATCTGTATTCCTCCCTGTCTCTTGCCATGACCTGGAAGGATTTCCTCTGGATCAGGGATCATTTCCGTGCGGAGGAGCACCGGGATCCCACGATGACGGAGATCCGGGTACTGGACACCTACTGGTCGGATCACTGCCGCCATACGACCTTCGGCACGGAGCTTCGGGAGATCACCTGGCCGGAGGGGAGCTTCCGCAGGCCCATCGAGGAGAGCTATCACCATTATCTGGCGGCGAGAGAGGAACTGTATCCCACGGAGGAGAGACGGGCGGCCAAACCGGTATGCCTGATGGACATTGCACTCATGGGCATGAAGAAGCTCAAGGCAGACGGGAAGCTCACGGACATGGAGGAATCGGAGGAGAACAACGCCTGTACGATCGAGGTCCCCGTGACGGTGACCGGGGAGGACGGCTCCGAGAAGACGGAGACCTGGCTGTTGTTCTTTAAGAATGAGACACATAATCATCCGACGGAGATCGAGCCCTTCGGCGGTGCGGCAACGTGCCTGGGGGGCGCGATCCGCGATCCGCTCTCCGGCAGGGGATATGTCTATCAGGCAATGCGTGTCACGGGCGCCGCGGATCCGACAAGACCCGCCTCCGAGACGATCCCCGGGAAGCTCTCCCAGAAGCGGCTGGTCCGCGGTGCTGCGGCCGGCTATTCCTCTTACGGCAATCAGATCGGCCTCGCCACGGGGCTGGTGCGTGAGATCTATCATCCGGATTATGTCGCGAAGCGCATGGAGATCGGCGCGGTGATGGGGGCGGCCCCTAAGAGTGCCGTGCGGCGGGAAGCACCGCGCCCCGGTGATATCGTGATCCTGCTGGGCGGCAGGACCGGACGCGACGGGATCGGTGGTGCCACGGGTTCCTCCAAGGCACATGACACCAAATCACTGACCACCTGCGGGGCAGAGGTCCAGAAGGGCAATGCGCCGACGGAGCGCAAGCTTCAGCGCCTGTTTCGGCGTCCGGAGGCGGCTCATCTGATCCGGAAGTGTAATGATTTCGGTGCCGGCGGTGTATCGGTCGCGATTGGTGAGCTGGCACCGGGACTGGATATCAATTTGGATCTGGTGCCGAAGAAATATGCCGGTCTGGACGGAACAGAGCTTGCGATCTCGGAGTCGCAGGAGCGTATGGCTGTGGTGATCGATCCGGCCGACCGGGAGGAGTTCCTGAAATATTCTTCGGAGGAAAATCTGGAGGCGACCGAGGTGGCTGTCGTGACGGAGGCCCCCCGACTGGTCCTCAACTGGCGGGGAAAGCGGATCGTCGATCTCTCCCGGGCATTTCTGGATACCAACGGCGCTCCGCAGGAGACGCAGGTTCAGGTGAAGCTTCCGAAGGGGGATCGGCTTCCGTTTCAGTCGATCGGCAATCCCGCTGTCCGGGAAGCAATGGAGCAGGGGGATATCAAAAAAGCGTGGCTTTCCTCTCTTGCGGATCTCAATGTCGCATCCCAGAAGGGACTGATCGAGATGTTTGACGCATCCATCGGGGCTGCCTCCGTAGAGATGCCCTTCGGCGGGAAATATCAGAAGACACCGACCCAGGCGATGGCGGCAAAGCTCCCGGTGCTGCATGGCGACACCGATGCGGTCTCGCTCATGGCCTGCGGATTTGATCCGGTCTTATCGAGCTTTTCACCGTATCACGGAGCGGTCTACGCGGTCACCCAGTCCATCTCCCGGATCGTGGCAAGCGGCGGCGATCCGCACGGGATCCACTTCACCTTCCAGGAATACTTCCGCCGCATGGTGAAGGAGAGCGACTGGAGCGAACCCTTCACGGCGTTATTGGGCGCGTTTGAGGCACAGCTTCGGTACGGGATGGCGTCCATCGGCGGAAAGGACAGCATGTCGGGATCCTTTAACGAGATCCACGTGCCGCCGACGCTGGTCTCCTTTGCGGTCGATATGGCCAAAACCGGCGAGGTGGTGACACCGGAGCTCAAGAAGGCGGGAGACCGCCTGGCACTGATCCGGATCGAGACGGATGAGGACGGACTGCCGGTCTATGACCGGGTGCTCGCGGTCTATGATCGGGTACTGCAGGGGATGAGAAAGGGGGCGATCGTCGCCTGCTACTCCCTGGATGCCGCAGGAGCAGTGCCGGCCCTCAGTGAAATGGCCTTCGGGAACGGACTGGGATTGAAACTGACGGGCGATAAAATAACAGATGTTCTGTTTAAAGCCACGCCCGGCGATCTGGTCGTTGAGATATCGAGTGATATGATATCAAACGATATCGAAAAAGAACTTTTTTCCTCCTCCGGAAGTGGCTGGATCGGAGAGGTCACAGCGGAAAAAATATTTAAACTGGATTTAACCGATCGCTCCGCCGAGATCTCCGCCGAGGAGGCGCTGGCCTCCTGGACGCAGACGCTGGAACCGGTCTTTAAGACGACGGTGAGTGAGGATCGCTCTGCGGTGGATTCTCCGCTGTACCGTACCGATGATGTCTATGTGTGCCGCCATAAGGTCGCGAAGCCGACGGTGTTCATCCCGGTCTTTCCGGGAACCAACTGCGAATATGACACGGAGAAGGCCTTCCGTCTGGCCGGGGCCGAGGTGAACACGCTGGTATTCAAGAACCGCAGTGCCTCAGATATCCTGGAATCGGTGGAAGCCTTCGAACGGGCGATCTCGCAGGCACAGATCGTGATGTTCCCCGGAGGCTTCTCCGCCGGCGATGAGCCGGACGGCAGTGCGAAGTTCTTTGCCACCGCGTTCCGCAATGACAGGATCCGCGAGGCGATGCAGAAACTGTTACATGAGCGGGACGGTCTGGTCCTCGGTATTTGCAACGGCTTCCAGGCAGTTATCAAGCTGGGACTTGTTCCGGAGGGGCGCATCATCGACGAACAGACTGCCGAATCTCCGACGCTGACATTTAATACCATCGGACGTCATATCTCCCGGATGGCCTATCTGAAGGTCTTGTCCAACCGGTCGCCCTGGCTTCGGCTGGTGGAACCGGGCAGTGTGTACACCAATCCGGCATCCCATGGCGAGGGGCGCTTTGTCGCGCCGGAGCCGGTGATCCGCAAGCTGTTCGAAAACGGACAGATCGCCACGCAGTATTGCGATCCCGACGGACAGGTCACCATGGATGATGAGTGGAATATCAACGGCTCCTACTGTGCGATCGAGGGGATCACCTCTCCCGACGGCCGGTGTCTGGGCAAGATGTGCCACAGTGAGCGCATCGGCGCGGGAGTCGCCAAAAACATCGTCGGAGAGCAGGATATGAAGATCTTTGCCTCCGGAGTGAGGTATTTCTCGTGAATGCATATCTGATCCTGGAGGACGGCAGTATATTTCGCGGTCGGTCCATCGGGTCACACCGGGAGATCGTCAGTGAGATCGTGTTCAATACCGGTATGACGGGCTACACCGAGGCATATACCGATCCCTCCTACGCCGGTCAGGCCCTGTGTATGACCTGGCCTCTCATCGGCAATTACGGAGTCTGTATCGATGACATGGAGAGCGAGCGTCCGTGGCCGGACGGTGTGATCGTGCGGGAGCTTGCGCAGGTCCCGTCGAATTTCCGCTGTGACATGACCCTGCAGGAGTTCCTGGTCAAGTACGATGTACCCGGGATCGAGGGGATCGATACGAGAAAGCTCGTCCGGATCCTTCGGGAGAAGGGGACCATGAACGGGATGATCACGACGGATCCGGCAGCACCCGGACAGATCGGGAAGATCTGTCCGAGGCTCTCGGCGTACACGCCGGGGAGGGTGGTCGATCGGGTGACCTGTTCGGAAAAGCACGTGATCAGGGCATCTGCGAGACCTTCCGCGGGAAGCGATCGTACTGGTCAACGCATTGCGGAGAAAAAAGGAGAGGGACTGAGGATCGCACTGCTGGACTTTGGGACGAAACGAAATATCGCTGCATCTCTGGTGGCCAGAGGTGCCGAAGTGACCGTGTTTCCTGCCCATACCACTGCGGAAGAGCTTCTGGCATCCGGTGCAGATGGGATCATGCTTTCCAATGGCCCCGGAGACCCTAAGGAAAACACGGAAATTATATCTGAGATCAAGAAATTATACGCATCGGATATCCCCATTTTTGCGATCTGTCTCGGCCACCAGCTGATGGCGCTGGCGACCGGAGCAGATACACGGAAGATGAAATACGGTCACCGGGGAGCCAATCATCCGGTACAGGATCTGGAGACCGGTCGCGTCTACATCTCCTCTCAGAACCACGGATATATGGTGGATGAGGACACCGTGGACAGCGCCGTCGCGGTTCCAGCCTTCCGCAATGTCAATGACGGGACCAATGAGGGTCTGCGATATATCGGGAAGAAGATCTTTACCGTGCAGTTCCATCCGGAAGCCTCACCGGGACCGCATGATTCCGGTGTGCTGTTCGACCGGTTCTTCGATATGATACGAGCGTGATGCGTGCCGGCGCGTCCGGTGCAAACCGGTCCCGCGCAGGTAGAAATGAAACGGAGTTGTTATGCCCAAGAGTCAGGATGTAAAAAAGGTACTGGTGATCGGTTCCGGCCCGATCGTGATCGGACAGGCCGCGGAATTTGACTATGCGGGGACGCAGGCGTGCCGGTCCCTCAAGGAAGAGGGGATCGAGGTGGTCCTCGTCAATTCCAATCCGGCGACGATCATGACGGACCGGGATATCGCGGACGAAGTATACATCGAACCGCTGACGGTCAGAGTTTTGGAGCAGATCATCGAGAAGGAACGGCCGGACAGTGTCCTGCCGACGCTCGGCGGACAGGCGGGATTAAATCTCGGAATGGAGCTTGCCGAGTCCGGGTTTCTTAAAAAGCACGGGGTCAGGCTCCTTGGAACGACGGCGGAGACGATCCGCAAGGCGGAGGACCGCCAATGCTTCAAGGATACGATGGAAAAGATCGGCGAGCCCTGCGCGCCCTCCCTGGTGGTGAAGAATGTGGAGGACGGCGAGAGATTTGCGAAGGAGATCGGCTATCCGGTCGTACTGCGCCCGGCCTACACCCTGGGCGGATCGGGCGGCGGGATCGCACACAACCAGGCGGAGCTTGACGATATCCTGACGAACGGTCTCAGGCTCTCCCGCGTGGGGGAGGTCCTGGTCGAGCGCTGTATCGCCGGCTGGAAGGAGATCGAATACGAGGTCATGCGCGACAGCGCCGGAAACTGCATCACGGTCTGCAATATGGAGAATCTGGATCCGGTCGGCGTCCACACGGGAGACAGCATCGTGGTCGCCCCCTCCCAGACCCTGGGGGACAAGGAGTATCAGATGCTGCGTAGCGCCGCGCTCAATATCATCGACGAGCTTAAGATCACCGGCGGCTGCAATGTGCAGTTTGCTCTCCATCCCTCTTCCTTTGAATACTGCGTGATCGAGGTCAATCCGCGGGTGTCCCGATCCTCGGCACTGGCCTCCAAAGCGACGGGTTATCCGATCGCCAAGGTGGCGGCCAAGATCGCTCTCGGCTTTACCCTCGATGAGATTCCCAATGCGATCACCGGCAAGACCCGGGCGAGCTTTGAGCCGGCCCTGGATTACTGCGTGGTGAAATTCCCCCGGCTTCCCTTTGACAAGTTCCTCACGGCCAAGCGAACCCTGACGACACAGATGAAGGCGACCGGGGAGGTGATGAGCATATGCACCAGCTTTGAGGGAGCTCTCATGAAGGCGATCCGCTCGCTGGAGCAGCATGTGGATTCCCTGCTGTCCTATGATTTCAGTGATCTGGCGGATGACGAATTAAAGGACCGCCTCTATCGGGTGGATGACCAGCGCATCTGGGTCATCGCCGAAGCACTCAGGCGCGGCTTTACCATGCAGCGGATCCACGAGATCACCATGGTGGATCTGTGGTTTATCGACAAGATCCGCAATCTGGTCGAGATGGAGCGTCAGCTTAAGGAGGCGGGGACCGGTCTGGAGGTATCGCTCCTGCGGGAAGCCAAGCGCCTGGAATTCCCGGATACCGTGATCGCCGGACTCACCGGTGTCGACCCGGAGCGCATCAAGGCACTGCGATTTGGCAGCGGCATCGAAGCGGCCTACAAGCTGGTCGATACCTGTGCGGCGGAATTTGAGGCCCAGACACCGTATTATTACTCGGTCTACGGTGACGGGGAAGAGGAAAATGAAGCCGCGGAAGAAAAGATAACAACCGATATCGATCAAGGAAAAACAATAACGAGCGTTATTAATAAGGAAGATAAGATATCAGATGATATTAAATCAAACGGTAACAAACCGCGGAAAAAGATATTGATCCTTGGATCCGGACCGATCCGTATCGGACAGGGGATCGAGTTTGACTATTGCTCGGTTCACGCGACCTGGGCGTTTGCCCGGGCGGGCTGTGAGACGATCATCATCAACAACAATCCGGAGACGGTGTCGACGGATTTTGATATCGCCGACAAGCTGTACTTTGAGCCGCTCACACCGGAGGATGTGGAGAATGTCGTGCGTCTGGAGAAACCGGACGGTGCGGTGGTGCAGTTCGGCGGGCAGACGGCGATCAAGCTCACGCAGGATCTGATGCGCATGGGCGTGAAGATCTACGGTACCGATGCGGCGGATGTCGACGCGGCGGAGGACCGGGAGCTCTTTGATGAGATCCTGCAGCGGACCGGCATCCCCCGGGCGCAGGGAGCCACCGTCTACCGGACCGAGGAGGCGTTGGAGGTCGCAAACCGTCTGGGATATCCCGTCCTGATCCGTCCCTCCTATGTGCTGGGCGGGCAGGGGATGCAGATCGCCTTAAGTGATGAGGAGATCGTGGAGTTCATGGCGATCATCAACCGGTATGCGCAGGATCATCCGATCCTGATCGACAAGTATCTGCAGGGGACGGAGACCGAGGTGGATGCGGTATGCGACGGGGAGGATATCGTGATCCCGGGGATCATGGAGCACATCGAGCGCTCCGGCATCCATTCCGGCGATTCGATCTCGGTCTATCCGGCGCAGAATCTGTCGGATCATGTCAAAGAGACCATCGCGGAATACACGAGGAGACTGGCGATGGCACTGCATGTGATCGGCCTCATCAATGTACAGTTTATCGCCGTGGGCGAGGAGGTCTATATCATCGAGGCGAATCCGCGTTCCTCCCGCACGGTGCCCTATATCAGCAAGGTGACCGGGATCCCGATCGTGGATCTGGCCACGCAGGTGATGATGGGCCGGAAGCTTAAGGATCTCGGCTATACACCGGGCCTGCAGCCGGAGGCAAAGCATATCGCCATCAAGATGCCGGTGTTCTCCTTTGAGAAGATCCGCGGCGCGGAGATCTCTCTGGGACCGGAGATGAAATCGACCGGAGAGTGTCTGGGGATCGCGGAATCCTATCATGAGGCTCTGTACAAGGCGTTTCTGGGCGCCGGTTATCATCTGCCGAAATACCGGCAGATGATCATCACCGTCAAGGATGCCGACAAGGGAGAAGTGATCGAGATCGCCAGGCGCTATGAGAAGCTGGGCTACATTATCTATGCGACGCGCTCCACGGCGGCGACGTTAAATGAAAACGGCGTCAGGGCGAGAAAGATCAATAAGATCCATCAGGAATCCCCGACGGTCATCGATCTGATCCTGGGCCACCGCATCGATCTGGTCATCGATACGCCGACGCAGGGGCGGGATAAGTCGCGGGACGGTTTCCTCATCCGCAGGACCGCCATTGAGACCGGGGTCAATGTGCTGACGGCACTCGATACGGCGCGGGCCCTGGTGACCAGTCTGGAGAACGGGGAGAGAGAAGAGGATCTTAAGCTGGTGGATATTGCGAAGCTCTGAGGGAATAGCTGCAGCCGCAGTGATCCTGACGATACAGATCAAAGCGTTTCGAGAGTTCGATCGAGCGCTTGAAGCCGTCCCGTTTCTTAAAATCCGAGGGCAGGAACGGGACGCCGAAAGCTTCCCCTGCCTCCTGTCCGATCCGGTTGAGGCGGTCCGCATCCTTTAAGGGACTGATGGTGAGGGTCGTCGTGAAGCAGTCGAATTGACCTTCCGCGGCAACCCGCGCGGCCTCCCGAAGACGAAGGCGAAAGCAGGCATTGCAGCGCAGACCGCCCTCGGGTTCCTGTTCCAGCCCCCGCACGGCTTCGTGAAATACCGCCGGCCGGTAGTCCCCCTCGATGATCCCGATCCGCTGTGCGCCTTCCTCAAACAGCATCCCACGATAGTCCCGTTCCTCCACCTGTCGATTGAAGGCTTCGATCAATCGCTTTTCTTCCGCGAGTCTCTTTCGGTATTCCGGTTCGCGGTCAATGTTCGGATTGTAATAGAAGACGGTGACAAGGAAGTCCTGTCGGAGCCGCTCCAGGCATGCGGAGGAGCAGGGGGCGCAGCAGGCGTGCAGAAGCAGCAGCGGAAGCGGCTTTTCCGCCTGCATCCGCCGGATCTCCTCCCTCATGCGTCTGTCATAATTCTCTTTCACCTGCGTCCTCATAGTAAAAATGTAAATTTACACCGGTAATCCCACAGAAAAGGATTGTTATACTCGATCACTCTATGATATAATAACATATGTATTGTTGACATCGAAAGGGGTTCTACATGAACAAGACATCGGAGAAAAACGGCAAACTGATCCTGCGTATCGTGCTGATCGCACTCGCCGGAATGGTGTTGATGGCATTGGTGCTCTGCATTATCGCCTATAAAGAGCTCGAGAGCTCCTACCACGATATGGGGGAGGATATGCTCAAGGTCGCGGCCTACATGCTCGAGGATTCCACGACGGATATGTATGAGGGCGACTGGGAGATGCGGGACGGTGTCCTGTATAAGGGCGAGGGCAACATGTCGGAAACGCTTGTTGAGTATTTGGCTGACCTGAAATCCAATACCGGGGTCGACTTCACCGTCATCATCGGCAAGACCAGACAGGCCACGACCATCAGCGGGATGCTGGGGAAGGATATCAGCGATGCGGTCTACGCACAGGTGAGCGGCGGCAAGGATTATGCCGATTTTAAGACCAAGATCAACGGCAATCCCTATTATGTGTACTATACCCCGATGAAGCAGAACGGGCAGGTCATCGGCTCCTTCTTTGCGGGACGCCCCGCGGATGACATCAATTCGGCGATGAACAAGAAGCTGGCCATGATGATCGGCCTGACGGTTCTGTTTGTGGTTGCGTTTGTGGTCATCGGCGTACTGCTTGCGATCAAGTATTCCAGGATGCTGCGGGCCATCGCCGAGGATGTCGAAGTACTGGCGGGCGGCGATCTCTCCCTGGAAGTCGATCCCTCCCTGGTGGCGCGCAATGATGAGATCGGTATCATCGCGGAAGGCGTTCACGATCTGGATAACAAGTTAAGGGATATCATCGGTCAGTCCAAGGCGGCGGCGGGAGAGCTCAACAACTCCGGCACGGATCTGGCGGATTCGTCCAATCAGGCCTCTCAGGCATCCGGTCAGGTCACCGAGGCGGTCAATGAGGTCTCCAAGGGAGCGGTCTCTCAGGCGGAGAGCGTGCAGAATGCCGCTGTCCGGACGGATTCCATCGGCAGCGATATCGATAATATCTCGGATAATGTCACTTCCCTCGACGAGGCTTCCCGCAAGATGCAGGAGAGCTGCGACAAGGCGACCAAGGCGCTGGATGAGATCGTGGCACAGAATGAGAGCGTCGCCTCCGCCGTCAATGAGATCGGCGCGACGATCCAGGCGACCAATGACAGTGCGAACACCATCGCGAAGTTCTCGGATGCAATCAATGACATCGCTTCCCAGACGAACCTCCTGTCCTTGAATGCTTCCATTGAAGCGGCCCGTGCGGGCGAAGCGGGTAAGGGCTTCGCGGTCGTCGCGGACGAGATCCGTCAGCTGGCGGATCAGTCCAAGAAGAGCGCGGACGAGATCAAGGCCATCGTCGACCGTCTGTTAGAGGATGCGCATGCCTCTGTTCAGGTGCTGGATTCCCTCAATGAGAGCATCCGTCTGCAGGGCGAGAAGATCAATACCACACAGGGCGATATGGCCGAGATGGCAGAGAGCGTCACCGTGGTGACCGACAATTCGCAGAGTATCGCCGGAATGGTCGGCAACCTCAACGAAGCCAAGTCTTCCCTGGTGGAGATCATCCAGGATCTGTCCGCGATCTCCGAGGAGAATGCAGCCTCCACGCAGGAGACCAACGCCTCCATGCAGGAGCTCAACGCAACCTTCTCCGTCATCAACGAGTCTGCTTCCAAGCTGCAGATCCTGGCGGGAAATCTCTCCGAGACGATCAGTTATTTCCGCGACTGATCCCGCACATATCTATCCGACAGCAGAAAAAGCTCCGGCCCGTCGGGCCGGAGCTTTTTGCTTATCCCGGACAGGACCGGAAGCGGGCAGTCAAAGTCTGCGGGCGGGAGAACTTTTGTCTGCCGGGGATTTGCCTTTTACAGGGTTTCATAGTAAAATAGACCATGTTTTTCGGCAAAACGCCGTTGGGCAAAGAAAGGAAACAGTTATGGCGAACGCGGGGATGAACAGGGAGGACCTGATCGGTGCTCTTGCAGCGGCGATGGGGCAGGGGAATTATTCTTCGACAAAATACGAGGAGTCCCGATACGATAATTCCACGGGTACTCTTTACTGTCAGGGATATATCATCAGCAAATCCACTGTGGACGAAGCGAAAGAGTTCTTCAGGAATGCCAAGAAAAAGGCGGACCGTACCGCCGAGACGGATTCGTCAGCCCGCAACCTCGCGTTGTATTATCAGGTGGCAGTCGAGGCGATCGGCCTGATGCAAAAGGAAACCGTCCTGACCGGCGGCAAAGTGATCGCAAAGGGAGACAATACCTGATCCCGTCATGTCGGAACCGGTCATTCTGATCCTGATCCTGTGCGGCGCACTTCTCGCTGTTGCACTCGTACTGGCGGTGCGGCACTTTCGCCGACCGTTTTCCATGGATGATCTGGAAGGACACGATTTTGAGTATTATTGCGCCGATCTGCTGAAGGGGGAAGGCTTTACGGAGATCCGTGTGACAAACGGGTCGCGGGATTACGGAGCGGATATTCTGGCACAGAGGGACGGCGTGCTGTATGCCGTGCAGTGCAAACGATATGATCGTCCGGTCGGGATCGGTGCCGTGCAGGAGATCTACGCGGCCAGAGATTACTACGGATGCATGGTGGGCGTCGTCATGACCAACGCGGAATTTACGGAGCCTGCGAAGCAGATGGCGGAGAAACTGAAGATCCTGTTGTGGGACCGGAGAAGACTGAAGAGGATGGAGCATCCGGGAGGGGAGAGAGCATGAAGAAGCTCATAGAGGAGATTTCGGAGGAGGTACAGGCTGCCTTTGCGGCGGCCGGTTTTGACGCGTCCCGGGGGCAGGTGGTGCCGTCCAACCGGCCGGACCTCTGCGAGTATCAGTGCAACGGGGCGATGGCGTTAGCCAAAGCGCTCAAAAGACCGCCCTTTGAGATCGCGGAAGCGGTGGCCGAGAAGCTCGGCGGATCGGATCAGAGTGTATTTGCCTCTGTGGAAGCGGTTAAGCCCGGTTTCTTAAATCTGACCCTGTCCCCGGATTATGTTCGGCAGTACATCGTCCGTATGCTGCATGAAAAGAAATACGGATACGAGCTTCCCGCACATCCCAAAAAGATCATTCTGGATTACGGCGGTGCCAATGTTGCCAAGCCGCTGCATGTGGGGCATTTACGTCCGGCGATCATCGGCGAGGCGGTCAAACGGATCCTGAAGTATGCCGGCCACGATGTGACGGGCGATATCCATATGGGAGACTGGGGTCTGCAGATGGGGCTGGTGATCACGGAGCTTAAGGAGCGCAAGCCCGATCTTCCGTATTTTGATCCGGAATATACCGGTGCGTATCCCAGGGAGGCCCCGTTTACCTTAAGTGAGCTCTCGGAGATCTATCCCACGGCGAGTGGAAAGTCCAAGGCGCCGGAAGGGGCATCCGAAGAGGAACGGAAAGCGGCTGAGGCCTACAAGGCGGCAGCCCTGGAGGCAACCAAACGGATGCAGGACGGTGACCGCGGGTATCGCGCGATCTGGCGCCACATCATGAATGTGTCCCTCCCGGATCTCAAGAAGAATTACGACAGCCTGAATGTATCGTTTGAGCTGTGGCGCGGGGAATCCGATGTACATGATCTGATCCCCGGTATGGTGGATTATCTGAAGCAGCACGGCTACGCGCATGAGAGCCAGGGGGCTCTGGTGATCGATGTCACGAGAGAGGACGACGCCAAGGAGCTGCCGCCCTGTATTGTCCTCAAATCCGACGGAGCGGCGCTCTACGCGACGACCGATCTGGCGACCATCCAGGAGCGCATGAAGGAATTCCATCCCGACGCCATCTACTATTTCACGGATAAGCGGCAGGCACTGCATTTTGAGCAGGTATTCCGGGCAGCCAGGATCTCGCGCCTTGTCCTGCCGGAGACAGAGCTTCAGTTTATCGGCAACGGGACGATGAACGGCAAGGACGGTCATCCCTTCAAGACCAGGGACGGCGGAACCCTGCGGCTGGAAAAACTGGTAAACGAGACCGGGGAGGAGATGCTCTCCCGCATCCGGGAGGGCAATCCCGACATGCCGGAGGAGGAGGCGCGGGAGGCCGCCCGCATGGTGGCGCTCGCAGCGATCAAGTACGGAGATCTCTCCAATCAGCCCTCCAAGGATTACATCTTTGATCTGGAGAAGTTTACTTCCTTCGAAGGGGATACGGGACCGTATCTTCTCTATACGATCGTGCGGATCAAATCGATCCTCAAAAAGTATGAGGAACAGGGCGGAAAGATCCCGGAGGCCCGTCTGGCGAACGCGGAGTCCGCGGCGGAGAAGGCACTCGGACTGCAGCTGACGCGCTTTGCGGATGCCCTGGAGAGTGCGGTGAAGGAGCTCGCGCCCAACCGGATCTGCGCCTATATCTATGATCTGGCCAATGCGTTTAATTCGTTCTACCATGAGACCAAGATCCTCTCCGAGCCGGATGAGGGGAGGAAACAGAGTTACATCGCGCTGATCAACACGACGAAGCGCATCCTGGAGACCGGCATCGATCTGTTGGGGTTTGAAGCACCGGAAAGAATGTAGAAAAGGGGGATAACATTATGAGTACCGGTTGGATCGTATTGTCTTTTGCCATTTATCTGTCTGTGATGGTCCTGGTGGGCGTCTACAGCCTGAAGCAGAACAACTCCTCCGAGGATTATTTCCTCGGCGGGAGACGCTTAAACGGCTTTGTCGCTGCCCTGTCGGCGCAGGCGTCCGATATGAGCGGATGGCTGCTGATGGGACTGCCGGGGTCCATTTACGCATTGGGGACCGGACAGATCTGGATCGCGGTTGGCCTCTTCATCGGGACCGTGCTCAACTGGCTCTTCATCGCCACGAGACTCAGACGGTACACGATCCGCGCCAACAACGCGGTGACGCTGCCGCAGTATTTTGAAAACCGTTTCCATGATAAGAAGAGGGGACTGCTGTTGGTGTCCTCCCTTGCGATCATGATCTTTTTCCTGGTTTACACGGCTTCGGCACTGGCGGCCGGCGGTCAGCTGTTCACGACGGTCTTTGGGATCGACTATCACCTTTCTCTGACCATCGGTGCGATCGTCATCCTGACCTACACGCTCTTAGGCGGTTTCACCGCGGTCTGTGACACGGACTTCATCCAGGGTACCGTCATGCTGGTGGCGCTTCTTGCAGTGCCGATCTGCGCCTACGGACTGCTCTCGGGCGACCTGTCAGCGGCAACCACGGTGGATCCGCATTATCTGAATCCGATGTATGACGGCGGGAATAAAATAACGGTCGTTTCCATATTATCCCAGCTGGCATGGGGACTTGGCTATTGCGGGATGCCGCATATCCTGGTCCGTTTCATGGCGGTGAAGAGCGATAAGGAGCTGAACAAGGCCAAGTCGGTCGGGATCATCTGGGTGGCGCTGTCCCTGTTCTTTGCCTGTGTCATCGGTATCATCGGCCGTGCCTATCTGCCCGGTGATCTGACGGCATCCGGAGAGAGCGAGCGGGTGTTCATGTACATGATCATCGATGTATTCACCAAGGATATCAGGATCCCGATCGTCGGCGGCGTCTTCCTGTGCGGGATCCTGGCGGCGATCATGTCCACGGCGGATTCGCAGCTGTTAGTCACGGCATCGAGTGTGACAGAGGATCTTTATCAGGGATTCTTCCGGAAAAAGCAGTCCGATGCGAAAATGGTGTGGTTCAGCCGTCTGGTCGTGGTGATCGTGGCCATCGTCGCCTACTTCATTGCCTTTGATCCGAACAGCTCCATTATGGGCCTTGTGTCGGATGCCTGGGCAGGACTGGGCGCGGCCTTCGGCCCGACCGTGCTGCTGTCACTGTACTGGAGGCGGATCAATACGCCCGGTGCCATCGCCGGGATCTCGGTCGGTGCCCTGACGGTCATCTTCTGGGATTATCTGCCGCTGTTCGGGGGCCAGACGGCCGGGAGCGTCACGGGGATCTACTCCCTGCTCATCGGCTTTTTCTTAAGTCTCATTTCGATCGTGATCGTCAGTCTCGTGACCAAAGAGCCCACAGCGGAGATCCTGGAAGAGTTTGACGACGTTCGTGCCGGACGGGTTCGTTGAGCGAAGAGAAGAAGAAAAAGAAACGGGTAAAAAAAGAGATCGTGCGGAGCGAGAACCGACTCCTGAAGGGAAAGGATCGGGTTTTCCTCCGCGCGATGGCTGTCTGCATCCTGATCGGGATCGGCGTGGCCGTGGGGATCTCCTGGATCGGCTTTCTGCCGGGAAAAAGCGATATTTCGGAGGTTGAATTCTCGGAACAGACAGGAGAGGCGAAGAATTTCCAGATCACTTATGAATACGTGAATCATCATTCGATCTCCGGGATCGCACAGGCGGGGATCCGGGTGCGGGATGCGCTCTTAGCCCGTCCGACGGAGTACGACCTCTCCGGAGAGGCGGCGGAACGGTTTGCCGAGCTGGACGGGGTCCGGATCGAGGATGGGGCGGTCGCGGTCTCCGTCCACTCTCCCGGGCTGTTAAAGAGCGATGATAAGTATTATTACCTCTTCGAGAAAAAGATCTACGAGGAGGAGCTGCCGGAGGAGGCACAGCCGGTGGCGAGCGTGTACAAGGACACGGAGACGGTCCTTGTGACGGATTTAAACCGCGGTTCCGCCGATACGAGGCTCTTCTCCGGCTTTCAGGTCGCGATAAGAAAGAACGGGAGTTACCAGCCCGTCAGTGAGACCAGCTTTATCGAGAATCCGGAGGCGCTGGCTTCTTACAACTACACCGGGATCCCGCATTCCTCCAAAAAGGGACTGCTGATCGATCCGCTCAAGTCCTCCACCGGCGAATGGGATGATCTGGGGGTCGACTATGCGACCTACAACTTCCCCCTTTCCCATATCCTGGGGGCGACTTCGAACGGAGCCTATCCGACGATCGGATACAATTATCACGGGAAGACCTGGTATTTTAACGGCGCCCATATTCATGAATACGATTATCTCTTCTCCATCATGACGAAGAAGGGGATCGATGTCACGGGGATCATTCTGGACAATGCGTCGGTTTCGGCCTATCCGGAGTTCACGCATCCGGATGCCCGGTCGGGATCCACGGCACCCTATCAGATGTTTAACGGTGCGACAAAGGACGGGGTGGAGGCGCTCGGGGCGGTGGCGACCTTCCTGGCGAGCCGCTACTCCGGCGGCGAGCATGGGCGCGTCCACAACTGGATCATCGGGAATGAGGTGAACGCCCGCAAGGAGTGGAATTATATGTCACCCTCCACGGATCTGGCGGCCTACACGAAGGCATATGCCCAGGCGTACCGCGTGTTCTACAATGCGATCAAATCGGTGAACGCGGGGGCCGGTGTGTATATCTGTCTCGATCAGCAGTGGGACAGGAATAAAAAGAATCATCCGGATTATGACGCCAGGGATCTGCTGGATCTGTTTGCCGAGCAGATCAGAGAGCAGGGGGATATCGACTGGGGACTTGCCTATCATCCCTATTCCGTGCCGCTCACACAGGCGGCCTTCTGGAAATCCACCCCGCTGGTGACACAGTCGGCGGACAGCTCCTTTATCACGATGCAGAACATCGGGGTGCTGACGAACTATATGCATCAGGAGCGGTTTTTAAAGAAGGATGGCAGCGTCCGGTCCATCATCTTAAGCGAGCAGGGGTATTCCTCTACCGCCGGACAGGATCTGCAGGCGGCTGCCTTTGCCTATGCCTACAAGATCGCGGCAGCCAATCCGGATATCGATTACTTTATCTACGCCCGTGAGACGGACCATTCCAGTGAGATCGCGGAGAACCTGGCGCTGGGACTCAATGATCTGGGCGGCGGGCACAAGAGGATCTATCAGGTATATCGCGAGATCGATCAGCCGGGAGGCTCGGCGGCGGTGGATTTCGCGCTCGGTATCATAGGGATCAGTCACTGGCCGTAAAGGAGCCTGAGTTACGGGATCGGCCCCGGGCGGAGTATAGCAGATAACAACTGACGGTGTTAAAGGAGGGAGTTTATCATGACAAACGCAGAGAAAGCATTACAGGCACATGAGGAGTGGCAGGGCAAGATCGTCACCACCTCCAAGGCACCGGTCAAGACGAGCGAGGATCTGGCGATCGCTTATACGCCGGGTGTCGCGGAGCCTTGCAAGGAGATCGCCAGAGATCCGCTTCTGGCGTACCGGTACACGATCAAATCCAACACGATCGCCGTGGTCTCCGACGGAAGCGCCGTACTGGGACTCGGCAATATCGGACCATATGCCGCGATGCCCGTGATGGAGGGAAAGGCGGTCCTGTTCAAGGAATTCGGCGGCGTGAACGCGGTGCCGATCTGTCTGGACACGCAGGATACCGAAGAGATCATCCGGGCGGTCAAACAGCTGGCTCCCGGCTTTGGCGGGATCAATCTGGAGGATATCAGCGCACCGCGCTGCTTTGTGATCGAGGAGCGGCTCAAAAAGGAACTGAACATCCCGGTATTCCATGATGATCAGCACGGGACGGCGATCATCGTGCTCGCCGGCGTCATGAACGCGCTGAAGCTTCTCGGCAAGAAAAAGGAGGAGATGCGCGTGGTCGTGTCGGGAGCCGGCGCAGCCGGCGTCGCGATCTCCAAACTGTTGATGCGGGCAGGAATAACAGATGTTATTTTATGTGACCGCAAAGGGGTGATCAGCAAAGAGACGGCGGGGAACAACGAGACGAAGCTTGAGATGATAGAGATCACAAACCCGCGCGGCGTCCAGGGGGCCCTGGCCGATGCCCTGAAGGAGGCGGATATCTTTGTCGGTGTCTCGGCGCCCGGGATCGTCAACCGTGAGATGGTGGCAACGATGCGCAGGGATCCGATCATCTTTGCCATGTCCAATCCCGTGCCGGAGATCATGCCGGAGGAGGCCAGGGCCGGTGGTGCCCGCGTGATCGGCACCGGTCGGAGCGATTTCCCGAATCAGGTGAATAACGTCCTCGTCTTTCCCGGGATCTTTAAGGGGGCGCTGGAAGGGCATGCGCGTCAGATCACGGAGGAGATGAAGCTCGCGGCGGCTGAGGCGGTCGCCTCGCTGGTCGACGATCAGACGCTGGACGAGGAACACATCCTGCCGGCGGCCTTTGATCCGCGCGTCGCGGATGCGGTGTCCCGGGCGGTCCGGGAGCATATCTCGGCGGACAACCGGATTTTCTGAGAGCGGGTTTCAAAGAAACACTTGCATTTTGATCAGACAGGGAATAAAATATCCCTGTCTGATTTTGTATTCTTACGACGCTTAGTCGGTCGGATCATTTACCCAGGTAACCCCAGGAGAGGACTTTATGACAAATTTAAAAGAGAAACTGGAATCCCTGCCGCTTCCGCAGCTTAAGGAAATGGCGAAGTCATGCGGGATCAAGGGCGTATCCACGATGAAAAAGGCGGCGGTGATCGATCGTTTGCTGGAAGAGGAGGAAAAGAAGGGCTCTGCCTCCGGATCGCAGCAGTCGGCTGCACCGTCTCCGGCACCGGCGGCTCCGGCTCCGCAACAGACTTCCGAGCCCCAGCAGGCACCCAGACGCCCGGATCGCGGACGCGAGGAGCGCGGAAGGGAAGAGAAGACATCGGATGCGACAGCCGCACCTGCCGCATCGGCGGTTCCGGCCGATGTTTCGGCGGAGAAGAGTGATCTGGACAGCGGAATGGAGGCGCACGGCATCCTGGAAGTCATGCCGGACGGCTACGGATTCATCCGCAGCGCCAACT
>JAFPTK010000045.1 GCA_017400305.1 Lachnospiraceae bacterium | reverse complement strand
CGATCTCCGATACGGAAAGTCACATACAGAGGCTGACGGAACGGATCCGCAGCCTCTGTTTTGGAGTCAGAAGGGACGGTTCTCTTTGACTCCACCCAGGAACCAGTACAGCATCCTGACATCACCGCGCATCCGGATCTCTATGGCGGCCCGTTCCTTACCTCCGCGGCACGCCTCCGGCAGACGCTCCTCCTTTTTTAGCCCACGTTGTACCTTGCTCTTTTCTCATCATCCAGTGCTGCGCCGGGGAACTGCTTTTTCGCCTCCTCCATCAGCTTCCGGTAATCCTTGTAATAGATCCTGCTGATCTCCTGCCGGTCGATGCTCACCAGGATCGAATCGTTGCTCTTAAGATACAGGAGGCCGTCCTCCGCGAAGGCCACCTGTCCGTAGCCCTCTGTCTCAAACAGGTACTGACTCACCCCGGTACTCACCGCCATCAGCCCGCTTTCCTCGTCGCAGACGATGTATTCGATGGTCCCGTTGCCATCGACCGTAGTGACGTAAGCTCCGGTCGCAAGATCCAGGATCCGGATCCGGTAATCATCGCCCTGCACCACGATATGGCTTCCGTCATCGGTAAAGGTCAGGTAGGACCTCAAGTAGGACTCCAGCGGGATCTCCAGGACGGTCTCACAGGAAGCCGTGTCAGCCACCCGCAGCATCCCATCCGCGCAGCAGAGCGCCAGCCGGCTTCCGTCCGGACTGAGCGCCATGAAATCCTTGAAAAAGCCCTCGGCAACCGTCCGCATCTTTTCATCCCGAAAGGCCTGCTGCTCCCCGGTCGTGAGGTCGACCGCGACGATCGTTCCCCGGTCATTTGCGACATAGACTCTGTTCCCGTCATCCGTCAGAAGGACGCCTCTGATCATCTCCTCCGCCTGATACTCGCCGATCACCTCTTTTCCGGCAGGATCAAATACCATGAGGGACTGCAGATTCCAGAAGGCACATCTGTCCGCGTTCCGGTTCAGGGTGACCTCGACGGAATAATCCGAGAAATCAAAATCGGAGGGAGTGATCTGTTCCTTTTTGCCGGTCTCGGGATCCAGGATCGTCAGTCCCTTCGAATCCCCAAAATACGCTTTTTTGTTTCGCAGCATCATCCCCTTGACGAACGCGTCTCCCTCATATCGGCAGGCTTCCGTCCCGTCGGCATTCATGATGAGATAGGTCTGGTAATCCGCGTCCGGCCGGACGGCATACCGGGTGCCGTCTTCCGAGACACCCGCAGGCGTCATCCTTTCCTCAAAGGTCACGTACTTCTCGATATCCGGTGCCTCATGCCAGGACACCACATGGATCTCGGCCGACAGTGAGGGGACATAGGCCAGCTGATTCTTAAGGACCGCCCAGGACCGGATCGATTCCTCCGTCTGGAAGGTGTGCTCCGAATAGATCCTTCCTTCGGAAAAGTCAATCAGGTCAAAATCCCCCTGCCGGTATCCGACCCTGCCGTTGGGGCTGTCCAGATTGACAGACAGCGCCGTCGCATCCCCGGGAAGCGTAAAGGAGGTGACGAGGCGTCCGTCCTTCTCATCATAGGTAAATGCCTCCGCCTCCATCGTGATCACCAGATCCTGATGCACGACGTCGTCCTTCGTATACTGATGATCCTTGATCATGGTGACAAGCAGCGCGGGATTCTTCACATGCGCGGGAAGCTCCCTGGACCACAGCCGCCTCCCGTCGGGGGTGAAGCAGTCCGTCATCGCATGCGTAAAATCCCCTCCGAGCTCGATCGTATTGCAGCTTACGACCGCGATATTGCCGTCCACCGTTACACAGGAATTCAGATAACAATTCTCCGACAGCCGGATCTCCCGAAACGTCCCTTTTGCCAGGTCATAGACGCAGATATGGCTGTTCTGCGTCTCCAGTCGGTAGTTCTCCGCGACGTAGAGTCCGTACTCCTCGTTATATCTTCCCTTCCTGGTAAAGGTATAATCCGTTTCGCCCTCGTGGGTTTCCAGGGTCGTCCCGTCAGCGGCGTCAAGGACCAGAAAGGCCTCCCGCAGGACCAGGATGAGCTTCCCCGTATCCGCGCACAGCTCGCACCGCCGGACAATGTCCTCAAACTCCTTCCGGTAGATCACGCCGCCCTGATAATCATATTTGATCAGTTCGTGTCCCGTAGTGACATAGATCCCGGAATCATCCGCATCCGCACTTTCTACATTGACGAAATAATTGGCGTCGCCGATCGTCGGCGGGATCTCCGCAAGCAATCTCCAATCCGCGACATTCCATACATACACTCTGCTGCCGGCATCGATGACGACCAGTTTCTCGCGGTCCTCGGTCACGACCATCTCGCCGACCGTCAGCCGATGCTGCAGGATCCTGTCGGAGGTCATGCGTTTCGCGCAGTCATATGCATAAACCGCGCGGCTGAGCGCGTATTCGGCATCCGGCACATAGGGTCTCTCGTTCCCCTCGGAGGGCAGTCCCTCCATCGCCACCAGGACCGCGTCCTCCCGGTTTCCGGACCGGAGCAGGGACATGGCCTCCTGCGCGTAGAATCTCGACTGGTTCTCCTGTTTCCCTTCGTACTGGACCGTGATCTCATCGGCGAGCTTCGTCTTCTCGTCTGCCAGGGCGGCCTTCTCATCCGCAAGCTTCGTCTTCTCATCCGCCAGCGCTGCCTTCTCATCCGCCAGGGCCTTCATCTTCGCCGCCACATCCGCGTTATAGAGGCCGAAGGCAGTCCCGGCCAGTGCCAGGACCGTCGCAGCTGCGGACACCATGGCGATCGTCCTTTTCAAGATCCGCTCCCTGTGGCGCTGCTTCAGATCATCATAGGTGCATCCGATGACGGGGGCCGCCAGGCGCAGGATCTCGGTCCGGAATTTCTTATTCCGCTCTCTCCGGTCCGCTCCTCTCACATCAGCTGCCAGCGGCTCGACCGGATTCCCCTCGTCATCGACGAGCAGCTGGGGCGGAAAGCTCTCATCCGGCTCCCCTTCGATCAGCACGGCCAGCACATGATTCCTGTCGTGCATCGCGATGAAGCTCTCGATCTCCTTGCACACCCAGTAGGACTCCGGCGTCCGGGGGGAGCAGATCACGATCAGGTACTCGGATTCCTTCAGCGCTCCCGAGATATTGTCATCCAGATCGCTTCCGATCGGCAGCTCCTCCTGATCGCGAAAGACCCGCCCCATCTTCTTTTTGCCGGTCTTATTGCGAACCGCACCCGGGATCTTGTAGGTCTCCAGCCCCGTGTGCACCTTCTTCGCGATCTCCATATCCAGTTCGGCGTGCCGGTAACTGATAAATGCGTCGTATTTCATAACGATCCGCTCATCCCTCCCCGTACGTCTTTTGGAAGATCTTCCGCGCGATCACGTAGATGTCCGAAGGATCATCAACCCGGACCGCCAGATAGTCTCCCGGAACACCCAGATAATACTTGTCCGGATCCCATACCGTGAATACCTTGACCCGGTGATCGAGCTCCCTGGCATAGATCCCCGCGCCGCCCGCTGCCATGCAGGGCTTTGCGAAGGGCAGGAGGCTTACTCTGCTGCCCGTCACGACATCAGTGACTCTGGGAGCGTACTCCACAGGGCAGACATACTCCTCCCCGGGAAGCTCCCGGTATCCCGCGCGGAATTTCTGCCGGTTGGTCGGATAGATCTCTCCCTCGATCCCGATCAGGATCACCAGATCCTCCCGTACCTCCACCTCCACATCGCCCTCAAGCGTGTGGATCATGATCCTGGTGCCGACCGGTGCGAGCCTGTCGCACTCCACATAGCCGACCCGGACCTCCTTTTTGGTATAGTGCTTCAGTTCGGACACATCCTCGATCCGCTCGCCCGCGTACAGGATCTCCGTATTCTCATAATATTCCCGCATCCTGTCAAAGAGGAGGGTCCTCACGGAATCACTGTCATATCCGATCCCCGCCGCTTCGAGCAGGTCCTTCTTAAGAAGCCCGCCCGCCTTGATCAGGTGTCCGCCGCCGCCGCCGTAACCGGCCGTGAGAAAGGCGGCCAGTTCGCTGGCCTTGATCTCTTTGATGCAGCTTCGCACGGAGATCTTGACCCCGAAGGGCATCATGCTGTAGACGAGACAGGCATCCACCGTATCCACCTCGAGCAGCATATCGCTGATGATCCCGAGGATATTGGGATCACAGGGTCTGGCCTCCACGATCGCGCAGGCCTTGTCTTCGATATAGTGGGCATGTTTCAGCGCATCTCCCGCGATGACCAGCTCTTCCCTGGAGAGATTGGAATTGCGGAACAGGACGATATCCGAATTCCTGGGCCGGATGAAATCCCGCAGATCCCGGTCGGAGGGATGCGAGATCTCGGCAAATCCGCCGGTATCCGTCATCAGTCCATAGTAGAGCGCCGTGGCCAGATCCTCGTCCGCGTTGATATCGTAATCCTCCTGCTGCAGCAGTTCATACAGCACGGTGGCGCAGGACCCGTAATTGCTCCGCACATCGGACATCGCCGGCAGCTCGCCGGATACCTGGTGATGATCGATGACGGCGATCCGATCGGCATCAAATCTCGTCACATTGCTCTCCCCGTACTGGCAGTCCACCGTGATGAGCAGATCCGGCTTATCCAGAGATTCCACATGCTCGACCTCGATCCCGAGATTCGCGATCATCAGGATCAGATTGCTCTTGCAGACCGCATTGCGGCCTCCGTAGACAAATCTCGCCTGTTTCCCCTCCCGCTCCAGATAGCGCCGCAGCGCATACCCGCTCGCCAGTGCATCCGCATCCGGATTGTCATGGCACTGGATCACGATATTGCCGTACGGCAAAAAATCCCTCAAACGCAAAGACATCCCGCACCTCCGTAGTTGATCCGTTCCTCTTATCGTATCCCCAAAGCCGGAAAAGAGTCAATGGGGACGGTTCTGTTTGACTCACAATACGATATAATATGTTCATTCATGCGTGGGTTTCTCCCGCCATGTGCATATATTATGGAAGACGATCGCAACCGTCACACAGAAAGGATGAATCATGGCCAATTCAGTCAATGCTGTCAATCCGCAGGAATGGGATGAGGCGAAACATGGACTGCCGGAAAAGATCCAGGTCGTCTATGACAGGGACGCATTCTTCCTGAAGGCACAGCAGATCGGCTTCACGGATCCGAAGCTGGTGCGTGCGCTGTATCTCATCAGCTCCGAGGACCGCAGCGTCTACCTGGAACTGACGGGGATCACATTGATGAACGCCGGGGAAGAGGACACCCCCGAAAAACTGATCGATTATTACTGCCGCCGGATGGACGAGCACGACAGACGGCACCCGACAAATCCCATCGGAAAGAAATATCCGGAGGAGGTCGGTCTCATCATCGATGAATGGAATCTGCAGAACAAGGATAAAAAGGACTACGTCAAACGATATCGTCCCGGCGAGTTCAATCCGTGGGCGGATGCCATGGAACACCTTCCTCCATCCCTCGGCGGTCACAGGGTGGGAGATTTTTTCCGGGAAATGAAGGACATGGGCCTGAATAAGGAAGAGGATATCCCGGTCATCAGCGCTCTGTATGAGTTTTCCGGAGTGGCCGAAGAACTGGACATCGTGAAGCTCATTGAGGAGAAGGGAGTATCCTCCTTTGTGGATGGGACGGAGGCCATCTCCGAGATCCTGGACCGGGCGGAGCAGCCGACCTACCGGCAGGTATTCCGCACACACCCGGAACAGGTCAAGACGCTGTATGATTATTACAACGAAAACAGCGGAGAGGATCTCCGGGAGCCGGCCTACGAGCTTGATACAAAAAACAATGTCCTGCGCACCACAGAGGACATGAAGCAGATCCGGCGGCTGGACGAACATCTCCGTAAGGTCAGGGAAGAATCCCCCTGGATCGATGATCTGAGCCGGCGGAATCAGTATCTGCTCTACGGAGATCACGACCTGGACACGCTGGCGGAGATGTTCAACACGAAAAAGACCCTCCGCTTCTTCCAGGGCGGGGATTCACAGGAATATAAAAACGCACGGGATCGCTTAAACGAATATCTCACCGAACGCGACCGCACAAAGGAGCTCCTTAAGGAAGCCCGGGCGGAGCTCGATCAGGGGAGCCTCACCAGAGAGGCCTATGAAGCGAAGATCAAGGACCATCTGGACGCCCTGCGGAATAGCGAGAGGGACCTGCGTGCCGCCATGGGGACCTATGCCATCAAGGTGACAAACGGCAATCTGGAGGAAGGAAAGCTCGGAGATAAGCGGATCCAGAACATGACCGCGACCGGTGCCGCCAGGCTCGCCGGCGCCATGTGCATCCTGGAATGCTTTGACCATGCGGATGTCCTGCGGGGGGATCGCCAGAAATTCTATGGTGAAGTCCGTGATGAGGAGCACGTCAAGGAGGTCAGTTTCGCCAAGCTCTACGCTCAGAAATTCGGAGAGATCAAAGACGAGAAAAACCGCCACCGCAGAGCTGCCGCCTACGCCCAGCAGGAAATGAAGGATTCGGGACTGGATAAGATCTCGAAGGATATGAACCTCGGCATCTGACACGGAGGAAGCTCACGGTGTGTCACCGGATCTGCTGCGGCTGACGGAGCAAAAAACAAACGGGGACTTTACTACGTCGCTTTCGCAGAAATGCCTAATGAATTTTGATGTTCCGGATCGCTTCCCGCAGGATGGCGTCCACATCGGCGCCGGCGATATCGAAGCCGGTCGCTTTGATCAGATGAACATCCGCTATGCCATAGAAGCTCTGTGCCAGTGTCCTGACATATCCGAAGCCGTACTCTTCCGGGACAAAGGCGCCGCCGGCGGTGGTGACGTAATAGAGCCCTGACGCTCTGCATAAGGGCATCGGGGTTCCTTCCGGCGTGTACTGAAATGTGATGCCCATTACATTGATCTGCTCGAAGTACTGTTTGAGTGCTGCCGGAAAAGAGAGATCCCAGTAAGGTGCCGCCACGACGATCGTATCGGCGGATGCAAACTGTCTCGCGAGATCAAACATGGGCCGCGACCACTCTTCCCCTGCGATCCAGGCGTCCCTCCGTTCAAGAAACGCTTCGTCCGCCACGGGGAAAGCGATCTCCGCGAGATTCACTTCCTGCACTTCATCCGATCGCTCCTCCTGCAGCCGCTCCAGCAGGGCATCGGTGAGCCGTCTGGTGCGGGATTCTTTTCTGACACATGCGTTGATCAGCAGTAACATGACGACCTCCTGTCCGATTGATTCTTTGCCGAAATGATCCCTTTGTCAGGATCATTCCTATTGTATACCGCACATGGGAAATTGCCAATATTACACTCGTTCGTACCATCTGTTAAATATCTTCATGGCTCTCCATTCGATACACGCTATCGCATTGTCAACACTATATTCGAACGGGACCCATTCAACGGGATCATCCGACACCGGTTCCTTTGCCTGTCCGTCCCTGCAGTATGACTCATACTCTTTGAAAATCTGCAGAGAATAATCCTCCATATGTTCATTGATCCACCGGTACATCTGCGGAAAATCCTTTTCCGATCTTTTATAATAAATATCCGGCATATCGTTATCTCTATGGTAGTTTCCCTTTCCGTCATGGGATCTGCTCCCGTTAAATCCCACGGGGGCCGGCATCAGATTGGCAAGACAGTGATGATAATCCGCCAGTTTATCCAGTTTGCGCCTTATCTTTTCATATCCGTCAAATATCTCATCCAGATGGTTGAGGGCATATTCCTCATCGCTGCGGTGTTCCCGGGACATTCCTTCCAAAAATCTTTTCAGGAAAGACCAGCAGTTAAATATCGTGTCGCTGCTTCCGATCTCAAACGGATCGATCCCGTATAGGATCTCAAAATATTCTGCCGTCTTTGACTTACCGAAATACTTATGCTCTGCCTCGTCATACCCCTGATATATGCAATCCGGGTGTCTTTTGTTCCTGTTGATCCGGTATTCCAGAAGGCCCTCGATCCCACTCGCAAGTACCGGAGGATTCTCCGGTACCAATTCATTTCTCCTGCAGATAAGTAACTCGTCTCTGTTCTCAATCAGCTGTTCGTCATCAAACATCGTCCCGTTCTGAAACACATGGATCATATGATACTCCTTTCCCAGGGTTGTCCGTTGCACGACCAAATAATCTTTCATCATGTTCTTCCTGTTGATCCCCTCCGTTTCGTTCTCAATATTATGGCTTGTTTCATATTCGGATTCCCGAGAATGTCAATGGATCTCACGAAGTATCTTCATAAACGCATCGATCTGCTCATCGGTCAGGTCACAGGTATCCCCCTCCTCATCCAGACCGCATATCACAACTTCACCGTGTATGATCGGGATCTCACTGACAAACTCAAGGGAAAAGACGCTTGCCAGTGTATTGACCGGGAGTCCCATGATCTTCCCGATCTCATTGATGAACAGGATAAAGTCGGTGTGTCCGGCAAAGGTCAGGCCTTCGATATCTCCTCCGACGATGGCTCTTAAGGATTCCGAACCCTTTTTGATCTCCGCAACTTCGTACTCACCGTTTGATCCGGCGACAATTGCTCTGATCCTGTCCGACGGACCTCTGTGCTTTTTTGATCCCGTCTTTTCCCGATCCCGGATCCGGTCAAGGGAGACTCCGGTTATTTCATCCGGAGAAGATTCCTCCCTGCAGTCTCCCGTATACAGGATCAGGTTCAGTTCCCCGATGGTTACTCCGTAATCGTATATGGACGTGAGCCGGAGCCTGGATTCATCGGAATGGATAAAGATCCCTTCTATTCCGTATGTGATCCTTGCCGCAAGACTGTTTGAATCCAGATCGAGCGCCTCCTTCTTATTTATGAGAAGCTCGTTCAGACCGTCAAGGCACAGCACCTCGGAATGCATGATGCATAACTGCCGGAGATATATCAGGTCTTTTATTACCGACAGATCCCAGAAGTTTCCTGCATGGTACAGATAGAGCTGCTTAAGATTCTTCATCTTTTCGATAAAATCGTAGTCCTTAAGATCTGCCGTCACCACCAGCGTCTCGACCTTAAGCGGATCCGTGATCATCTCCTCGATCGCGTCATCCGGTATGAACACCTCGGGTACATGGAAGTTGTAGCAAATCGCATCCGACTCCCACGGCATCAGGTACGCTTCGTTATTCCGTTTTGTATCTTTGGGGTAGATCTGAACATAAGACATAAAATATCCCTCCCTTTTATAAGCGTTTGATCGTTACGCTTATGTTATGAGAGGGTTTATCTTTAAGATGTTAAATAAATCTACTGTCCCTATCCGTGATAAGCAACAAACCGGAATCTAACTGTCATACGCAGTGATGAAATCAGCCCCATCATTTAGCTTATCAAACAGTTCCAATAAACCGTACTGTCCGTGTATTGTCATCCATAAATCGAGTTCATGCTTCGCATTCAGATAACGGAAACGCCTGTCCTCCGCTTCCCCCGCATAGAACTCTGCCGGGGTGTCCATATCCTCAAGTGCAACTGCGTTTTTTCCGTTGTCGGTCTGCGTGATCCATTGCGCTTCACTGTATTTCTCCCGGTAGTCATTCTGTAAAGCAATCCCTTCATCGAACCACGTCGGAATTGTTTTTTGTGCTTCGGCTGAAAGACGCGAGTGCAGTTCCGCATGGGTGATCTCGTGTGCCAGAATATCGAGTTCGAGATACTCATCAGATATACAGATGTAATGTGCCTTGGCAGGAAAAGAAACGATAACCGTGCCGTGATCTTCTCCGAGTTTCCGAGTCAGCTTCTCATCATCACAGATGATGAGGATTGTCTCATCCTGAAAATGTAGTTCACCGAAAAAAGTCCTGACACGATCCTTGGCCTGTTCGATCATCTCAAGAAGCTCTTGCCGATCTCCTGCATAATCTCTGTTGATGTAAACGCGAGAGGCAATTTCCGTAAATGCAGACCGGTACGGAACAGTCGTCAGGTAACCGACCTGGGTAAACTGAAACACAGCCCCAACAGTCGCTGTGAGTATAAGCAATATGACAATAAACAGTAAGACCCTCTTTTTCTTTGCTCTCATATCT
>JAFPTK010000044.1 GCA_017400305.1 Lachnospiraceae bacterium | reverse complement strand
GCCGCGGAGGAAATGCCGGCAGAAGCACCGGCAGCGGCGGCGACAACGGAGGAAACACCGATCGGAGAGACGTCCGCATCGACCGAAGAATCCGCATCGGAGAGGGAACCGTCGGAAGCCGTTGCGACACCGCAGGACGCGGCGGAGCCGGCTCCTGAGAATGCGTCAGAGGAACGACCGATCGAAGCGGCGGCAGAGGGAACGGAGGAAGAGAAAACGCCGGAGACCCCTGTGAGAGCGGACACTCCGATCGAAACCGCTGAGGTCGGGGAGACGGTACCGGCAGAGGCGGCATTGACGGAAGAAGTTCCGCCGGAGGAGGAGGCAACGCAGGAAGAGCCTGTTTCCGGGGAACCCTTCGCGGAGGAAACGCCGCAGGCGGAGAGAAACGAAGACTCCGATCCCAGACTGGAAACGGAGTTTACAGAGCCGGTATTGCTGCCGGAATTCGAGGAGAAACCGGGGGAGATCCCGTCACTCGGGTTAAAGCCCCGCAGATCGGGGGGACGCTCCAAAAAGAAAAAGAGAAGACGCTGAGGAGCGGATCCGCTCCCTCAGCTCCGATCCCGGGAACCGGATTTCTCGGCCGGGATCTGAATATCATTCAGACGATCAAAGACCAGGGCATATCCTTCACTGCCGTAATTGAGCGATCGGCCGACGCGGCTGATCGTGGCGGTGGAGGCCCCTGTCTTTTCGGCGATCTCCAGATAGGTCTTTCCCTCCGTGAGCATCGTCGCCACCTCGAAGCGCTGTGAGATCGAAAGCAGCTCGTTGACCGTGCAGAGATCCTCAAAGAAACGATAGCACTCATCTCTGTCCTTGAGACACAGGATGGCATCGAACATCCGATCCACCGAGGCCTGCTTCAGCTTCTGATTCATTTCCGGCTCCTTTTTGTCAAAAATCAACTCAGATGCTGCGTTCGACGGTCGCGGGACCGAAGAGCACTTCAACATTGTAGCACGCCAACTCGCTAAAGCGCAAGCATTTTCCCTTGTTTTTCCTATCTGAGTGGATTATAATTCTTCTCATCTTTTTATCTGTCATCGGGATACGGAAAGTATACGGAAGAAGGAGGATACAGGCCATGGCCCTGTTGGAAGAGTGGCACGCGAAGGCATATTCGGAGACCGCGGACCGCGGACAGCTTCAGAAACTGTGGAGTGATTATTTCGCCAGAGAAAAGGACATCTACGCCGAGATCTTAAAGACCCCGGACGACGAGGTGCGGGGGACCGTCAGCGAGCTCGCCGAGCGCTTCGGTGTGGACATCATGACGATGACCGGCTTCCTGGACGGGATCAATGACAGCCTGAAAACGCCCAATCCGATCGAAGAGATGACCGAGGATACCGAGGTGGGTCTCGGTTTTGACAAGGAACTCCTGTACAAGAACATGGTCGCTGCCGAGGCGGACTGGCTCTACGGGCTTCCGGAGTGGAATGACATCTTCCCCGAAGAGAAGCAGCATGAGCTGTACAAGGAACAGAAGGCATCCCGGACGGTGCGCAAGGCGGTCAAGGTCTATCCCAATGATCCCTGCCCCTGCGGGAGCGGCAAAAAGTACAAGAAATGTCACGGCAAGAACGGTGCCAACCGGTTTGAGGGATAAGTTATGGAGAGAGAACAGTTTTTAGAGGTATATCGGCATTCGCTGGCGCATATCCTGGCCAAAGCGGTGATCGAGATCTATGGGAAAGAAGTACAGTACGCGATCGGACCGCAGATCGAGGACGGCTGCTACTACGATTTCCTGATCCCGGCGTCCGTCGGTGAGGGGGATTTTAAGGCGCTGGAAGAGAAGATGCGCGAGATCATCAAGCGCAGGGAAGACTGGACGAGAGAAGAGGTCTCAAGGGAGCAGGCACTTGAGCTGTTTGAAGGGCAGAAGTTTAAGACGGAGCTGATCCGGGATCTTCCGGAGGATGAGATCATCACGATCTATCGAACGGGAGAGGATTTTGTCGATCTCTGCCGCGGGCCGCACGTGGAGAATTCGCAGGAACTGATGAGCGTGGCGTACAAGATCCGGTCCGTATCCGGCGCTTACTGGCGCGGCGATGAGAAGAGGGACAGTTTACAGCGGATCTATCTGTACGCCTATCCGAGCAAGGAGGAGCTGAAGGAGCACTTAAAGCTCGTCCAGGAGGCGCTGGAGAGGGATCACAAGAAGATCGGCGCGGAGCTTTCCCTCTTCATGTTTGATGAGACGGCGCCGGGCATGCCGTACTGGCTTCCCCGCGGCTGGAAGATGTATCAGGAGCTGTTAAAGTTCTCGCGCGAGATCCAGGAGAAGCACGGCTATACCGAGATCTCCGCCCCGCTCATCAACAACAAGAAGCTCTGGCTCATCAGCGGCCATTGGGCGCACTACATCAACAACATGTTCATGGTACCCGGGTTGTCGGGCTGGCTTAAGGCGGATGCCCAGATCCCGAATGTCGTGGAGGATGTCCGGGAGCTCGATGATCCGGAGGCCAAGACCATCGAGGTCCGGCTCGGCAGGGAGACGGTCGTCTACAACCGGGAGAACGTCGATACGATGGCAGCCAAGCCCATGAACTGTCCGAATGCGATGATGACTTACAAGAGGACCGTGCATTCCTACAAAGAGCTTCCGATCCGCTACAGTGAATATGATGTGCTGCACCGCAAGGAGAAGTCCGGTCAGATGAACGGTCTGTTCCGTGTGCAGGAATTCCGTCAGGACGATGATCACACGTTTGTCATGGAGAGTCAGATCGAGGAGGAGATCGCGGATATCATGGCGATCGCCGATGAGATCTATGCGACCTTCGGCGTGACCTACCGCGCGGAGTTTTCCACGAGACCCGAGGATTTCATGGGGGATATCGAGGTCTGGAACCGCGCAGAAGCGGCGCTGAAGCGCATCCTCGACAAGAAGTACGGGGAGGGCGGCTACGAGATCAACGAGGGCGACGGCGCCTTCTACGGTCCCAAGATCGATCTGCAGATCAAGGACGCGCTTGGGCGTGAGTGGCAGTGCGGCACGGTGCAGCTCGACTTCCAGCTGCCGCACAATTTCGGTCTGACCTACCAGGATAAGGATGGGAGCATGCAGATGCCGGTGGTCATCCATCGCGCGATCTACGGTTCTCTGGAGCGCTTCATCGGTATCATCATCGAGAACTTCAAGGGAGCATTCCCGTTCTGGCTGTCTCCCTATCAGGTAGGTATCGTCCCGATCCGCACGGAACACAACGAATACGCGAAACGTGTGGAGGAGGCGCTGACACAGGCGGGTGTCCGCGTGGAGTGCGATCTGTCCGACAGCAACATGAAGGAAAAGATCAAGAAGTTCAAGAACCTCAAGGATCCTTATATCCTGGTGCTTGGGGATAAGGAGGCCGCGGAGCAGACGGTGTCCGTCAATGTGCGCGGCTCCAACAGGCAGCTGAACGGAATGGCACTCGACCGGTTTGTGGAACTGTGCCGGAAACAGAATAAAGAGCGGAATCTTAAGCTGATCGAAGAGGACAGCGCAGCGGAGCAGTGAGCCGGGAGGCTTGCAGGGTCCGCGGGTTCTGAAGGATCAGGATGACGAGTGGAGAGCGGTTCGCAGACCGTATCAGACAGAGGGTGAGACAGACGGGTGTCCGGTGGGGATCGGCAGCCCTGATGGCCGCCCTTTGTCTTTCGTTGTATCCCTTTCTGACAAGTGCCCGGGCGGCGGAAGGAGGGACCGCCTCCTCTGCTGCGGCCGAGGCGGGGACAGCGGCGACCGCAGCGACGGCGGCAACGGAACCGGAGGCGGCCGCGGAGCCGCCGCGTATGGAGATCGGAGAGGGGCGAGCGACGGCGGAGAGTCTGATCGCTGCGAACTCCTTCGCGGTAGTGATCCCGCCGGAATTTGTCCCCGGGGATCAGCCGGGACAGTATGTCACGGAGCACTGGCCGCTGGACGCCGCCTGCATCACCGTGACGAGCGTGCCGCTTGACGAGGAGAAGCGATATACCAATGCCGAGCGGCGGGAGATGGTCGCACGCGGCGAGGAGGTCCCCATGACCAGAAGGGATTATACCTCCCTGACGGCCCAGAGATTTGAACGGGAAGCGAGAGCCGCTCTGGCGGACGGGATGACACTCAAGGTGACTTCCTTTGTCAATATCCGGGTGAAGCGGGACGCGGACGGCGCGAGCTTTCCGGGATTCCGGATCAGTACGGAGATCGGCGGGGCGAGCAAGACGATCCGGTCGGAGATCTATCTCATCCTGTCTGCCAATCGGGTGTTTACCGTGACCTATGCACAGGCGGAGGATGATGACTTTGAGGAGCTGTTCAGAAAAAGCGCGGATACGATCCGGGCATATTGAGGTGGCGGGATGCAGATAATCATCGTAGGTTGCGGCAACGTGGGCGGTACTCTGGTCCGGCTTCTGCTGGCGGAGGGGCACAGTGTCACGGTCATCGATACGGAGGAAGAGATCATCGGTGATATCTCCAACAGTCTTGACTGTATGGGGGTCGTCGGAAACGGCACCAGCTTCCAGGTCCTCAGGGATGCCGGCGTGGAACAGGCGGATCTGCTGATCGCCGTGACGCCCGGAGACGAGCGGAACCTTCTGTGCTGTCTGATCGCCAAAAAGGCCGGTGTGCAGCATACGATCGCCCGGGTGAGAGATCCGATCTACAAACGGGAGATCGGCTATATCAAGGAGGAGCTGGGGCTTTCCATGGTCATCAATCCCGAGGAAGCGGCAGCCGTGGATGCGGCGAGACTTCTGATCTTCCCCTCTGCCAGTTCCATCGAGACCTTCGCAAAAGGGCGCGCCGAGATGGTGCGGGTGAAGCTGGATGCCCACTCAAAGCTCGTGACCAAGGCACTGATGGATCTTCCGCAGGATCTGCTCTCCGGTGTCCTGGTGGGGACGGTGCAGCGGGGAGAGGAATTCTTCATCCCCAACGGGCGCTTTATCCTGCGGGAGGGAGACGAGGTCAGCTTTGTCGGGTCGCGGCGGAATATCACCCGGGTCTTTAAGAACCTGGGCCTGGCGACCGCGAGGGTGCGCTCCGCCTTCCTCATCGGCGGAGGGGATACCGGCTTCTATCTGGCGGAGCAGCTTTTGTCCATGGGGATCCGGGTCAAGATCTTCGAGCGGGACAGGAAGCGGGCAGAGGAGCTGTCCGAGAATCTCCCGGATGCGCTCATCATCAACGGGGACGGCACGGAGAAGGAGCTCCTCCTGGAGGAGGGGTTAAAGGATGCGGAGGCGTTTGTGGCGCTTACCAACCTCGATGAGGAGAATATCATGCTGTCCATGTACGCGGGGACGGTGTCGGAGGCGAAACGGATCACGCGGGTGCACCGTGTCTCCTACGATGAGATCATCGGCGCGATGGATCTGGGCAGTATCATCTATCCCCGCAATATCACCGCAAACCGGATCGTGCGATATGTGCGCGGGATGGTGGGAAGCGGTCAGGAGGGCTTAGAGTCTCTTTACCGTCTGGCGGACGGCAAAGCCGAGGTCATCGAGTTCCGTGTGAACGGAGCCTGTGCCGTCGGCGGAAAACCGCTCATGGAGCTGAAGCTCAAGCCGGGCACGCTGGTCGCCTGCATCATTCGCGGGACAGAGATCATCATTCCCGGCGGCCGCGATGAGATACGGGAGCATGACAATGTGATCGTGGTGACGACGGAGAAGATCCGGAGTCTTAAGGATATCCTGCTATGAATTACGGGTTTTTGCGTTTTCTGCTGGGACGGCTCCTTATAGTGGAGGGATTGCTCCTGCTCCTGCCGGTGCTGGTGGCGGTCCTGTACCGGGAGTGGGCGCCCTGCCGGATCTTCCTTGTGATCGCGGTAGGGTCCGGCATCATCGGATATTTCTGCGGGCGAAAAAAGCCGGAGAAACGGGAATTCTACGCCAGGGAGGGCTTTGTCGCCACCAGCCTCTCCTGGATCGTCCTAAGTATCGTGGGAAGCCTGCCCTTCGTAGTGAGCGGCGCCATCCCGAACCCGGTGGATGCGCTTTTTGAGACGGTTTCCGGATTCACGACGACCGGAGGGAGCATCCTGACCACTGTGGAGGGGATGGACTACAGTGTCCAGTTCTGGCGGTGTTTCACGCACTGGATCGGCGGTATGGGAGTCCTGGTCTTTATCCTGGCGATCCTGCCGATGGCGGACGGCTACGGGATGCACCTCATGCGGGCGGAGAGCCCGGGGCCGACAGCATCCAAGCTGGTGCCCAAGCTTGGCAGCACCGCCAAGATCCTGTACATGATCTACATCGTCTTTACCGTGATCGAGATCATTCTGCTCAAGCTCACCGGCATGCCGATCTATGACAGCATCACGATCACCTTTTCCACGGTGGGGACCGGCGGCTTTGCCGTGACGGATGCCGGAGTCGGCGCCTATTCCGTCGCGTCGCAGGCGGTCATCACGATCTTCATGATCCTTTGCAGTATCAACTTCAATGCCTGGTATCTGTTCTTTATCGGTCAGGGCAGGAAGGTCTGGAAGATCGAAGAGATCCGCGCCTATCTCGTGATGGTCTTCGGCGCGGCGATCCTCATCACCCTGCGGAATCTCGGATCCTCCGGGATGTCGCTGCCGCTCACCTTCCATCATGCGCTGTTCAATGTGGCATCCATCACTTCCACGACGGGATTTGCCACGAAGGATTTCAATCTGTGGCCGGAGGCATCGCGGATGCTGATCGTCCTGCTGACGCTCATCGGAGCCTGCGCCGGTTCCACCGGCGGCGGATTCAAGGTTTCGCGACTGCTGATCCTCATCAAGAGCGCTGCCAACGAGATCGTCTTTGTGACGCATCGGCGGAGCGTTCGGAGAGTGCATATGGACGGCAAGGGAGTGGATGAGCAGACCGTGAAGTCGGTCTCCGCCTACGCGATCCTGTATATCCTGATCTTTGCGGTCTCGGCCCTTCTGGTGTCCTTCAATGACATTGATTTCGAGACCGTGATCACAGCGGTGGGAGCGACCCTCAATAATGTGGGACCGGGACTCGGACTGGTGGGGCCCACCGGTAACTACGCTTCCTTTTCCTCATTTTCCAAGCTGGTATTCATCTTTGATATGCTGGCCGGACGTCTGGAGATCCTGCCGATGCTGATCCTCTTTAAGCCGGCGACCTGGAGAAAGAATACCTGATCAGAAGAAGCGGTTCAGGACCGCCACCCGCAGGAAGAAAAAGAGCATCAGATGTGCGGGATAGTAGATATAGAAGAAGTATTTCGCCGCGGCGGAGCGGCCCAGAAATCCGCGTTTCCCATTGTAGAACAGCATCGCGAAGAATCCGGGGAAGCTCCACTCCTCCATGACCAGACCGGTCGTCAATGCCGTGTATCCGAGGGCGGCGGCACCGATCCGCAGCGGGTGGAGGATATAAAAGGCGAGGATCATCAGAACGCCCACCGCGTGATAGTCCGTGTGGAGCAGATTGGCGAACAGGCAGGCGGCGATACCGATGAGCACGGCGGAAAAGGCGGTTACGAACCGCATGCCCAGACGCTGTCGGATGGCATCAATGGCCCAGCATGCGGCGAGACCGATCGCGAGAGTACAGAAGACATTCTGGTGCTCCATGAGATAGAAGCGGCTTTCATACAGCACGGCCGGGATATCGGTGGACATCATGTCCGAAAGATTCTCCGGCAGCGCCAGGTCAAAGGGCAGTTCCGAGAGAAGGGCGAACAGGATCAGGTTTCGCAGATACCGGATGCGGCTTCGGGTGTACAGGAGACCTTCCACGAGCAGGAAGCAGTAGATCGGGAAGGCGGTCCGGCCGATGCCCCGCAGGATCTGATAGATTCGATACAGCTCATCAAAGGTCATATCCCCCGGCAGCGCGTGCATGACCAGCATGGCGTAGATCACGCCGGCTGCGAAGTGATCGATGGTCATCGTCACGACGGCGATCAGCTTGAGGGAGCTTCCGCTTAAAAAACCCGGTATAACATCCAGATCATCGAAAATTGATTTCCGCTGTGTCGTTTTCTCTGCTGACATGATAGAATAAGTGTATCTTCTGGAGGGGAATTATGCAACTTACATTTATCGGAGCGGACCATGAGGTGACGGGGAGCTGCCATTGTCTCGAGGTCTGCGGCAAGACGATCCTCGTAGACTACGGCATGGAGCAGGGGCGCAATGACTTTGAAAATGCGCCGCTTCCGGTCGCGCCGGCCAAGATCGATTATGTCCTGCTGACGCACGCGCATATCGATCACTCCGGGATGCTGCCGTTTCTCGCGGCCCGCGGGTTTGCCGGACAGATCTTTGCCACCCGGGCCACCTGTGATCTCTGTGACATCATGCTGCGTGACTGCGCACACATCCAGTCGCAGGAAGCGGAGTGGAGAAACCGCAAGAGCAAGCGCAACAAGGAGATCGAGAAGGCAGAGCCGGTCTATTCGATGGAGGATGTGCTCGCGGTACTCAAGTGCTTTGTCCCCTGTGATTACGGCGAGGAGATCCGCATCTTTGCCGACAGCCAGGGAGCCGGCGAGGTCTCGATCCGCTTCACGGATATCGGACACCTGCTCGGGAGTGCCAGCATCGAGGTTTGGGCGCGGGAAGGGGTCAACCGCAGGAAATTCGTCTTTTCCGGTGATATCGGCAATCACCGTCAGCCGCTCATCCGGGAGCCGCAGCTGACGGAGGAAGCGGATATCATCGTCATGGAATCCACCTACGGCGATCGGCTGCACAGTGTGGTGGAGCCCGATGTGATGGGGGATCTGGTCAAGGTGCTCAACCGCACTTTTGCCCGCGGCGGCAATGTGGTCATCCCGTCCTTTGCGGTGGGACGCACACAGGAGCTGCTCTTTTATCTGCGACGCATCAAGCAGGAGCATCTGGTCACGGCAGTGGATGATTTCCCGGTCTTTGTGGACAGTCCGCTGGCGGTGGAAGCCACGGAGATCTTTCGCAGGAATCAGCGGGACTGCTACGACGATGAGACGCAGAAGCTCCTTAAGTCCGGCATCAATCCGCTCACCTTCCCCGGACTCACGCTCTCCATCACCCCGGATGAATCCCGGGCGATCAACTTTGTCGAGGTCCCCAGTGTCATCATCTCGGCATCGGGCATGTGCGAAGCGGGGCGGATCAAGCATCATCTGAAGCACAATCTCTGGCGGGAGGAATCCACGATCCTCTTTGTCGGTTATCAGTCGGTGGGGACGCTGGGAAGAGCGATCGTCGACGGGGCGACCGAAGTCAAGCTCTTCGGTGAAAGCGTGGATGTGCGGGCGGAGATCGCCAAGATCATCGGCCTGTCCGGTCATGCGGACAAGAACGGACTCTTAGAGTGGCTCTCCGGATTCCGGCAAAAGCCGCAGCGGGTTTTTGTTGTACACGGGGAGGATACCGTGGCGGCGGGCTTTGCGGAGCTGCTTCGGCGCACGAAGGATCTGGAGGCCTATGCGCCGTACAGCGGCACGATCTACGATCCCATCGCGGACCGCTTCGTCTATGAGGCGGTGCCGATCCCGGTCAAGAAGAAAGCCAGACGCGCCGTCTCCGATGTCTTTGAGCGTCTTAAGGCCGCCGGCGCCAGGCTCATCGCCATCATCGGGCGCAACGAGGGACTGTCGAATAAGGATCTTGCCAAATTTGCGGATCAGGTTACGGCGCTGTGCGACAAGTGGGACCGGAAGAATTAGGCCCACACGCATACGGACGGCGCGAGGCGTCTCTGCGGTCGGGCAGGCTGACTTCGCGCGGAAACAGGGGAGCGGAGGTATGATATGAGTTACGCGGACGAGATATTCATCCAAATGTGCAGGGATATCCTCGAGAACGGTACCTCGACAGAGGGAGAGGCCGTTCGCCCGCATTGGGAGGACGGAGCGAGTGCTTATACGATCAAGCGGTTCGGGGTGGTGAACCGGTATGACCTGCGGAAGGAGTTCCCGATCCTGACATTGCGTCCCACCGGGATCAAGAGTGCCACGGACGAGGTGCTCTGGATCTGGCAGAGGAAATCCAACAATATCCACGACCTCAAGCCGCACATCTGGGATGAATGGGCGGATGAGGACGGATCGATCGGCAAGGCCTACGGCTATCAGATGCAGGTGAAGCATCAGTACCGGGAGGGGATGTTCGATCAGGTCGACCGGGTGCTCTATGATCTGAAGCACACCCCGTTTTCCCGCAGGATCCTGACGAATATCTATGTGCATCAGGATCTGCACGAGATGAACCTCTATCCCTGTGCCTACAGCATGACCTTTAATGTGACGCAGGAGAAGGGACAGGAGAAGCTTGTGCTCAATGCGATCTTAAACCAGCGCTCACAGGATGTGCTGGCAGCCAATAACTGGAATGTCGTGCAGTATTCGGTACTGCTGCACATGATCGCGCAGGCCTCCGATATGATCGCAGGAGAGCTGGTGCACGTGATCGCGGATGCCCATATCTATGACCGCCATGTCCCGATCATCCGGGAGCTGATCGAAAGGACGCCGTATCCGGCGCCGGTCTTCCGCCTCAACCCGGATAAGCACGACTTTTACGATTTCACGCCGGAGGATGTCTCGCTGGAGAACTATCAGGCGGGGGAACAGGTGAAAAAAATACCTATTGCTATTTAATCGCGCTTCTGCTATATTTATACCTGTATGTGCCCTGTCCGGGCGGGCTTAGAGGGGGATAAGGCGAGGAAGACTGGATGAAGAAGACGGCGATCGTCTATTACTCGGAGCATCACGGCAACACGCGAAAGATTGTGGAAGCGATCGCTGCGGCTGCGGAGGAAGTAACCCTGATTGATGCGGCGACCAAGATCGAGATCGATCTGTCGGGTTATGAGCGGATCGGATTTGCCTCCGGCATCTACGGCGGACAGTTTGCCAAGAAGGTCCTCACCTTTGCCCAGATCAACCTTCCGGACAAAAAGGAAACCTTTCTCCTCTATACCAGTGCGATGAACGGGAAGACCTACGGCGATGATATGCGCCGGATGATGGAGAAACGAAATGCCAGGATCCTCGGGACCTGGCACACCAAGGGGTATTGTACCTTCGGTCCCCTCAAGGTGATCGGCGGAGCGTTTAAGGGCCGGCCGAATGAGGAGGATCTTAAGGAAGCGGTGGCTTTTTACAAGAATCTGGATCAGCAGGTTTAACAGCATGGAAAAGGAGTAGACTATGGCGGCACCGATGAAACGAAACCGGAAAATCCTGATCAAGATCATTCTGATCGCGCTCGGAGCGCTGATCGCGGTTACGACGATCATCACGATCATCGCGGGTGTGGAATTGAGCAACACCTACGAGAGCCTGATCGAGGAGGAGCTCAAGGCGACCTGTGAACACCTCGATGATGAGCTGGGGCGGATCTATACAGGGGACTGGACACTGGACGAGAGCGGCAATCTGTACAAGGGCGGCCACATCGTCACCGGCCGGGATGACATCCTCGACGGGATCAAGAGTAAGACCGGCATCGAGTACACGCTCTTCTTCGGCAAGACCCGGATGCTCACCACGTTGATAAAAGCGGGTACCAGCGAACGCATGAACGGGACACAGGCCGGCGATGCGGTCTATGCCACGGTGGTCACCCAGGGGCAGGATTTCTACGCTCCGGATCTGGTCATCAACGGGCAGCCCTACAGTGCCTATTACACCCCGCTGATACAGCCGGACGGCACCCGCGTCGGTATGGTCTTTGCGGGACGCGCCAGCAGCGGCGTGACCGCGGCGATCCGCAGGATCATCCTGACCATGGTGGCGGTCGCTGTGGCACTGGTCGGTATGGTTCTGGTTCTCGGCATGATGGTGGCGCTCAAGACCTCCAAGAAGATGGCCGGCATCGCGGACAGCATCAATGAGCTGGCTTCCGGTGATCTCCGGGCAGAGGTCGATGAGACACTCCTTTCCCGGAAGGATGAGCTGGGAACCATTGCAGACAGCACCAAGCAGTTTAAGGAAAAGATCGCCGAGGTCATCGGCACGACCCGTCAGATGAGCGAGGAGCTGCACAATTCCAGCAGTTCGCTCTCCGAGTCTGCCGGACAGGCATCCACAGCTTCGAGCCAGGTGTCCGACGCCATCGGCGAGGTCTCCAAGGGGGCGGTCTCCCAGGCGGAGAGCATCCAGACCGCAGCGGCCAATACGGACGGTATCGGCCGGGATATCGATGAGATCAGTGACAATGTCAGCCAGCTGGATGACTATACGGGCCAGATGAAGAAGTCCTGCGACGATGCGATGGGCGCGATGGAGAAACTGATCGCGCAGAGTCAGGAGGTCATGGCTTCCGTCAAGGAGATCGACAACACGATCCATTCCACCAATGAGAGTGCGAAGGGAATCTCCCAGTTCTCCGATGCGATCACGGACATCGCGGAGGAGACCAACCTTCTCTCCCTCAATGCTTCCATTGAGGCGGCACGCGCCGGAGAGGCCGGCAAGGGCTTTGCGGTGGTCGCTTCCCAGATCCAGAAGCTGGCGGATCAGTCCAAGCAGAGCGCCGATCAGATCAAGGATATCGTCGAGCGGCTGCTGTCCGATTCCGAGGCTTCCGTCGAGGTCATGAATCGACTGAACGAGAATTTCGCCGCGCAGGGCGAGCAGCTCTCCTCCACACAGCAGGATATGATCGACATGTCCGCCAACGTCAAGAATGTGGAGGCGAGTTCGAGACAGATCACAAGCCGTGTCGAGGATCTGAATCAGGCCAAGATGAGCCTGGTGGAGATCATTCAGGATCTGTCGGCGATCTCGGAGGAGAATGCGGCTTCCACGGAGGAGACCAACGCCTCCATGCAGGAGCTCAACGCGACTTTCTCCGTCATCAGCGAGTCTGCCGCGCAGCTGCAGGTTTTGGCTGACAACCTTCAGAATACGATTTCGTTCTTTCAGGATTAATGGATGAAAAGATCAGACGATTGATAGAGGAGATCCCGGAGGGGGAGCACGGTGTGCTCTCCCTTTCGGTGGAACAGCCGGAATGGACGGCTGATCCCGGGGAGACGATCGAGGGGTCGTTTCTCGCTCTGTCGGATAACGGGCACCCGATCGAGGGGTTCGTCACTGTGGACGAGCCCCGTTTTCGCGTTCTTACGCCGCATTTTTTCGGTGCCTCCGAGGAGATCGGCTTTTCCTTCCGCACGGAGGGAATGCAGGAGGGTGATGCCTGTGACGGCCGATTTGTCGTCGTAACGGATTGCGGCGAGCAGGAGCTCACCATCCGCGTCACCGTGCGGGATCCCTATCCGGTGATCCGGGACGAGACCGGCGAGGAAAAGATCCGGAATCTGTTTCACTTTGCCAATCTGGCGAGGCGCGACTTCGACGAAGCGGCGCATCTTTTCTATTCTCCAAGGCTCTTACACCTCTTCCGTGGGGCTGACCGGAAATACTACAGCATCTACCGGGGCCTCTCCGGCACGGATTCCGGTGCGGAGGAGAAGGGACTTCATGTAGAGGAATTCCTGATCGCGATCCGCAAGAAGGAGCCGATGGCTTATACGGTGGACCGCGCGGAGATCCTGCTGGAGGCGGTGACGGAGGATACGGAAGAGATCCTCAAGATCACCCGGCGCGGCTGGGGCTATACGGCTCTGGAGATCATCACCGACGGCCCGTTCCTGGAGGTGGTCAAGGATACCGTCAGAGAGCGCGATTTTCTCGGGAATACCTGCCGGCTGCCGGTCGTCATCCGCTTTGATAAGCTTCATGCCGGCCGGAACTACGGACGGATCACCTTTAAGAACAACCATACCCTGCTGCAGGTCACCGTGACCTGTGTGCGGGCTGCGGAAGCGGATATCAAAGGGGTCACGTCCCGCGCCGGCAAACGGGAAAAACAGCAGGCGGAAGCCGACCTGATCCGGACCTATGTCGATTACCGCATGGGACGGATGCGCTCCCGGGAATGGCTGATCGAGACCGGGAAGATCGTCTCGCGGATGAACGCGATGGCGCCGGAGGATGTGATCTTTCAGCTCTATACGGCACATTATCTGATCACGGCGTCCCGGGAGGCGGAAGCGATCTGGGTACTGGATAAGGTGCGCACCAGCGTGGAGGAGACCTGTTCCTACGGAGAGACGATGCGGGCGTACTTCCTCTATCTGGAGACGCTGATCTCCCGGGAGGATACCAAGATCGGCGCAGTGGAGGAGATCCTGAAGGGGATGCTCGCCCGTCACCCGGATGACTGGCGGATCGCGTGGCTGGCACAATTTCTGTATGACGACCGCGCTACCGGAAATGCCCGCCGGATGAAGCTCTATGCGGAACAGTTCGCCTATGGCTGCCGGAGTCCGATCCTCTATATCGAAGCCATCGACCTCATGGGAAAGGATCCCACGAACCTTAAAAAGTTTGATGATTTTACCCTGTATTGCTTAAGCTTTGCCGCGAGGAAAGGGGAGATCCCGCATCCGCTGATCGATCGGGTTGTCTGGATGGCGCTGCGTGAAAAGCACGGGAGCAAACGTCTCTATCGGATCCTGTCGGCGTGTTATGATCAGGATCCCGATTCCGGAGCGGTGGATGCGACCTGCTCGCTGCTCATCAAGGACGCGCGCACGGACGCGGAGGCGTTTGCCTGGTATGAAAGGGCGGTGGAACGGGATTCCCGGCTGACCCGGCTGTACGAGTATTACATGATGGCGTATCCCATGCCGCAGGGAGATGAGATTCCCAGGATCCCGCGGATGGTGTTGCTGTTTTTCTCCTATCGTTCGGAGCTTCCGTATGACAAGAACGCGCTTCTCTACCGCTGTGTCCTGTCCCTCAGGGAGGAGGATCCCGAGCTGTATCACTCCTATGTTCCCCAGATGGAGCGCTTTGTCGCGGAGCAGATGGCAAGGGGAAGGATCGACCGGAATCTGAGCATCCTGTATCTGCATTTTGCCGCCTTTACGCCCAAGGATCCGGTGGGGGCGGAGCGGTTCTTCGAGGCCCTCTACACCACGGAACTCTCCGTATCGGATCCGGATGTACGGCGCATCGTGGTGGTTTATGACCGATTGCGCGCGGAACGGGTCTTCCCGGTGATGAGTGACAAGGCCATGATCCCGCTCTACAGTGAGCACGCGGCGATCCTCACGGAGGACCGCAGAGGACGGCGGCAGATCTACACGGCCCGGGGAGGAAAAAAGGGAGAAAAGCCCAGGATGCTCAAGGATATCCTCGGCGAGAGCGCTCTTGTGGATATCCTGCCCTATATGCGCGAGGGAAACGGAAACGTCAATCTGTATCTGACAGAAGCGGATCGTATGACGATCACGGCGGACAATGTGGATCGTTATCGGCGGCTGGCCTCCTCGGATGTCCTGATGCCGCGCGCACGGACCGAGGTATCCTGCGCACTGATCCGATTCTATTATGACAACGATTTTGTCCGGCAGCTGGCAGATTATCTGCCGGAGTCACATCCGGAGCGGATGTCCGGCAGACAGCGTTCCGATGCGCTGGAGATGATGGTGCTCTCCGGGATCTACGATCAGGCGGCCGAATGGATCCGCCGTTTCGGTCTGTCCGATGCGGATGAGAAGACATGTTACCGGCTCTGCACCCGTTCCATCGCCCGGGGGGATTTCCCGGAGGATGATGCCGCGACCATGCTTGCCTGGGCGGTATTCCGCACGGGCAAGTACGACGAAGGGGTCCTTCGTCATCTGGCGGATCATTATCAGGGTGCCATGCGGGATGAAACCGCTGTTTATCGTGCCTGTACCTCCTTCTCCGTGGATCCGGTCCGGCTGGCGGAACGCATCCTGACGCAGCTGTTATTTACCGGCGCACACGCGGCGGAAGAGGAAGAGGTCTTCCGGTCGGTCGCGACCGGCGGCGGGCGAAGCGATATACAGAAGGCATTTCTGGTGCGCGCCTGCACGGAGGCGCTTCACGGCGGCAAGCTGCCCGAAGCGTTTATGATCGATCGGATCCGCGCCTTTGCGCATGCCGGGGAGACGATGCCCAAGAGCCTGATGCTCGGATGGCTCAAGGTTCATGCGGATCCGGCCTGCCGAAACGCACATCGCGGGGATGAGGAGGTTACGAACACCTTCCTGGAAGCCCTGACAGAGGAGGAAACCGAGCTGCCGTTCCTTACGGTATACAGTGACCGGGTGCCGCAGTTGGCTCTGGCGGATGGCAGGAAGTTTGTGCAGTACACCGGGGTTCCCGGAAGTGCGGTCACGATCTGGATCCTGGAGGGGTCCGCGCAGATGGGGAGATTTGTCCCGCGGCGGATGCACGAACCCTATCCCGGAATCTTCACCTATGGGGAAGTGCTGTTCCCGGGAGAGAGCATCTGCTATTATCTCACGGTGCGTCAGATCGGAGATGACACGGAGAGGCTTACCACGAGCGGTATCCTGGCAAGGGATCTCACGGAGGACACGGCAGAGGGCAATACCAGATATGCGCTCCTTGCCCGTTTCCTGAAGGCGAGGACGCAGAATGACCGGGAGGCGGAGGTCGCCGCGATCGAGGAGATCTGTCGGAATGATTTCCTGAGCAGCAAACTGTTCCCGCTGCCCGGGGAGGGTTGATCTATGGCGTTGATGCTGGAGGATAAGGAACAGCAGAAGGATAAGAAGCTGTCGGCAGCGACCCTGTCCGGCGGTATCCTTGCGGGGGTTTCTCTCACGGAGAACACCGCGCAGGTGAGCTTCCTGCGTCCGGGGGCCGTTGAGGCCGAGACACTTTCTGCCATCGCCGGAGCGGAGTATTTTGATCATCCGCTGGTGCTTGCCAGACGACGGGATAACGGGCAGTGGATCTTCGGCCGTGATGCGGTCAAGGCATACAGCGCCGGAGACGCGGAGATCGCGGAGGATCTGATCCGGCTCGCCTGTGAGGGGAGAACGATCGCGATCGGAGGCGAACGATATACGGGGATCACCCTGTTGCTGCTGTACATGCGCAAGCTCCTGCTGCAGACCGTGATGGAAGCGGCGGGTGCGGGCGCCGGTCTGGAGGTGATCCGGGCGCTCATGCTGACGGCGGATGTGATCTATCCGGAGGCTGCGGGCAGGTCGATCGGCGAGGCCGGGGCGGACGGAGCGGAGCAGGAGCTGCACGGCACGCTGGATGAGCGCCTTCCGCAGGTATTAAATGCCGTCTGTGCGGAGCTTAAGAAAACCGTTCGGAATGCGCGGGAGATCTCCTGGTGTACCCTTTCCGAGAGTCTGTACTACTATCTGAACGGACAGCCGGAGGATATCCGGTCACAGGAGGTGCTTGCCTTCTGGTGCCCGAAGGATCAGCCGGTGAGCTATCTTCATTCGATCAATCGGTTTACCAGGCCGCAGGTGGCGAGCGTTGTCCGCACGGAGGAGGAAGCGCTCCCCGGGGGCGGCGCCTCGGACGACGCCAGAGATGAAGCCTTTTTGAAGATCGTGACGGAGAGGCTCTCGGGGCATATCGTCTCGGCGGTCTACCTGCTCGGTGACGGTTTCAACGAACGGTGGCTTAAGAGGTCGTTAGAATATATCTGCCGCACCCGCAAGGCCTTTCTGGGCAATAATCTCTTCAGCAAAGGCGCGGTGGCCTGCCTGAAGGACCGCCTGGGAGAGACGGAGGCAGCGGCGCAGGAACAGACCGTATTCCTGAGTCCCGACAAGATCCTGGCCAATATCGGGATTCGTGTGAAGAAACAGGGGACCTCGCATTATCACGCCCTGCTGGATGCGGGGACCAGCTGGTACGATGCCCGTGCGTCGATCGAGGTGGTGCTGGACAAGGACCCCAGGATCGCGCTGATCGTCACCCCGCTCGACGGGAGCGGCGCACACACCGAGGTGTTGGAGCTGGACGGCCTGCCGAAGCGGGAGCGCCGTATGACGCGGTTACAGGTGGAGCTGAAGATGCGCTCGGTGGATCGCGCAAGGCTGTCCGTAGTGGATGAGGGCTTCGGTGATATGGCGCCGGCAAGCGGCGGCCACTGGGAAAAGTACATCAGCCTGACCGCGGGGGAGGGCTCGCAGGGGCTTCTTGCGCCCGGGGTCATCACGGAACCGATCCTGTGTATCGGACGGCTGGCGTCCAGACCATATGATTTTCCGTTCCTGGAGAACCGGGTCTTTTCCGCCGAGGAACTCTGTCACCTGATCGCCCGGAATGACTACCTGCTCACCAGGGACAGCTTTACGGAGGATTTTCCCGACTGGCTCGAGAGCGAGTGCCGTCTGGCACCGCTGGCGGAGGAACTGCGGGAGTTAAAGCGCAAGGACGTCTCTCTGGCGGCCTACGCCGGCACGATCCTCGATTATATCAGACTCTTCCCGGATGATGAGCGCATCCGGATCAAAGAGGTGTTGCGTGACGGTGATTCCCGTGACGGTGTAGAAAAGAAGTTAAAGATCATCGAATACCTGATCCGGGAGGGGAGACTGACAGAGGCCCATGCAAGGATCGCCGGCTTTGACCGGAAGGATCAGAATGAGATCGTGATCGCCAGACTCCTGTACGATGAGGGGGTCATCTACGCCAGGATGTTCCATTACGCGGCTGCGGCCAGGCGGATGGGGCGCGCCTATGAGCTGTCGCATGATCCCGAGGTGAAGGAGGCCTATCTGGCGGCACTCAGATTGTCGATGCGCGAAGAGGAGTATATCGATGTGATCGGTGCGAGACCCGAGCTCTCTCCGGAGTCGCTGACCCTGGAGACGAAGCTCGGAGAGACTCTGGATCTGTTTGCCGCGGGGGCGGACAATCATCTGGTCGGAACCCTGCAGGTATGTCTGGATACCGGCAATCTGAAATCCTTTGATGAGGAGACGGCGAAGTTGGCGGAGGATCTTCTGGCGGCCTTTAAGAGGGCGATCGCATGAAGCGGCCGCGCAGAAAAAAACGGTTCCTTAAGAAGGGGCGCCCTTCCCGGGGCAGGACATTATACCGGGATGAAGACGGTGCGGTAGCAGCGGTCGCGGAAGCCGCAGAGATCACTGCCGGCGACGGGTATTTTGAGGAGCGCGCCGAGGAGGCCGAACGGGCGGCAGCTGCGGTCACGGGGAAGCGCATCGGCAAAAGGGGAGGCCTGAAGCATCGGCTGAAACGTCCGGACAGACAGGAGCCGGGTAACTGGAGCGAGATCGTCTACAACCGTGATTCCATGAACATGGATGACCCCGCGGAACGCAGGGAATTCGTGAATGCCTGTTTACAGCAGATCGCCGAGGCACAGGTTGAGATGGACAACCTGGAGTATGAATACCGGATGGTGACCGGGTATCTGCATGACCTGGAGGAGATCGACGCGCTTCCGCAGAGGCAGCGGGCGGAGATCTCGGCGCTGGCGAGGAAGATCCTGGATGCCGGCCGCGGCAGGGAGCAATTCTACAACCGCGAAGTGCAGATGTCCCAGAGCGATTTTGAGCGGATGCACGATCTCGGTCCGAGGACGCAGGAGACCATTGACCGTATGTCCGAGGCGGAGGTCCGGCGTAAAAAGATCACGAACGATCTGCGCCGGCTGGACAACGAGCGGGATGCCTACGATTTCCGCCTGGATGAGATCGACCGGACGGTGACGACCTCACAGGTGCTGCTGATCTTTACGGCGATCCTGACCGGTGTGGTGCTGGTCATGCTCTTCGTGCTGTCCCGGGTGTTTTCCCTGGATATCCGTCTGGGTACGATCCTGACGATCCTTTTTGCGGCGCTTGCCGCGACGATCCTCTACACGCGGGCGCAGAATGCCGCCAGAGAACGCAAGAGCACGGTCAGCGGGATCTCCCGGCTGATCCTTCTGCAGAACACCGTCAAGATCCGCTATGTCAACAATCAGAATCTGCTCAATTACATGGTGCTCAAATACAATGTCAAGAACTCCGGAGAGCTGAAGCAGCTGGCGGAGCTGTTTGAGAAGGAAAAGGACGACCGTGCGAGACTCAGGGGATCCGAGAAGACATTGATGGAGTCACAGCGCGAGCTTCTGCAGCTTCTGCGCAATTATCACCTGCAGTATCCGGATGCCTGGATGAACCAGCTGTCCGGGCTGGCGGATGCCAAGGAAGAGGTGGAGATCCGCCACCATTTGAACCGCCAGCGGCAGTCACTGAGGGAACGGATGGATTACAACGAGAAACGGGTCAAAGGACGTGCCAGGGAAGAGATCGAGCGCCTGGCAAGAGATTATCCCGATTATGCGGACGAAGTGCTCGATATGGTGAGCAGAAACGTAGAATCTTAATAAGAGGAGGAACCCCATGACAGATCGATACACCAGCCCTTTATCCGAACGCTATGCAAGCAAGGAAATGCAGTTCGTCTTCTCTCCGGATTTCAAATTCCGGACCTGGCGGAAGCTCTGGATCGCTTTGGCGGAAACCGAGCAGGAGCTGGGGCTTTCCATCACGGATGAGCAGATCGCCGAGTTAAAGGCGCATGCGGAGGATATCAATTACGATGTCGCAAAGGAGAGGGAGCGGGAGGTCCGCCATGATGTCATGAGCCACGTGTATGCCTACGGCGTGCAGTGTCCGAATGCGAAAGGGATCATCCACCTGGGGGCGACCAGCTGTTATGTCGGTGACAACACCGATGTCATCACCATGCGGGAAGGGCTGCTCCTGCTGAAGAAGAAGCTGGTCAATGTGATCGACCAGCTGGCCCGGTTCGCGGAGAGATACAAGGATCTGCCGACGCTTGGGTTCACGCATTTCCAGCCGGCTCAGCCGGTGAGTGTCGGGAAGCGGGCTTCCCTCTGGCTGCAGGATTATCTGATGGATCTTAAGGATCTGGAGGATGCGCTTCAGGGGCTGAAGCTTCTGGGATCCAAGGGGACCACCGGAACACAGGCTTCTTTCCTGGAGCTCTTTCATGGCGACGTGGAGCGGGTGGATCGGCTCGATCCGATGATCGCGGAAAAGATGGGCTTCGATTCCTGTGTGGCGGTCTCCGGGCAGACCTATACCAGAAAGCAGGACCTCAAGGTGATGAATGTGCTCACGGGGATTGCGGTGACGGCCTCCAAGATGGCGACGGATATCCGGCTGCTGCAGCATCTGAAGGAAGTGGAGGAACCCTTCGAGAAGGGGCAGATCGGTTCGAGCGCGATGGCATACAAACGGAATCCCATGCGGAGTGAGCGGATCTGCGCCCTTTCCCGTTATGTGATCGCAAACAGCTTAAATCCCGCGCTCACCGCATCGACACAATGGTTCGAGCGGACCCTCGACGATTCGGCCAACAAGCGGATCGCCATGGCGGAGGCCTTCCTTGCGGTGGACGGGATCCTGACACTGGCGGTCAATGTGACGGGCGGTCTCGTGGTCTATGACAAGGTCATCGCGAAGCATCTGGCCGCGGAGCTTCCGTTCATGGCGACGGAGAACATCATGATGGATGAGGTGGAAGCCGGCGGGGACCGGCAGGAGCTTCATGAGGAGATCCGGCGTCTTTCGATGGAAGCCGGCCGTATCATCAAAGAGGAGGGCGGCGACAATGATCTGCTCTCCCGGATCGCCGCGAGTGACAAATTCCATCAGGATGAGGAGCAGCTTGCGAAGAATCTCGATCCCGCAAAATACATCGGACTGAGCGCGCATCAGGTCGAGCGTTTCCTCGCCGAAGAGGTGCGGCCGGTCCTTGCGGCCAATGAATCGCTCATCGGCATGGAAGCGGAGGTGCGGGTGTAGAAACGGGCGCGTTGATTCGGGTGTACGGGTTTGATATAATAGCAGGGTTCATGGGGGATACCGAGGATGCAGGATAATAAAAACGCCATGGTCAATCTGGAAAAGAGGCTGAATCGCGATATCGTGCTCGGCTGGGGCGCGATCGTATTCATCCTGTTTGTGGCCTATCTGGCGGAGGTTTACAAGGGACAGCGCTCGATCGTCTATGCGCTGATCTTCATGTTCATCAACTGCCTGACCCTTCTCTTCTGCGTGGTCCAGTACCGCAGGAATCCCGAGTCCAGAAAGATCAGATACTGGCTTCTCCTGGGCTTCTACATCATGTACCTCTTCTGTTTTGCCACGGCAAAGACCCATCTGGTATTCACCTATATCCTGCCGATCCTGTCCATGCTCATCCTGTATCATGACCAGAAGCTCATTATCCGGACGGGGATCATCACGCTTGTCATCAACGAGGCTTTCATCGCCAAGTGGTTTCTGGTGGACGGGGTCAGCGTGGAGAACACCAGAGATATCGAGATCCAGGTCGGCGTCCTGATGCTGTGCTTTGCGGGCTGCTGGATGGCGACGAGGATCTACAGTGCCGTCCATGATGTGAACAGTGATTATATCAAAAAGCTGGACGAAAAGACCAGTCAGATCCAGCGGATGACCTTCCAGACGATTGAGACCATCGCTAACACGATCGATGCCAAGGACGAGTATACCAAGGGCCATAGCCGCCGGGTGTCGGATTACTCCGCGGAGATCGCCAGGGAACTCGGAATGGAAGAAGAGGAGATCGAGCGCATCCGTTATATCGCACTGCTCCATGATATCGGCAAGATCGGTGTGCCCGATGCGGTCCTCAACAAGCCGGGGCGCCTCACGGAAGCGGAATATGAGCTCATGAAGAGGCATACGACGATCGGCGGTGATATCCTCAAGGATGTCGGTATGATGCCGGATCTTGATGTCGGTGCCAAGTATCATCATGAACGCTATGACGGTAAGGGATACCCCAACGGATTAAAGGGCGAGGAGATCCCCATGATCGCCCGGATCATCTGCATGGCGGATTCCTATGATGCCATGACATCGAACCGTATCTATCGGAAACACTTAAATCATCACGTCGTGATCGATGAACTCAGACGCTGCCGCGGGACGCAGTTCGACCCCGATGTCACCGATGCGTTCCTGCGGTTCCTTGACCGTCTGGACAGCAGCGGGATGCTCACGGAGGTGCCGGAGACCATTGAGGGCGCCAACCGGCTGTTAAACCGCGTCATGGAGGATCAGAGCAATAAGTTGACCGAGACGTCGCAGAAGGACCAGCTCACCAAGGTATACAACCGGAGTGCCGGTGAGCGGTATATGACGGTGACGATGCGGGATTCCATGGGATATATGTTCTATCTGAACATCGACGATATGCGCCGCATCAATCGGGAACAGGGAACCCGCATGGGCGATTTCTATCTGCTCCAGATCGTGGATCTCCTGCAGTGCATGGATCCGAATATCATCGTGGCTCGTTACGGCGGGGATGAATTCCTCTGCTTTGTGCCCGGTCCGACGGATACGGAGACGATCTCCGACCAGATGTCGCAGCTGTTAGACGGCATCCGGTTCATTGCCATGGATACGGGCGGCGGGAAGCTCACAGCTTCCATCGGCGTCTCCGTTCATGACAACTTAAAACAGACCTTTGCCGAGGCCCTCGCGGAGGCGGATAAGGCGCTGTATTTCATGAAGCAGTCCGGAAAGGACAGTTTCTATTTCTACAAACAGGTCGCGGATATGGAGGAGGACCTCTCCCGTCAGGAATTGTCCAATCTCGTGGAGGCGATCCGTGCCAAGGACAATTTCTCCGATGCGATGGTGCTGGGGCAGCAGGATTTCTTCCGCATGTACGAGTTTATATCCGATGTGGTCAAGGACAGGAAGAAAGAGGTGGAGCTGGTGATGTTCACCCTGGCCTTCGGCGAAGGGGCGGATTTCTCGGTGGAGCAGCGCGATATGGCGCAGGATCTGGTGGACAAGGCGATCCTGGAGGTCGTGCACGATCCGGATGCGATCTGTACCTATTCCAGCACGCAGCGGATCCTGATCTTTGTGGATGAGTCGGAGAGCAATGTCAAACGAATCGCGGAAGAGATCGAGAAGAAGTTCTACCAGATGTACGGTCGGCGGGAAAAGCACGAGATCATGTCGCTCGAGTACCGCATCGCAAGTGTCAAGGAGGAAACCTGATATGAAGGCGCCTTTTTCCCCGTGGCTCGCCGCCCAGGCGGAGCCGTTAAAAGAACTGATCGCGTCACTTTCTTCCCATTATGATTATGTCAGTGCGCTGGCCTCGGACTCTCGGGGCTTTCGTATTGTGGCGTCCCAGAGAAACCGGTTCGTGGATCGCAGTACAATGACGACCGAACGCGGCGTCGTCGTGCGGGTGCATCGGGACGGACTGTACAGTGAGTACGCCTTCAATGCGGATGATCTGCGGGATGTGCATGCGCTGGCGGCGAGAATGCGCCGGATCCTGGATGAACAGCTGGGGGTTCTTGCGGCGGTCGGTGTAAAGGTTTATGACACCCCGGGGCTTGAGGATACACCGCTTACGATCTATGCCGAGATGGAGACCGATACACTGCCGGAGGACGCGGATCTTGAGACACTGATGAAGACCCTGCAGTCCTACAGTGATCGTGCGGTGAGCCGGGATGAGCGGATCGTCGAGTGCCAGGCGCAGCTGTCCTCCACACACGTCAATAAGATGTTTCTCACCGCTCATCGCGATGAGCGGCAGAGCTATGTCTACTCCGAGGGAACGATCGCGGTGATCGGGTCGGCTGACGGTCGGACGGAGATGGTACGGGAGGGGGCGTCCGGCCGGACCGGTGTACAGGTCATCGATGAACTGGCGGAAACGATCGACGGAGCGATCGATGACGTCCTTAAGATGCTGCACGCGGATCGGGTCATCCCCGGGGAGTATGAGATCGTCACGACGCCGGAGGTATCGGGGCTGATCGCGCATGAGGCCTTCGGGCACGGCGTGGAAATGGATATGTTTGTCAAGGGCCGCGCGCTGGGAGCGGAATACATCGGAAAACGGGTCGGATCGGATCTGGTATCCATGCATGAGGGAGCGAAATGCGTCGTCGATGTCGCAAGCTATGCCTTTGACGACGAGGGAACGCCGGCGGGAGATGTGACGGAGATCGATCACGGGATATTAAAGACCGGTATCTGCGATGCGCTGGCTGCACTGCGCCTGGGAACTCTGCCGACCGGAAACGGGAAGCGGGAGAATTTCGAACACAAGGTCTACACCCGCATGACCAACACGATGTTTGACAGTGGGAAGGATACCAGGGAGGAGATGATCGCCTCCGTGAAAAAAGGCTATCTGCTGGAGGGAATGTATTCCGGAATGGAGGATCCCAAGCATTGGGGGATCCAGTGTATCATCGCCAGAGGCCGCGAGATCATTGACGGAAAGCTCACCGGTAAGATGGTCGCCCCGGTAGTCATGACCGGGTACGTGCCGGATCTGTTGGGGTCGATCTCCATGGTGAGCGGCGACCGATGCTCCTACGGGAACGGGGCGTGCGGAAAAGGACACAAGGAATGGGTCAAGGTGTCCGACGGCGGCCCGTATCTGAAGGCCAGAGCGAGACTGGGGTGAGCAGGATGCCGCTTAAACCCGCCTGCGGGTGAGATTACGGGATCGGGACCCGACAGATCAGACCGGATATCAACAGCCGTTGATAGAGGAGAAGAGAACGATGACCACAGAAGAATTGAGGACCATACTGGAAGAATCCGGAGCGGATGCCTGGGAGATCACGGATACGAAGACCGAGGGATGGGAATTCTACTTCATCCGTCATTCGCTGGATCAGAATCGGGTGCGGGATGTCGAGCACCGGGAGATCGCGGTGTATCGCGCGATGGATGACGGAACGATGCTTGGCAGAGCATCGGCGGAGATCCCGCCGACCCTTCAGAGAGAAGAGGCGGCCCGGGAGATCGCGGGTCTCCTTGCGGATGCGGCTTATGGGAAGAACCCCGTCTATCGGCTGAACGGTCCGGCACCGATCGATGCCCCCCGGCCACAGGAAACGGATCCTGCGGTGATCGCGCGGGAGTACCTGGCCGCCATGCAGGGGATCCCCGAGACGGAAGGGGAGGACCTCAACTCCTATGAGATCTTTGTGGATCGCAATGAGGTACGTTACTGCAATTCCGAGGGGATCGATGTGACACAGATCTACCCCTCCTCCATGGTGGAAGTCGTGGTGAACGCCCGGGACGGTCAGCATGAGATCGAGCTGTATCGTCTGTTCGAGGCGGGAACCTGCGACCGGAAGGCTCTGACGGAGGATATCGGGGAGTTGACGCGATTCGGAAGAGACCGCCTGACCGCAGAGCCGACCCCGGCGATCGGTACCGGCGCTGTGCTCTTTTCCACCAAGGATGCGGCGGAGCTGTATCGCTATTTTGTCGACCGGATGCAGGCAAAGCTGGTATATATGAAGCTGTCGGACTGGGAGATCGGCAGGGCTTACGCCGGGGAGGCCCGGGGAGATCAGGTGACGCTGACGGCCAGAGCCTTTCTGCCCAATTCCTCCCGAAACCGGGTGTTTGATGACGAGGGGGCTCCGATCCGGGATCTGCCGATCATCACGAAGGGGGTTCCCGCGCACTATCTGGGTACACGGCAGTTCCGCTGCTATCTTGGGCAGGAGGACGGGTTTCATGCGGCCAATTACGAAGTGAGCGGAGGCACAGGAACGGAGGAAAGCCTGCGGACCGGATCCTATCTGGAAGTGGTGGAATTCTCCGATTTCAGTGTGGATGAGATGACCGGGGATATCGCCGGTGAGATCCGGCTGGGATACTGGCATGACGGGGACCGTGTGACGCCGGTGACCGGCGGATCGGTGTCGGGGACGCTGCGGGAGCTGATGAACGAAATGCGGTTTTCCGCCGAACAGAGACAGTACGATCGGTATCTGATCCCGCGGCTGACACGGCTGGAGGGGGTCCATATCACCGGGATCCAGACGGGGGATAATTGATGCGGCCTGCCGGTCCGGTTGACAGGACGGCCGCAAATCGATATAAATAGAATGTTGTGTCGTCGGAGTATATGACCGGCGAACGGGAGGAGGCATAGCCACCAGATGAATACCAAAACACTGATGTATATCGTAAAACGATTGATCCTGGCCGCTGTCACGGTGTGGGTGGTGATCACGGTCACCTTCTTCGTGATGCATGCGGTTCCCGGGGGGCCGTTTATCGGTGAGAAGGCGGTGACCGAGACTGTGCGGAAAGCGATGGAAGCCAAGTACGGACTGGATAAGCCGCTGATGACGCAGTATTTTACCTATCTCGGAGATGTGATCACCCGGTTTGACTTTGGCCCCTCCTTAAAGAGCCGCGGACGTCAGGTCATCGATATCATCGCCGACGGCATGAAGACATCGGTCAAGCTGGGACTGATCGCGGCGTTTATCGCACTGATCGTGGGGATCGTCCTGGGTTCCGTAGCGGCTCTGCGGCGCAACCGTATCATCGACCGGGTCATCATGGTGATCACCACGGCGTTTGTCTCGATGCCGTCCTTTATCATGGGATCTCTTCTGCTGGCGCTCTTTGCCGTGAAGTTAAAGATCCTTCCCGCCAACGGCGCGGCCCAAGGGGGACTCATCCTCCCGATCATCACGCTCTCTCTCTATCCGATGGCCTATATCACCAGGCTCACGCGCTCCTCGATGCTGGATGTCCTGGGGCAGGATTATATCCGTACCGCCAAAGCCAAGGGCGTATCCCGGATGCGGATCATCTTCGGCCATGCGCTTAAGAATTCCCTGATCCCGGTCATCACCTACTTCGGGCCGATGTTGGCCTATATCGTGACAGGGTCGTTAGTGGTGGAGCAGATCTTTGCGGTGCCCGGTATCGGCCGTGCCTTTGTCAATTCCATCACGGGACGCGACTACCCGCTGATCATGGGGACGACGATCGTCCTGGCGATCCTGATCGTCGTGATGAACCTGATCGGTGATATCCTCTATAAAGTCGCGGATCCGCGCATCACATTGGAGTAAGGGGAAAAAGATGAGTAAAGCGTTCAGCGTACAACAGGATCTGAAGCCGGAGGATTTCCTGCCGGCCACAGAGGAAGAAAAAGAGTATATGGTGCAGATGCGCCCGTCCAGTACCTTCTTCAAGGACGGCGTGAAGCGTCTGCTCAAGAACCGTGTCGCGACGGTGAGTATGATCGTCATCCTGCTCATCACGCTGGCAGCGATCTTCGTGCCGATGTTCTGGCCGTATTCCTATGAGCAGATGCTGGGAAGTGTGCCCGGGAAACCGATGGATGCTTCCTATCAGAATCTGAAGCCCTTTGAGTACTCCCGGACCGAACAGAAAAAGATCGATGCCGGGGAGCATGTGACACCGCACGTATTCGGCACGGATTCTGCCGGACGGGATTACTTCATCCGCATTATCTACGGCACGCGGATCTCTCTGGCAGTGGGATTCTTTGCCAGCATCATCGTGCTGATCATCGGGATGACCATCGGCTCCATCGCTGGCTACTGCGGCGGCAAGGTGGATCTGGTCATCATGCGCATCGTGGATATCATCTACTCCCTGCCGGATATGCTGATGGTGATCCTGCTGTCCTCGGTCCTCAAGATGACGCTTGCCGACAAGCTTGACGGCACGGTGCTTGCCAGGATCGGCTCCAATATCATCTCGCTGTTCATCGTATTCGGGCTGCTCTACTGGGTGAGCATGAGCCGTCTGATCCGCGGGCAGATCCTCTCCCTCAGGGAACAGGAGTATGTTCTGGCGGCGGAGGCCACCGGCGCAAAGGGACGGTGGATCATCTTAAAGCACCTGATCCCCAACTGCTTTTCGGTCATCATCATCTCGACCGCGCTGCAGATCCCGTCGGCCATCTTTACGGAGAGCTACCTTTCGTTCCTGGGACTCGGTGTGAACGCACCGATGCCTTCGCTGGGATCTCTGGCGTCCGACGCGTTAAACGGGATCTCCAGCTATACCTACCGGCTGGTCATCCCGGCCATCGTGATCTCGCTGATCGTGCTCTCCTTAAACCTCTTCGGAGACGGTCTGCGCGATGCGTTCGATCCCAAGCTCAATGCGTGACGGAGGCGTTAGGAATCTATGAGTGAACAGCTACTGGAAGTGAATGATCTGCACACCTCGTTCTTTACCGATGCGGGGGAGGTGCGCGCCGTTAACGGAGTCTCCTTTCGGCTGGACCGCAACAAGGTCCTGGGGATCGTCGGCGAGTCCGGCTCCGGAAAGAGCGTCACAGCTTACTCCATCATGCAGATCCTCGCAGGCACCGGGAAGATCGTCTCCGGCTCGATCAAGCTGGACGGCAGGGAACTGGTGGGAGCGGGAGAAGCGGTGATGAAGGGAGTCAGGGGAAACCGGATCTCCATCATCTTCCAGGATCCCATGACATCGCTGAATCCCACCTATACGATCGGTCATCAGCTGATGGAGGCGATCCTGCTCCATACGAACCGCAACAAGCAGCAGGCAAGGGAACGTGCGATCGAGATGATCCGTCTCGTCGGCATCAATGAGCCGGAGAAGCGCATGAAGCAGTATCCGTACGAATTTTCCGGCGGGATGCGGCAGCGCATCATGATCGCCATGGCGCTCGCCTGCGAACCGGATATTCTGATCGCGGATGAGCCGACGACGGCGCTGGATGTCACGATCCAGGCCCAGATCCTGGAACTGATGAAGGATCTGCAGAAGGAGCTGGGGATGGCGATCATCATGATCACGCACGATCTCGGTGTGGTCGCGCAGATGTGCGATGAGGTCATCGTCATGTATGCCGGATCCATCTGTGAACAGGGGACGGCGGACGAGATCTTCTACCATTCGAAGCATGAGTATACCAAGGGGCTGCTGCGATCCATTCCGACCGCGGAGAATAACGGACAGAAGCTGGAACCCATCACCGGAACCCCGATCGATCTCCTGAATATGCCCAAGGGGTGCCCGTTCGCGCCGCGGTGCGACCATGCGATGAAGATCTGTCTCCGGGAGCGGGCAAAACGGATCCAGATCAACGAGGATCATCAAGCCGGGTGCTGGATGAATGAGAGACCGGATTCTTCCGGGGAGGAGGCGTCATGAGCGGCGAAAAGAATCTGCTGGAGATCCGGCATCTCAAGGAGTATTTCCCGGTCAATGTCGGATTCTTCCGGACAAAGCCGTTAAAGGCGGTGGATGATGTGTCCTTTACGATCAAAAAGGGCGAGACCCTGGGACTCGTGGGAGAGTCGGGCTGCGGCAAGACCACGGTGGGACGCACGATCTTACAGTTGTACAAGCCCACCTCCGGGGAGATCATCTACGACGGGGAAGAGGTCAAGACCAAAGCACAGCTGGCGGCTTTTCGGAAGAAGGCGACCATGGTGTTCCAGGATCCCTACTCATCCCTGAATCCCCGCATGACGGTACAGGATATCATCGCGGAGCCGCTGGATGTCCATGGTCTGTACAGGACAAAGGCGGAACGGCGGGAACGGGTGCTGGAGCTCATGAGTTACGTCGGGCTTAACTCCGAGCATGCCTCGCGCTATGCGCACGAATTCTCCGGCGGACAGCGGCAGCGGATCGGGATCGCCCGGGCGCTGGCGGTGAATCCGGAATTTATCGTCTGTGATGAACCGGTGTCCGCGCTGGATGTTTCGATCCAGGCGCAGGTCATCAATATGTTCGATGAGCTGCAGGAGAAGCTCTCCCTGACGTATCTCTTCATCGCTCATGATCTGCTGGTGGTGCGGCACATCTCCGACCGGATCGCGGTCATGTATCTGGGAAAGATGGTGGAGTTAGCCGATGCGGAGGAGATCTACAACCGTCCCCTCCATCCCTACAGCAAGTCGCTCCTTTCGTCGGTCCCGGTGCCGGATCCGCAGGAAGCCCGATCCAACCAGAGGATCGTGCTGGAGGGAGATATCCCCAGTCCCTTAAATGCACCCTCCGGATGTCCGTTCCGGACGCGCTGTCCTTACGCACAGGAGGACTGCGCAGGGAGCATGCCGGAATTTAAGGAAGTGGAAAAGGGGCATTTTGTAGCCTGTCATCACCTCGATGAGGTGTCGAGTATGAAGGGCGGGTTGGTCCTGCGCGGTACGATGACCGGCTGAGAGCGGCGTTAACAGTTGACATAAACGGTGTTAAGTGTTAAAATGCGCCGTGTGTTCACGAAGGCGTGTCCCGAACGGACACGCCTTTGATTTTTTGAAGAGGAGGAAATATCAATGAAGAAAAAGTTACTTTCTATCCTTCTGGCAGGCAGCATGGTGGTGAGTCTTGCGGCCTGCGGAGGGGCAGGCGGCACCACACAGCCTGCGGCGGACGGCCAGACCGAGACCAAGACGGAAGCCAAGGCGGATGACAGCACGGACAAATCCGGGGACAAATCGGATGGCACGACGGACAGCGAGGCATCTTCCGGCAGTCTCAATGTCTGCCTGGCGTCCGAGCCGGCATCTCTCGATCCCGCGCTGAACAGTGCCGTGGATGGGGCGACGATGATCCTGCACCTGTTCTCCGGCCTTGCCAAATGGGAGCAGAATGAGAACGATGTGCTGGAGATCGTACCGGACCTGGCAACAGAGCTTCCGGAGGGTGTTGAGAATCCCGACGGAACCGTCACCTATACCTATACGCTTCGCGATGGCTTAAAGTGGAGCGACGGATCCGATCTGACGGCCAATGATTTTGTCTTTTCCTGGAAGCGTGCGGTCTCTCCGGATCTCGCGGCGGACTATGGTTATATGTTTGAGGTCGTCAAGGGTTACGAAGAGGCGGCAGAGGGCAAGGACACCCTTGCGGTCGAAGCTCCCGACGACAAGACCCTGGTGGTCACCCTGAACAACGCGGTCGCGTTCTGGGATGAGCTGCTGGCCTTCCCGACCTATATGCCGGTCAAGGAGGATGTGGTGGCCAATGAGAGCTGGGCTACCGATCCTTCCACGCTCGTCTGCAACGGCCCTTACACCATGACGGGCTGGGATCACAACAGCGTCATCACGCTGACGAAGAACGACAACTGGTACGATGCGGCGACCGTCACGATGCCGGAGATCAATTTCTACCTCTCCGACGATGCGAACAACCAGCTCACCAACTTTGAGAACGGCAGCTGGCAGCTGATCGACGATGTGCCGACCAATGAGATCGCCAACTTAAAGAGCAGCTATCCCGACGAGTTTGTGGTGGCGGGCCAGATCGGTACCTATTATGTCTGCTGGAACGTCAACGAGGAGATCCTTCCTGCCGGTTCTTCCCTTACGGGCAAGGAGGCAGAGGATGCCAAGAATGAGATCCGCAATGCCATCGCGCTTCTGTTCGACCGCAACTATATTGTCGAGGAGATCGGTCAGGCCGGTCAGGTTCCCGCTTCCTCCTTCGTCGCCATGGGTATGACGGATGCGGACGGCAGCGAGTTCTACCAGAATGCCGGCAGCAACAGCTTCACCGGTTACTATAATGTGGATGCTTCCGCTTACGAAGACAACTGGAGCAAGGCGGTGGAGACGCTCAAGAAGTATTACACCTTCGATGAGGCGACGCAGCAGTTCACGGATTTCCCGACCCTGACCTATCTGTACAATACCAGTGAGGGCCACAAGGCGATCGGTGAGTATCTCCAGAGCGCCATGGCCGGCATCGGTATCACAATGAACCTGGAGAATCAGGAGTGGGCGACCTTCCTTGAGACCCGTAAGAACGGAGATTACTCCATCGCCCGCAACGGGTGGCTTGCGGACTACAATGACCCGAGCTCCTTCCTGGATATGTGGACATCGAACTCCGGTAACAACGATGTGCAGTTCGGTAAGGGGGCCAACAAGGATGTCAAGGCCTACAGCCTCGATCTGACCGATCTCGGTTATGACACCAAGGTGGAGAACGGCACCTGGGCGGAGACCTACGATGTGATTATCGGTCTCATCAAGAGCTGCACCGACAAGGATACCCGTTACAAGCTGATGCACCGTGCGGAGGATCTGCTGATGAGCACCGGCTGCATCTGCCCGCTGTATTTCTACACGGACATCTATATGCTCGATGACAGCGTGAAGGGCTTCTTCTCCAACCCGCTGGGATACAAGTATTTCATGTACACCACCATCGGCTGATCCATCGGACCCGATCCCGTCCGGGAATCTCTGATAAAGACAAAAACCCGCGATGCCACAGGCACCGCGGGTTTTTTGAATGAGAGAAAAAATACCTTTTCGCAGATTGTTTTTTGTGCTATAATACCTACGTATATTCTATAACATGCCGGTGACGGCAGGAAAAGGAGACGTCTCTATGCTTGCAACACTGATCCCTTTGTTTGACGGCAACATGAAGGTTTGTGCGTACTCGATCTTCACCCTGCGTGAGAATACGTTCCTTGTTCCCACGGCAGAGGGTATCGGGCGTTTGGACGGCGCTGCCCAGATCCCGGGACTGGAGATCGTGAACAGTGTCGGAGCCGGAACGTTGGCGGATGATCAGGAGATCTTTGTCGAGATCAACAATATCAATGTATTTACGGATATTTCGGCTGTCTGTGAGCCGCCCCACGAGAAGATCGTGCTGCTCTTGGATTCCTCGATCACACCGGATGAGAGCTATGTGAGCCGTCTCAATGACTTGAAGATCGAAGGCTACAAGCTCGCGATGCGCAAGCTCGAGATCAAGCAGTTTGAGGCTTATCGGGAGATCCTGCGGCTCATGGATTACATCCTGTTAGATCATCACAAGATCAACATCTCACAGGCCAAGATCTACTTTGGCAAGCTGTTCCCGAAGATCAAGCTCTGCGCGGTCAATGTCAATTCCCAGGAGGATTATGACAAGCTGACGGAGGACGGCGGATACAATCTCTATGAGGGTGAGTTCTTCCGTATGCCGGTGGTGGAATCCGACAAGGAGGTCGCACCGCTCAAAGCGACCTATATCGAGCTCTTAAATGTCGTAAACGGCCCCGACTTTGATCTGACCGATGCCGCGGATGTGATCGGACATGACACGGCACTGGTCCTCTCCCTGCTGGAGATGGTCAATCACATGACACGCAATTCCGAGATCACCTCGGTCCGTCATGCGGCAGCCATGCTGGGGCAGAAGGAACTGAAACGCTGGATCAACACGGCGGTCACCAAGGAACTCTGTGCGGACAAGCCGAGCGAGATCACGCGTCTGTCCCTGGTGCGTGCGAAGTTTGCGGAAAACCTGGCCCCGTTGTACGAGATGGCCGGTCTCTCATCGGAGCTGTTCCTGATGGGACTGTTCTCCATTCTGGACATCATGCTGGATAAGCCGATGGAAGAGGCTTTGAAGAGCGTACAGGTCTCCAAGAACATCGAGGATGCCCTCATCCACAATAAGGGTGAGCTTGCCCCGATCCTGAATTTTGTCAAGGAATACGAGGATGCTTCCTGGCATGAGGTTTCCCGGCTCCTGGTACTCAAGGAGATCGAGATCGAGCCGGTGTATCAGGCTTATGTGGAGGCGCTCCGCTGGTATCGGGATTTGCTGAGCGTATAAGGGCAGACCGGACAGGAGATCAACAGCGCCCCGGCGGAGATCCGCCGGGGCGCTTTCTGTGCGCAGAGCATGCAGAGTCGGATGCGGGACTTCAGGAGGTCCTTAGTAACTCCGTATAAGCGAGATAGAGGGGGCCGACCCCCTTGGCGTCATTTTCGACGATGGGCTCGCTGAAATAGTAATCCAGAGAACCGTCCCGGTGATCTGGCCCGCCGAGACCTGCCACGAGGCAGATGCCTCCGAGACGGGGAGAACCATCCTCATTGCGGGAGAGATATTTTTCCGTGATGCCGTAAAAGGCGGTCTCAGCGATCTCCCGATACCGTTCCGGCAGGAAACCGAGACGAACGCCGCGCAGCATGCCGGCGGCGATGAGCGCCGTGCCGGATGTCTCGAGGTAGTTACGCGGGTCATCGGCACGGTTGACGATCTGGTAGAACATCCCGGAGGGATCCTGGAAGGGCAGCAGGCTCTCCGCCAGATCCCCGAGCATCCGGATGAGAAAGCTGCGTTCATAGTACATGGATTCATCCATGGCGGCCGCCGTGTCGGTGATGCCCAGCGTGAACCAGCCGATGGAGCGCAGCCAGAAGTTGGGGCTGAGTCCTGTCTCGGGATCCGCCCAGTACATCTGACGGCTCTCGTCATATCCGTGATAATACAGGCCGGTCACATCGTCCCGCATGAGCTTTTCGACATTCCGAAACTGCCGGAAACAGTCGAGGCAGCCCTGCATACCGCGATATCGCGTCTCGTATTCCATATAGAAGGGCTGAGCCATATAGAGTCCGTCGAGCCATACCTGATTCGGGTAGACCTCCTTGTGCCAGAAATTACCCGCCCCGGTGCGGGGCATGGTGTCCAGCTGGGAACGGACCAGATCAAGCGCTTTCCGATACTTTTCCTTTCCGGTCAGATCATAGAGACGGAACAGATTTTTGGCGGGATTGATGTTGTCCAGATTGTATTCGTCGGTCCGGTACGTGCGGATCGAGCCGTCCTCCTGTACGAAATCCCCGACAAAGGCATCGGCGAAATCCAGGTATTTCCGATCGCCGGTATAATCATAGAGGGAGAGCACGGCGGAGATCATGCAGCCGTCGATGTAGTTCCATTTGTTGGCGATGCCCTGGCGGATGATCTCGATATTCCAGAACGGATGCGCCGCATCGGAGTGCTCCAGCAGATAATCCATGTATTCGCGCAGCAGCGCGTCGGTTTCCTGTCGGTTCATATAGGTACGTCCCCTTTTCCTATGATCTCGTATTATATCATGGGAGGAGAGGCAAAGGAAACCTTTATTGAAAAAGGAAGCCCTTTACCTTCCGTCCCGATATGCGATATAATAAAAATGTTTGTTACCTCATTCGGGGAGGCAGAAGAAATGGGATTGTTTGATCGTTTCAGTGCGGAAAAGAGAAAAGAGGCCGCCGAGAAGGAAGAGGCCAGACGGGCAGAGGAGGAACGCTCCTCCATCGCCGAGCGGCAGCGAAAGGAACATGAGAAGCTTTCGTGGCCGGTCATCAAGCCCCTTTCACCGGTGCGTGTGCGCGATGAGAGCGGCAACGAAAAGACGCCGGCGATCCTTAAGGATCCCATTTCCCCGGAGCGCAAGGATGAGATCGGGCCGATGGTCTTTGATCCGCGGATCAACAGCGATTCCATCCGGTTTCTGTCCATCCAGGAGCTGATCTTCCTGCTCACGACGATGGAGGCCTTTCAGCGGGAAGCACCGCTGCAGGATTTTGAGGGAAACCGGCGGATCGTCTACAATGAGGTGATCGGGAGACTGCGCGATGCGAAGCGCATCCATGTCCTGTTAGATCTCACCACCGGGTATCCGTATCTGGATCACGGGTTTGCGTCCGTGTATTCCGAGGAGGAGTATGCGCATGCGGCTGCGGGCGTGCTGGCGGCTCAGTATCGCAGGGTGGCCGTACAGAGCTTCGGGGCGGAGGGAGAACCGCCGGTCCCCGGCTTTTTTGAGTTTCTGTACTACATGGGGGCGGAGCATATTCTGCTGGACAACGGGTATTACGGGGTGCGGATCGACCGGGCGCAGATCATCGCCCCGCCGAATGTGACCGGGGGAGAGTCACTCCCGCCCTTAAATCCGCCGCTCAACTTTGCTCTGTGCGAGTTCCTCTCCGAGATCCGGTGGCCGGTGAAATACGAAAAGAGGGACGAACTCCTGCAGGAGCGGGAGGCGCGTATGTGGGGCCTTATCCGCACGTCCCACTTCATCGTGCCGATGCAGCAGGAAGGGCCCGCGGAGCTGGTCGGTGACAAGTTAAAGCTGGGAAAGGAAACCAGGCTTCGGTTTCCGATGATGACGGGACCGGACGGCAAGACTTATCTGCCGGTATTTACCGACGGGCCGGAGTTTTCCAAGAAGTTTGCCCGAGAGGGATGGAACGGAGCTTCCTTTGAGTGGAAGGATGTGCTGTCGCTCATCCGTGAGCGGGACGGACTCATCGTCAACCCGCTGACCCATAAGGCGGTCCTGACGAAGGAACGGATCGCTCAGATGGAGACGGCGGCCGCTCTTCAGGCAGCGATGAAACCGTAAGCGGATCAGATCTTCCACCCTCCGTCGAGGGCGATGATCTGACCGGTGAGATACCGGGGGGCAGTGAGAAGGGCAACGGCGAGATCCGCCACTTCTTCCGGGGTGCCGAAGCGGCCCATGGGGATCCCGGCCCGCAGCGCCTCCAGTTCTTCTTCGGTAAAGTGATCGCGGTTCATGGCGGTATCGATGACGCCGCAGGCGATGGCGTTGACGGG
>JAFPTK010000043.1 GCA_017400305.1 Lachnospiraceae bacterium | reverse complement strand
TCCTCTTTGGTCATGTCACACTCCTTTTGTGGTCTCACCCCAAAAACATTTCTATTATACACATTTTTTCAGGGTCTATCAATCGATGTTGTTTCTCACTTTTCCGGAAAATGATATGCCCCCTCTGCGCAAGTTCTGCCGATCGTGTCCATGATGTCTGACATCTCCGGCCGCCAATAAATAACATTTGGTATTAAAAAAGAAGCCCCGTTATCCGGGCTTCTCATGGCAGCAAAAAAGCACGTGATGGGAATCGAACCCACGTATCCAGCTTGGAAGGCTGGTGTTCTACCATTGAACTACACGTGCACGTCAGCCTGTTCAGTATACCTTTGGTCGTCAGACTTGTCAAGCGCGGGATGCGCCTTCGCGGATCAGACCATCCGACCGGATGGCGCGCCGACGGTCAGACGTCGTATCCGCCGCTGGCGGTCCGCCCCTTTCTGGCAGCCGTTACGATGAAACGGCCGATCTCCTCCGGATCACTTGAGAAGAGCACGCGTTCCATGGCTTCCGGCTCCAGGAAATCAGCGGCGATCATACGGTCATACATCTCGCGGATCGGTTCGTAGAATCCCTGCTCATTATAGAACACACAGGGGCTGTCATTGAGTCCCAGCCGCTGCCAGGAGATCATACAGGAGATCTCCTCCAGCGTGCCGGCGCCGCCCGGCAATGCGATCATCGCATCGGAGAGGTCGCGCATCTTTTTGATCCGGGAGGACATATCCTCCGTCACGATGAGCTCGGTAAGGCTCTCATGGCACCAGCCGAGATCCACCATAAACTGCGGGATGACACCGGTGACGCGCCCGCCGGCGGACAGGACCGTGTCGGCGATCAGTCCCATCATGCCGACCTTGCCGGCGCCATAGATGAGCTCATGCCCCCGGGCGGCCATCCATTCTCCCATTTTCCTCGCACTTGCCGGATAAGCCGGTCGATTTCCCTCTGCCGCTCCGCAGAAAACAGCGATCTTCATCCCTTCCTCCTCACGCGGATACCCCATCCTCATTCCATCGCTTTTCCCGATGGCGGAGGCATCCATTCTTCGCACAGCCGTTATGAATATCTTATCCTTCCACCGACAACAGCCTGCTGCCGGATCCGGTCCCCTTCACCAGGATCCCGGGGCCGCCGCAGACCGGGCAGTCAAAGGGATCTCTTCCTGCGACATGCGCCTGTCCGGGTTCATGCGGGAATTCCCGCCCGCATTCCGCGCATCGCAAGATCGCAGGATCCTCTGTAAATTCCAGCTCCGCCCCCTCCGCGGCATGTCCCTCGGAAGCACTTTCAAAATACAGGGAGACACACTCCGGCACGATACCGGAGAGCGCACCGACCTCGACGCGGATGCGCCGGATCCGGTCCATGCGGTTCTCGCGGGCGATCTCATCGGTCTCCGCAAGCAGTCTCATCACAAAGGGCAGCTCATGCATCGCTCAGTCAATGCCTCCGTCCGCAGGAACAGCGGACGCGTTTCTTGCCCGCAATTCCCGGAAGAACTGCTTCAGGAGCTCGCTGCACTCCGCTTCCAGCACTCCCCGGGTGACCTCCGCCTGGTGCATGAAAGCCGGATTCTCCAGGATATTGATGATCGAGCCTCCGCTCCCCGCCTTGTCACTGGCGGCGCCGATGACGACCCGCGGGATCCTTGCCTGAATGATCGCGCCGGCGCACATCTGACAGGGTTCCAGTGTGATGTAGATCGTGCAGTTCTCCAGCCGCCAGTCGCCGATCTTCTTATTCGCCCGCCGGATGGCGGTCATCTCGGCGTGTGCCAGAGAGGTCCTGTCGGTGTTACGTCGGTTATACCCGCGTCCGATGACCACGCCTTCACAGACGATCACGCAGCCGATCGGGACCTCGCCGTGTGCCTTAGCCCGCCGTGCCTGCGTCAGTGCCTGCTTCATATACCGGATATCTTCTTTTTCCTGATCCATGCCCCCATTCTACCCAAACTGTCATGGGATTACAAGGTTGCTGTTTGACGTGCGCTCTGCTGCATACTCCGCTGCTATTTATGATCCACCTGCCATTTGCCGGTAATGCGATCCCTGTGGAAGCCCGATGGAAAACCTTTTAAAATACCGGCTGTTCATGATAGGATAATATTGATCATAACTGGTTGCCTGATCCCTGCCAGACGCCTCGAAGAGGATTTTGCATCGTAAATCGTGGAAATCATGAATTCCGATGCTCTATGCTTTTCACAGCAGAGCGCGTGATCAGAAACGCACAGACAACGGGCTGCAGGGAACATAAGCCCGGCACCCGGAGAAGGGCCGGAGGATTACAGACCATGGACAAAAAAAGTGTTGTAAAAGAGATCCGCCTGGATGGCGCGGAAAAGATCGGCGAAGGCGCCCACGCCGAGGTATATCGTATCGACGAGGAAACGATCGCGAAAATCTATCGCAATGTCGAACCGCTGGAAGAGATCCGAAAGGAAAAGGAACTCTCGAAATGGGCTTTCGTAAATGGCGTCCCTACCGCGATCTCCTATAACATCGTAAGATCCGGCGACCGGTACGGAGTGGTATACGAATTGCTGAACGCAAGATCAGGGCCCGAATACGTCAGGGAATCTGCGGAAAATCTGGAAGATTTCGCCGCGAAGTCCGTGGAGCTGATGAACCGGATCCACGCCATTGAGGTCCGTCCGGGAGAGCTTCCCGATATGAGATCACAGACGCTCGAATGGGTGGACACGTGTAGAAAATATCTCCCGGGCGAGATATGTGACTGGCTGGAAAGGCTCACCGAAGAGCTGCCGGACAGCCACACTTTTCTGCATGCCGATTTCCACCTCAAGAACATCATGGTCGTAAAGGGGGAACTGATGCTCATCGATATGGCGACCGTGTGCGCGGGAGATCCGATCTTTGAAATGGCGACGATATACAATTCCTACATGGAGTTTCCCTCCATGACGCCGGAGGCAGCCGCATTTCTGGGGATCGATGTCGATACGGCCACCCGCCTGTGGAACAGGACACTGGATCTGTACACACAGGATGCAGGAAAGGAGGCCAGAGCCAATACGGAAAAAATGGCACAGATATTCGGCTGCATTCGGATCATAGATTTCTTTGACAGACGCAGGGAGCATCCCGATCAGAAAATGGGCATTGAAACCTGTGTGCGGGATCTCACAAAACGCTATCGGGAAGCAGTCTGATCCCCGCGCGCTTTCGACGCTATGGGAGACGGGAGGATCGTGATGCCCATCAAGATCCTCCTGCTGAAAAAAACAATTGACAGCCCCCAAATAGTGTGTTCTAATAATGTGCAATCAGATAAACCTGTGAGGCGGAAGAAAAAGTATTCAGGCGCCGGGAGCTTAAGAGTTCCCATAGAGAGTCCGGGACGGTGGGAGCCGGATGGTATGCGGGGTACGTGGATCACAGATCCTTATATGGGCCGCTGAGGGCATGGGGAACAGGAGCGATCCCAAGTATCCGTGACGTGAGGGCATACGTCAGTTGCCGGGGATATGATGGTATCCCGCAAAGCGCATGGGTTTCCCGTGAATCAAGGTGGCACCGCGGATAAGGTTCGTTTATTCGTCCTTGACAGAAGAACTTCTGTCGAGGATTTTTTTGTGCGTAAAATGAGCCACGCACGCGACTTGGATGATGGGCGACGGATGCCCGCATCCGGGAGCACATCAGACAAGACGCGTATGCGGCGAAGCCGCAACAGCGAGAAATCGCGACAAAGGAGCGATTTCGAGCGGTGCGTGGCGAAAAAAGTAAAAGCCGTATATGCGGCGAAAAAAATTTCCTATAAAGGGGGGCAACACCATGATCAAAGAAGCCATCGTCAAGATCGTCAACAAAGAGGACCTCACCTACGAAGAAGCCTATGCCGTCATGAACGAGATCATGAGCGGCGAGACCTCTCCGACGCAGAACGCCGCATTCCTGGCCGCGCTCTCCACCAAGAGTGCACGCGCAGAGACCACGGATGAGATCGCGGGCTGCGCGGCAGCCATGCGAGATCATGCGACCAGAGTCGATACCGGCCTGGATGTCCTGGAGATCGTGGGCACCGGCGGCGACAACGCGGGAAGTTTCAACATCTCCACCACGACCGCGATCATCGCGGCAGCGGGCGGCGTCAAGATCGCCAAGCACGGCAATCGGGCAGCCTCATCCCTGTGCGGTACCGCAGACTGCCTGGAGGCCCTCGGCGTCAACATCGACCAGAGCCCCGAGCTGTGCAAAAAGCTTTTGAACGAAGTGGGCATGTGCTTCTTCTTCGCGCAGAAATACCACACCTCCATGAAATATGTGGGAGCGATCCGCAAAGAGCTTGGCTTCCGGACGGTTTTCAACATCCTGGGGCCTCTGACCAACCCGGCCTCCCCCACCATGCAGCTGCTTGGCGTCTATGACGAATATCTCGTGGAGCCCCTGGCACAGGTTCTCACAAGCCTCGGGATCAAGCGCGGCATGGTGGTCTACGGCACGGACAAGCTCGACGAGATCTCCCTGTCCGCGCCGACACGGATCAGCGAGATCAAGGACGGATGGTACAAGACCTTCACCATCACGCCGGAGGACTTCGGCTTTGAGCGCTGCGCCAAAGAGGATCTGAAAGGCGGCTCCCCCGCAGAAAACGCGGAGATCACGCGCAGGATCTTAAGCGGTGAAAAGGGTCACAAGAGAAATGCCATCCTCATGAATGCCGGTGCTGCCCTCTACATCGCAGACAAAGCCGACAACATCGCCGACGGGATCCGCCTCGCCGCGGAACTCATCGACTCCGGCAAAGCCACGAAGACACTGGAACAGCTGATCAAGGTCAGCAACGACCAGGGGTAAACAAAATGACCATTTTGGACGAGATCGCCGCCCACACCAGGAAACGGGTGGCACAGGCGAAACAGGAGACAACGACGGAGATCCTGGCGGAGAAAGCCCGCTCCCTTCCAAAGGGCGACTTTCCCTTTGCGCAGGCCCTGAAACGGGAAGGCCTCTCCTTCATCTGTGAATGCAAAAAAGCCTCCCCCTCCAAGGGTGTGATCGCCGAAGACTTTCCCTATCTTGCGATCGCACGGGAATACGAGGCGGCCGGCGCGGATGCGCTCTCCGTCCTCACAGAGCCCAGATGGTTCCTCGGGAGCGACCGCTATCTGCGGGAGATCGCGGAAACCGTCCGGATCCCCGCGCTGCGCAAGGATTTTACGGTAGACGAATATATGATCTATGAAGCAAAGACGCTGGGCGCCTCCGCGGTGCTGCTCATCGTCGCGATCCTGTCCGGAGACGAGATCCGCCGGTATCTGTCCCTGTGTCGGGAGCTGGGACTGTCCGCCCTGGTGGAATGCCACGACGAGGCAGAGGTGGATACCGCGCTGACTTCGGGTGCCACGATCATCGGTGTCAATAACCGAAATCTCAAAGACTTCTCCGTGGACACCGGCCTGAGCGCCAGACTGCGCAGGCAGATCCCGCCGGAAGCGGTCTTCGTATCCGAAAGCGGAGTAAAGGATGCCGACGATGTCGCGAGGATCCGTGAGATCGGTGCGGACGCTGTCCTCATCGGAGAAGCGCTGATGCGCGCGCCGGACAAAAGAGCCATGCTGCAGAGCTTCAGAGGATAACGCGTGATGACCCGGATCAAGCTTTGCGGACTGACCAGAGAACAGGATATCGAAGCGGCGAACCGGACCCGCCCGGACCTCATCGGTTTCGTCTTCGCAGCGAAAAGCCGCCGCCATGTGACACCGGAGCGCGCGAAAGAACTGCGCGGCCTCCTGGATCCATCGATCCGCGCCGTCGGCGTCTTTGTGGACGAACCGGCGGATCATGTGGCAGCACTCCTCAAAGAGGGTGTGATCGATCTGGCGCAGCTCCACGGGCACGAGGATGATACCTATGTAGAAAAACTGAAAGGCATGACCGATGCGCCGATCCTGCAGGCCTTTCAGATCAGGTCCGAAGGAGACCCCGCCGCCGCGTCGACGAGCCGCGCGGATCTCATCCTGCTGGACGCCGGCGCCGGTGACGGCATGGTGCTCAACTGGGAGTGGCTTAAGGGGTTCGACCGGCCGTATTATCTGGCGGGCGGACTGAACCCCGACAATGTAGCGCAGGCGGTCTCGCTGCTGCATCCCTACGGAGTGGACGTGAGTTCCGGGATCGAGACCGATGGCGTCAAGGATCCCGACAAGATGCAGTGCTTCGTGGAACGTGTCCGCGCGGCGCACACCGCGATCGGATCACATCGGCAGCAAAAGTGATAGATCGTATCCCGTGACAGCACGCACCGCGGTGAAAAACACTGACATCGACAGCAACCGATCATCAATCGACAGGAGGTAACCAGATGAGCAATCAGAAGGGCAGATTCGGAATCCACGGCGGGCAGTATATTCCCGAGACATTGATGAACGCCGTGATCGAGCTGGAGGAAGCCTACAACAAATGGAAGGATGATCCGGAATTCAAAAAGGAGCTTTCGGATCTGTTTAACAAGTACGCCGGGCGCCCCTCCCTGCTGTACTATGCCAAAAAGATGACGGAGGATCTCGGCGGCGCAAAGATCTATCTGAAGCGCGAGGACCTCAATCACACCGGCGCGCATAAGATCAACAACGTCCTCGGGCAGGCGCTGCTCGCCAAAAAAATGGGAAAGACCAGACTCATCGCCGAGACCGGCGCCGGCCAGCACGGCGTGGCAACTGCCACCGCCGCTGCGCTCATGGGCATGGAATGCGTCGTCTTCATGGGCGAGGAAGACACCAGGCGCCAGGCGCTCAATGTCTACCGGATGCGCCTTCTGGGCGCGGAGGTGATCCCGGTGAAGACAGGGACCGCCACACTCAAGGACGCCGTATCCGAGACCATGCGCGAGTGGACCAGACGGATCTCGGACACCCACTATTGCCTTGGCTCCGTCATGGGGCCGCACCCCTTCCCCACCATCGTGCGTGACTTCCAGGCGGTCATTTCCGCGGAGATCAAAGAGCAGATCCTTCAAAAGGAAGGTCGTCTGCCGGACGCCGTGCTCGCCTGCGTGGGCGGCGGCTCCAATGCGATCGGCACCTTCTATCACTTCATCGGAGACAAGGAGGTCCGGCTCATCGGATGCGAAGCGGCCGGCAGGGGCGTGGACACCTTTGAGACAGCCGCCACCATCGCGACCGGCCGAGAGGGCATCTTCCACGGGATGAAATCCTATTTCTGTCAGGACTCCTACGGCCAGATCGCGCCGGTCTACTCGATCTCCGCAGGCCTGGATTACCCGGGCATCGGACCGGAGCACGCATGGCTCCATGACACCGGCAGAGCGGAATATGTCCCTGTCACCGACGAGGAAGCGGTGCAGGCCTTTGAATATCTGGCTAAGACCGAGGGCATCATCCCGGCCATCGAATCGGCTCACGCGGTCTCCTACGCCATGAAGCTGGCCCGGGAACTCGACCGGGATAAACTGATCGTCATCACCATCTCCGGCAGAGGAGATAAGGATTGCGCGGCCATCGCGCGCTACAGAGGGGAGGACATCCATGAGTAAGATCAAGAGCGCATTTGAGAACGGAAAGGCATTCATCCCCTTCATCACCTGCGGAGATCCGGACCTTGCGACCACGAAGGCCTGCGTCCTGGAGGCGGTCCGGGCAGGAGCGGATCTGGTGGAGCTCGGGATCCCGTTTTCCGATCCCGTCGCCGAAGGGCCGGTGATCCAGGAGGCCAATGAACGGGCACTGAAGGGCGGTGTCACGACCGATAAGGTCTTTGATCTCGTCCGGGAGCTCCGGCAGGAGACGCAGGTCCCGCTGGTCTTCATGACCTACGCCAATGTCCTGTATTCCTACGGGGCGGAGAGGTTTCTGTCCACCTGCCGCGAGATCGGGATCGACGGCGTGATCCTGCCGGATCTTCCCTACGAGGAAAAGGGGGAATTTCTGGACGTCTGCCATCAATACGGCATTGATCTGATCTCCCTGATCGCCCCGACCTCCGAGCAGCGGATCGCCATGATCGCAGGAGAGGCGGAGGGATTCCTCTACATCGTCTCCAGCCTCGGCGTCACCGGGACGCGGAGCGAGATCACAACCGATCTCTCCGGGATCATCAAGGTCGTCCGCGAGAACACCGACCTCCCCTGTGCCATCGGATTCGGGATCTCCAAACCCGACCAGGCGCAGAAGATGGCCGCACTCTCCGACGGTGCCATCGTCGGCTCCGCCATCGTCCGTCTCATCCACGAGAGCGGTGCAGACGCTCCGTCAAAGGTCTATGAATACGTCAAAGAGATGAAGGATGCCGTAAGATAACCGTTTGCCGTGCAACGGCCTGCCGCAGGCAGGCGCGGAAGAACCAAGGAGGGGGGACCATGAACATCTCACCGGATCGGAAAGAAATGCATCGGTATGCGGCCGAAGGCAGCTACCGTGTGCTGCCCGTGACCACGGAGCTGCTTTCCGACTTCATCACGCCCATCGAAGCCCTGAAGATCCTGAAACGTCAGTCTGATCACTGCTATCTGCTGGAATCGGTCGGGGCCGATATGAAATGGGGCCGCTACACCTTTCTGGGTTTCGAACCCAAGCTCTGCATCACCTGCACGGACGGAGAACTCACGGTGGGGGATCGTCAGTTTCATACGACCTCTCCCTCCGATACCATCCGCGAGCTGCTCGCAGGGCACAAAAGTCCAAGACTTTCCGGCCTTCCGCCCTTCACCGGCGGTCTCGTCGGCTATTTCTCCTTTGATTATCTAAGCTACAGCGAGCCGCAGGTACGCTGTCCCTCCGTTGATACCGAGGGCTTTCGGGACGTGGATCTCATGCTCTTCGACAAGGTGATCGCCTTTGATCATCTGCGGCAGAAGATCATCCTGATCGTCAACATGACGCTGTCGGAGGGAGATGCCGGCTATGATCGTGCGGCGGCGGAATTAGACCGTCTGCGGCTGCTCCTCCTGACCGGCGAAAAGGTCCGTGAGACCGGCGGCAGGCTCCTGGGGGAGATCACTCCGCTCTTTGACCGAAAGGCCTACTGTGAAATGGTCGAGCGCGCCAAGCACTATATCCGCGAAGGGGATATCTTTCAGATCGTCCTCTCCAACCGTCTGAACGCCCCCTTTGAGGGAAGTCTCCTGGATACCTACCGACTCCTTCGGACCATCAATCCCTCCCCGTACATGTTCTACTTTTCGGGGACGGACATGGAGGTCGCGGGTGCTTCTCCGGAAACGCTCGTCCGCCTGGAGGACGGCATCCTGCACACCTTTCCCCTCGCCGGCACCCGGCCGCGAGGCAGGAATGAAGCGGAGGACCGTCAGCTCACAGCGGAACTCCTGCAGGATGAAAAGGAGCTCGCCGAACACAACATGCTGGTGGATCTCGGGAGAAACGACCTCGGCAGGATCAGCCGCTTTGGCACGGTCGAGGTGGAAAGGCTGCGGGATGTGCTGTATTTTTCCCACGTCATGCATATCGGTTCCACCGTGCGCGGCATGATCCGCGAGGATCGGGATGCGCTGGATGCGATCGAAGCGGTCCTTCCTGCCGGCACTCTCTCCGGGGCGCCCAAGATCCGGGCCTGTGAGCTCATCGGCGAACTGGAGCAGAATAAACGCGGCATCTACGGCGGTGCCATCGGCTACATTGACCTCACCGGCAACATGGATACCTGTATCGCGATCCGCATTGTCTACAAAAAGGGCGATCAGGTCTACGTCCGGAGCGGAGCCGGCATCGTGGCGGATTCCGTCCCGGAGACGGAATATGAGGAAAGCCTCAACAAAGCCAAAGCGTCGCTCACCGCGCTCCATATGGCGCAGGAGAGCGACACTCCATTCTGAGGGAGGAAGCCATGAATCTGCTGATCGATAACTATGACAGTTTTTCCTATAACCTCTACCAGTATATCGGGGAGATCGACCCCGACATCACGGTGATCCGCAATGACGCCCATAGCGTCGATGAGATCCGCGCCATGAAGCCCGCACACGTCATCCTCTCTCCCGGCCCGGGCAGACCGGAGGATGCCGGTGTCACCGTCGATGTGGCAAAGAATCTCGGGAATGACATCCCGATCCTTGGGGTCTGTCTCGGCCACCAGGCGATCTGTGCCGCCTTCGGCGGTGTCGTCACCTATGCCTCCCGTCTCATGCACGGCAAACAGTCCGTGGTGCGGCTGGATACCGACACCCTGCTCTTTTCCGGCTGTTCGGAGGAAACCCCGGTTGCCCGTTATCATTCTCTTGCGCTGGACCGGAAGACCCTTCCGGATGACCTGCAGATCATCGCCGAAACGGCGGAGGGCGAAGTGATGGCCGTGATGCACCGGACACGTCCGATCTACGGCGTACAGTTCCACCCGGAGTCGATCCTGACCCCGGAGGGAAAAAGGATGCTCAGAAACTTCTTAAGCCGGACATGAAAAATCCCGCATCGTAGTGACGCGGGATTCTGCACGCAGGACAGGGGCTCTTAAATCTTTTTGCGGATGGTCAGGATATTCTGATCATCCTTCCGCTCATAGGTCACCTCATCCATGCTCTTCTTGACCATATAGATCCCGAGACCGCCGATCTGCCGCTGCTCAGCCGGCAGCGTAACATCCGGGTCCGGCTTGGCGAGCGGATCAAAAGCCATCCCGCTGTCGATGAAGGTGATCGATATCATCAGCGGATCCTCGGTGATCTCCGTCCGGATCACCGCCTGCCCGACATTCGGCGTATAGGCGTAATGCGCGATATTGACGAAGATCTCCTCCACCGCGATGTCGATCTGGATGATCGCCTTCTCATCCTCCGAATATTTCCCCAGATCCTCATCGACAAAGGCCAGCACCTCGTCGAGCTGATCTAACGTAGCTTCCGTCGTAAACTCACGCATGGTTCCCCCCCTCTCCGTAGTAGGTGAATCCCAGCATCGTGATATCGTCAAACTGCGGTGCATCACCGACGAACACATCGATACTCTCGCGCACGTTGCGTAACAGGTCCTCCGGCTTGGCGTTCGGATCCTTATTCAAAGCCTCCAGCATGCGATCGGTCCCGTAAAGCTCCTGCTCACTATCCGTGGCCTCGGCGACACCGTCGGTATAGACATAGATACTGTCGCCCGGGTGCAATTCAAATTCGTGCTCCTTGAAAGGCAGATCCTCCATCGTTGCCACCGCAGGTGAATGCGGATAGACGATCAGCTCGTACTTCCCGTCCTTGCGGCGCAGGGTCGGATGCTCATGACCGGCATTGGCGGCAACGCCCTTGCCGGTGGAGATCTCCACGATCGCGAGCCACACCGTCACGAACAGCTCCGCCTCATTGCCCTCGCAGAGCTGATTATTGACCTCGGAAAGCACCTGGGCAGGAGATTCCCCGAGCAGTGCCCGGTTCTTGATCAGGGTCTTCGCGATGACCATGAACAGAGCCGCAGGGACTCCCTTACCGGAGACATCGGCCATGACCATCGCCAGATGATCGTCATCCACCAGGAAGAAGTCGTAGAAATCGCCGCCCACCTCCTTGGCGGGATCCATGGTGGCGAAGATATCGAATTCCGTACGTTCCGGGAAAGCCGGGAAGATACTCGGCAGCATGTCCGCCTGGATCTGCGTCGCGACATTTAACTCCGCTCCGATCCTCTCCTTTTCGGCAGTGACCGCGGTCAGATTCTCGATGTAATCATTCAGATCGCGCTCCATCTGCTTCATGGCCTCGGAGAGATCCTCGATCTCATCTCCGGTCTTGAAGTTCAGACTGGCAAAGCTGTTCTCCTCCGGAGTCTCACGGGCCTTGTAATACCCCTTTGCCGCCTCGGCCAGCCGGTTCAGAGGATGAACGACCAGCTTGCGCATGTAGAAGCCTCCCAGGATTGCCGCCAGAACAGCGAGGATCAATGCATAGACCACCAGCGTACGCAGGAACGCATACCGTTCCTTCATGATATCGTTCATGTCGATATCCACGCCGATCGTCGCAACCGCCTTTCCGTTGGAATCATAGAGAGGTTCGTAGGCCGAGCACAGCCATCCGTACTCGTCCGTATAATTGACGGTAGGATCCTTATGCCGGTTCTCTGTAAAATCGGTCAACCCCTCTGCCAGTCCTTCTTTTGATCCCAGATAAAGCATATCCTCGTCCGGATCAAGGAGGTTAATGCCTCCATATTCGTTCTGCACCTGGATATACAGCCAGGTCACATCCATCTCATTACAGATGACATGCAGGCGCTTGGTTTCAGAATTATAGCGCTCCAGGAAACCGTTCTCCGCAAGCCACGCTTCCACAGCTGCGTTGTCCTCCCGTTCAATCGCGTCCGCCCGGAATGCCTGATACTCATCCGTATCCACAGCTGCCAGCAATTCAGCGGCGAAATCCCCGTCAGCAAAATAGACCGCAGTCTGTGCCACTTCGGATGCCTTTTCCTTGAACAGATCATCCACCTTGGCCGCATGCACCTTATAGGCGATCACCGTAGCGCCTCCCATGACCAGCATGATCACCAGGATCATCAAGATCAGTACCTTTGTCCCCAATCGCACCTTTAATCGCTTGAACACAGCATTCCCCTTCCTGAATCTACATGACAACAGTTAACAGATTATACCCGGAGTAGGTCCGGTAGTTGAACTCCTTGGCTTTGGCCTTCACCATGATCACCCCGAGGGAATTCAGGATATTCTCATCCTCATCGTCCTCCTTGGCCACCTGTTTCTGGTCGAAGGGATTGAATCGGGCCGCACTGTTTCGCAGATGCATGATGAAATCACCGTTCGGCTCGGCCGACAGCGTGATCTGGATATATTCATGCGGTCTTCCGGTGAACGTCTGCCGGATGATCTGCAGACTGATCTCCTCGATCACCAGATTGACCAGATAATTCTGTTCTTCTTTGGCGCCGTGGGTATTGCAGAATTCCACGAGC
>JAFPTK010000042.1 GCA_017400305.1 Lachnospiraceae bacterium | reverse complement strand
GCTCATGTTCGTGCTCATGTTCATGTTCGTGCTCATGCTCATGTTCGTGCTCATGTTCATGTTCGTGCTCATGTTCATGTACCACGTGGTGTACGATCACCCCTTCTTCATCCGGCTCCGCCGCGGAGGATCCGTGATGATGGTGGTGATGATGGTGTTCCTCCTCCCTCTTTGCCAATACCTCCCTGAGCAGTTCGGCCTCCAGATCGTGGTTTCCTTCGAAGGTATCCAGGATCTCTTTCCCGTCGAGCTCGGCAAGCGGCGTGGTGATGAGCGTGGCCTTGGGATTGTGCTCGCGCACCAGCGCTGCGGCCTCTTCGATCTTCCGGTCATCGGCTTTATCGGTCCTGGTCAGCAGTATGGTCCCGGCGCTCTCGATCTGATTGGAGAAGAACTCCCCGAAATTCTTCAGATACACTTTGGCTTTAGTGCAATCCACCACCGTGACCGCGGAATTTAAAGTCAGTGCCTCGGATTCGTCCGTCACGCTCTGTACGGCGCGCATCACATCGGACAGCTTGCCCACACCGGACGGTTCGATGATGATGCGCTCCGGGGCGTATTTTTCCATCACTTCCTTGAGCGATGTTCCGAAATCTCCCACCAGTGAACAGCAGATGCAGCCGGAATTCATCTCCCGGATCTCGATCCCGGCCTCCTTGAGGAACCCGCCGTCAATCCCGATCTCACCGAATTCGTTTTCGATCAGGACCACGCGGGTACCGGCCAGCGCCTCCTTTAACAGTTTTTTGATCAGCGTGGTCTTACCCGCTCCGAGAAATCCCGATATGATATCAATCTTTGTCATAATGCGCCTCCTCCCGGATCTTTTCCGGTGCTTTGATACGTACGATGAAGCAGGGTCCGCGATCCTCCTTTCCGGATCGCCGGAAAATCCCGTTTCTTTTGACACCTGCAACAATGTATTGTATCGCCGCGGTTTGAAAAAATCAAGAGAGGAGGCGCTCCCCCCTTACGGTTCCGGATAACTGAAGATCGCCTGTACGATCTGGCCTTTCGTATAGGGACAGTTCTCCCGGTAACCTACGATCTTCCCTTCCATATTGCACGCATAGGAACTGCTCTCTGAACGGTAACTCGCTATCTCTGCCTCCAGCATCTGATAAGCACAGGCGTAACAGATCGACCCTGCTCTGAGACCAACGGAATACATGTCGGCATAGAACGGAACATTTCTCGAAGACCTGCTCTGTGTACCGTCCGGTGCTGTCGTTGTCGTAGTGATCGTGATCGTAGTTGACAGCCTTCCGGTGGTTACCGGACCGGCACAGCATCGGATGCACTCCCCCCGCTCACTGAAGGTGGTCCATTCGTCACCGAAATATGAGGCACTTGTTACCACCCGGCTCATGGGGCATCGGTTGTCATGCCTATGATAGATGGGTTCCTGAAAGCAGCCGTCGCACCATGCGGGATCAGCCTCCGTCAGGTTGTCGATCACCTCCGGCATCGTCGCGTGATCCACGGGTCCTTCCACAGCATCCGAGATCACGGAGCGGGATTCGCCGCTGTGTACATGATAACGATAGGACGCGTTCGCCGGCAGGTTGTCCGGTCCGATCGTGACATTGAGATTCGCACCTTCGATGGCAGCCTTCAGTTCATCCCAGGTCATCGTACTGCTGACCGGAATGTTCAATGTGAGCAGCGCGGCTACCAGTTTCTCCTTGTCGCTACTCACAGAGTGAAAAAGCTCATCGATCCGGCCGTTCATGGCAGAAAACTGCGAACTCATGGTGTCCAGCTGGGTCTGCAATCCACCCGTCTTCTCATTCAGACTCGTAAGACTTGCCCCCAGGGAGGTGCCGAGTTCACCGACACCGCTGTTTAAGGAATCCATCTTGCCGGAGACCGCGGACAGATCTGCTCCCACCTGTTCCACCTTGCCATTCACGGTGGCCACCGTATCCGAAACACTGTTCACCTTGTCGCCGACTGTCGTGACACTCTGTCCGACCCGCTCGACACCGCCGGAAACCGCGGAGACATCGCGGGCAACCTGCTCGACGGAACCGTTCACCTGCGTCATCCCGTCTTTTACATCCTTCACATTTCCGGAGACCGCGGACACATCCTCCTTCACAGCCTTCACACTGCCGGAGACCGCGGATACATCCTCCTTCACGTCCTTCACGCTGCCGGAGACCGCAGATACATCCTTTCCAAGTTCATCAAACTTCCCGCCGAGCTTTTCCTGCAGCCGTTCAATGGCCTCCCGGTAGCCCTGCTGGAGCTCCTCCAGATCCTTCTTCAGGGAATCCAGGTTCTTCGTCTGTGCCTTCTCCATGCTGTCCTTCACTCCTGTCAGGCCGTCGATCACGGCCTTGTGCCGGACTTCATCATCTCCCTGCAGCTCCTTCACCAGTTTTTCTACATCCGTCACCGTGCCGTCCATATCTTTCCCGATGGACTCGATCTGCTTCGTAAGGGCCGCAAACGCCGTTTTGGTCTCCTCATCCGTCATCGGCTTCCCGTGGGTGATCGTCTCCTGGATCCCGGCGAGGCACTCTCTCGCCGCCGTGATCTCATCGTGCAGCGAACCCATCCGGGTACCGAGGTTGACAACATCCCCCTGCAGCTGCTCCTGCACGGCAGAGACGCTCTCTCCCTCCGCCAGATCCGCATCCGCCTGATCCCGGACCGCTTCCAGGGTCGACTGGTTATCCGTGACCATTCCGTCCAACTGTACCAGATAATCATAGATCTCATTCATCCTGCGGTTTAGCTCCGCATCCGCCTCCGAGACCGCCCCCGACCCGGCTGTCGGTGTATCCGGACCCGTCGCTTCGGCAGCGTGAGCATTTCCGCCCTCCGGCGGCAGGCAAAGGATGAGTACGACGCATCCGATGATCGCGACAGAAAATGCGAGCACCAGGATCAATGTCTGCTTATGCCTGCGACAAGTGTCAGCAAACGGAAGCAGCAAGGATCTTACTTCTTTCATTTCCTTCCTCCTTATGAACCGATATGTAATTGGGGGAGATTCTCACGGAAAAGCGGTTGAAATTACCGCCGTGTGAAAAGGATAAATCCACGATCCCGGAAAGGCAAGAAAATAACAGCTGTTATCATAAAATTCGGCATTCTGCACAAAGGGATACCCCGATTTTTTGTGCAGAATGCCGAAAAAACAGGCTCAGTTCTTTACCAGATGAACCGCAAAGCCGCCGATCTCATCTGCCAGGTAAGCCACCTTGAGATGTTCCTCCGCGTCATATTTAAAGGAGGATTCATCGAACTTCACGCCCCGGCGTCCCAGATGATAGACCGCCCGATCCACATTGTTGGTCCCGACCGCGATATGGCCCATGGCGCCCGGCCCCTTGGCCTTCATGACCTCGATCACGTTTCCGGCGAAGATCGAGGAGTTGCCGACCTTCTTGACAAAGCCGAACAGCTGATCAAAGCGATCCGCCGTCTTCTCCGCGGCTGCTTCATTCTCTTCATTGATCCCGATGTGCTTTAAGGTGAAGCCCAGCATGGTCTCCACTGCTTCGCGCGTCATCTTTTCGATCTCGTCGAATCTGCCGGCAGCGATCAGGTCCTTTTTGACCATCCAGCTTCCGCCCGCGCAGAAGACCTTGCCAAAGGAGAGGTAATCATTCAGGTTATTCTTGTTCACGCCGCCGGTCGGCATGAAGTGCATCTTCGTATAGGGTGCTGCCATGGCCTTGATCTTGGCGATCCCGCCGTTCTGCTCCGCCGGGAAGAACTTGACCGCCGTCAGCCCCAGCTCGATCGCCTGCTCCACCTCACCGGGAGTCGCCGTACCGGGGACCACCGGCACCCCGATGGACTGGATGTATTCCACGTTCTTGCGGTTGAAACCGGGGCTCACGATAAACCTGGCACCGGCCGCCTTGGCGCGATCCGCCTGCTCCGCATTCAGCACCGTACCGGCACCGACGATCATCTCCGGGAACTTCGAGGAGATGATCCGGATCGCCTCCTCCGCCGCTTCCGTGCGGAAGGTGACCTCCGCCGCGGGAAGTCCGCCTTCTATCAGTGCCCTGGCAAGCGGCTCCGCGTCTTTCGCGTCATCGATCGCTATGACCGGGACAATACCGATCCGATACAGTTCCTCGCAAATCTTATCCATTTGATCTCTCTCCTTTCTTTCTGCGTTACATTAAGTCCTTCATGGCCACATCATCCATATCGTCAAAGTCCTGATTCTCGCCGACCATCCCCCAGATAAAGGTATACGCCTGCGTGCCGCAGCCGGAATGGATGGACCAGCTCGGCGAGATGACCGCCTGCTCATTGCGCATCACGATATGACGCGTCTCTGTCGGCTCCCCCATGAAATGCATGACAAAGGCATCCTCCGGGATCCCGAAATAGAGATATACCTCCATTCGGCGGTCATGGGTGTGACACGGCATCGTATTCCAGACACTCCCCGGCTTTAATTCCGTCATTCCCATCTCCAGCTGGCAGGTTTCCACCTGACCGGGCAGGATATATTTGTTGATCACACGGTGATTGGCCTCCTCGAGAGAACCGAGTTCCTTTTTATTCTCATCCTTGATGATGACCACATCGTCCGACGGAGTCCCCTCGCGCTTGATCAGCACCGTGGGATAGGTCTTGTGTGCGGGCGCACTGTTTAAGTAGTACTTAGCCGGGGACGCGGGGTCATCACTCGCAAAGGAGATCTCTTCGGTGCCCATGCCGATATACATCCCCTCCTTGGGGCCTACCGGATAGTCCTTTCCGTCAACCCGGACGGTCCCCTTCCCACCGATGTTGATGACGCCGAGCTCTCTGCGGTCGCAGAAATGCTTCGCGCGCAGCTCCTCTCCCGCTGTGAGGGTGAGGGTCTGCTTCACCGGCACCGCACTCCCCGTGATGATCCGGTCGATATGACTGTAGACCAGTTTGATCTCATCCGGCCGGAAAAGATCGTCGATCAGATACTCTTCCCTGAGTCGCCTGGTGTCATAGTATCTGGCATCCTTGGGCGATGACGCTGTTCGTAATTCCATTTGATCCTCCTTTTCTCTGCTGTGTGCTTCCGCAATTACAGACGCGTTCGGTCTACATCTCGTCGGCCCTGTGACAGCCAAATACCCCGCCGCAGGCAGCGGGACATGGCTAACCTGTCTTTCGAAATCCGTCCGCCCGGCTCGTGCCTTCACGCGAATAAAAGAGGCACGCGTCAAACGCCTGCCTCTTTAGTGTAACACAAATCACTCTCGCATGTGGTTAACTTTTTGACTTTTTCTTTAACGCGATAACCACACTCTGCACGATCAGGAAGAGGCAGAGCATGACCGCTGTGGTGATCCCGGTCCACCAGGCCTGGTCCAGACCGGCCGAGGTGACGATATTCTTGATCGTCGCCAGAGACAGGACACCGAACAGCGTACCGACGATATTACCGACACCGCCGGTCAGCATCGTGCCGCCGATGATGGAGGAAGCGATGGCGTTCATTTCCATGCCGGACGCATGGGACGGGGATCCCGAGCCGACGTGCAGGAAGTACACATAACCGCCGATCCCGGCCAGCACCGAGCAGATCAGGTGGGAGAAAAACTTCGTCCGCTTCACGTTGATCCCCAGCATCAGCGCGCTCTGCTGATTGCCGCCGACCGCATAGAAGGCACGGCCGAGCTTGGTGTACCGCAGGATAAAGAACAGGATCAGCACGATCAGAAGGGCCACGATCGCACCGATCTGCACATAAGCATCTACATATTTACCGAGTTTGTTGACACTGCCCATGCCGGGGACAACAACACGCGTGTCCTTGAGGGCGACGAAAGCCGCATTCTCGACATTGAAGGGAGCCGTGTGCACGATCGTGGTCATGCCGCGTGCAAAGAACATTCCTGCCAAAGACACGATGAACGGCTGGATATCCAGATAGGCCACCAGAAAACCCTGTATCAGACCGAAAGCGATGCCGATCCCCAGAGCGATCAGGATGGAGATCGCGATATTCCCGCCGCCGAAATCCAGATAGACCGCGCAGCACATACTGACCAATGCCACCACGCCGCCGACCGAGATATCGATGCTTCCCGTGATCATGACGAGACTTAAGCCACAGGAAGTGATGATCAGGGCGGCATTATCATTTAAGATGTTAAAAAACGCCTGCGGTTTGGCGAACCCCTTCCCCTGGAAGATGATCGCGCACAGATACATGATCACGAACACGATGATCGTGATCCCCAATAACAGATTGGTATCACTGAGATTCAGCAGGCGGTCCTTGAGAGACGGTTTCTCTGCCGCCCGCCTGGCCAAAGCCTGTTCCTGTTTGGACGCCATATCAGCCAACCTCCTTTCTCACCGGACGGAGCTTCTTGGACAGCCCCGACAGATAATCCCGGACCACCGGTGCGGAGAGCACCACCAGCAGGATGACGACGACCGCCTTGTAAGCCGATAACGCATCGGATTTGACACCCAGCTTGTAGAGCGTGGTCGTCAGGAACTGGATGACATAAGCACCAAGGATCGAAGCCCAGATATTGAACTTGCCGCCCGACAGAGCATTACCGCCGAGCGCCACCGCGAGGATCGCGTCCATTTCGATGTCCTTAGCGATGACCGAGTAGTTGATCGTGGAGAGTCGGCTCACCTTGATCAGTGCCGCGACGGCCACGCACAACCCCAGGATCACGAAGGCGATGAATTTGATCAGTGTCGGATTGATCCCGTTTAAGCGGGAGGAACTTTCATTGATACCGACCGCCTGCGTGTAGAGACCCAGGTTCGTAAACTTTAATACCAGCGCGATCACGATAATGCAGGCTGCCGCGATAAACACGGTCGTGGGGATCGGGATCCCCGGGATGAAACCGCCGAAATATCCGAACTTCGGATCGGGAACGATGGGAAGCTCATTGTTGTTGATCCACGCACCGATCGAGCGTCCCGCCGTAAAGAGGATCAGTGTAGCGATCATCGGCTGGATCTTGAAGATCGCGACCAGCAACCCATTAAACGCACCGCAGAGCATCCCGACGATGCAGGCGACCAGGAACGCCACGATGATCGGGGCCTGGATCGTCTCCGGCCGGGAATTGCCGCCGCAGAGAACACGCAGCATCGCGGAACCCGCAATGGCGATCGTCGCGCCGACCGAGATATCCTGTCCGCCCGAAGCGGCCGTGACGAGCGTCATACCGATCGCCAGGATCGCCAGCTCGGATCCGAAATCCAGGATCGTGATAAGGGATCCGGACAGGACCGGATTCCCCGCATTGTTGAGTCCCATCGTGATCTTAAAGAATCCCGGATCATTGATCAGATTGACCACGGCCAGGATCACGACCGCGATAAACGGAATGAACAACTGATTACTGACAAATGCTTTCAGAGAGGCGGAGAAGCTCCGGCTCCCAAGTTTTCTCGCGCTCATGCTTTATTCTCCCCCCCGGCAATGGTGCTCATGATCTTATTCTGTGTCAGATCCTCGCCTGTCAGCTCCCCGACCACCTTGCGGTCGCGCATCACGATCAGACGGGAACAGGTGCGCAGCATCTCATCCGTTTCGGAGGAGATAAAGGTCACACTCATTCCTTCGGACGCAAGCTTCAGGACGAGCTTCTGGATGTCCACCTTGGTACCGATATCTATACCGCGCGTGGGCTCATCCAGTATAAGGTATTCCGGATGCATGAGAAGCCACCGCGCCAGGATCACCTTTTGCTGATTCCCGCCCGAAAGCGATCCGATGGGTGTGTCATTGGACGCTGTCTTGATGGAAAGTGCCTTGATATACTCATCCGCGAACTGGTTGGCCTTCGCCTTGGAGAACGGCTTAAAGAAGCCCGTGAGAACCTGCAGTGCGAGGATGATATTGTCGCGGACGGACAGATCGCCGATGATGCCGTCGATCTTGCGGTCCTCCGGCAGATAGGCGATCCCGTTCTTCATCGCCTCGATGGGCTTGGTGATCTTGACCTGCCTGCCCTTCTTCTTCGTCGTACCGGCGAGCACGCGGTCCGCACCAAAGATCGCACGGACGCATTCACTGCGCCCTGATCCCAGCAGGCCTGTAAAGCCGTTGACCTCACCCTTCCTGATATGGAAATCAAAGGGCTTGATGCCCGCATCACTCTGCAGTCCCTCCGCCTCATAGACCACTTCACCTGCATCGTCGCCGTGATAGGTCTCCGCTTCGCTCTTGATATCGGAGAGGTCATCCATCTCCTTACCGAGCATCTTGGACACGAGCTGTACGCGGGGCAGATTCTCGATCTCGTATTCCCCGACCAGGGTACCGTTTCTCAGGACCGTGATCTTGTCACAGACCTCATACACCTGATCCAGGAAGTGCGTGACGAAGATGATGCCGACACCGCGCTTCTTAAGATCCCGCATGAGTCCGAACAGCTTCTGCACCTCCTGATCATCCAGAGAGGAGGTGGGCTCATCCAGGATGAGAACCCGGCAATCCATGTCGACTGCCCGTGCAATGGCGACCATCTGCTGGATCGCGATGGAACAGGAGGAAAGCTGCTGCGAGGCAGCTGCCGGGATATCCAGGGATGTGAGGATCTTATCGGCATCCTCATTCATCTTCTTCCAATTCCGAACCTTGCCGGTCTCCCGGCCGATATACATATTCTCCGCCACCGTCAGATTCGGGCAGAGCGTGATTTCCTGATACACCGTACTGATACCGAAGTGCTGCGCATCCTGCGGGGAATGGATCTGCACCTCCCCGGTATCCTTGAGCGTGATCGTGCCCTCATCCTTCGTATAGACACCTGTCAGCACCTTAATGAGCGTGGATTTCCCAGCGCCGTTTTCTCCCATCAATGCATGGATCTCACCCTCACACAGGGTAAAATCGACATTCTGCAGGGCGCGTACCCCCGGAAAGCTCTTAGAGATCCCGCGCATCTCCAATACCGATCTGTCCTTCACCGCCGCCTCCTTTTGGAAAGGAATACAAATCCCGAAAGTATCTTAACATGATGAAGGACGCGGTACAACCGAACGTTGCACCGCGTCCCCCTCAACTCATCATACTACGTAACTTACGTTACTTACGCGCATCGATCAGATGCCGTAGTTGTTGACGTCATCCTGCGTGATCGTGGATGCATCGAAGCCCTTCTCGGTCATGATAACGGTCTTCTGAGCCGGAGAACCGCCGCCCTGGATGGTCTTGATGATCTCATCGATGTAGGAAGCCTGGAACGGGTTGCACTGTCCGTCATAGTTCCAGTTCTGAGCAAGAAGCTCCTCAAGAGCCCACTTGTTGCAGTCAAAGCCCATGATGATGACGTCCTTGCCAACACCGTGAGAGATACCAGCAGCGTCAAGAGCAGCAACAGCGCCCTTAGCCATATCGTCGTTCTCAGCATAGATGACATTGAAGGAAGTGCCGGCGTCGATCACGGACTGAACGATCTGCTGTGCCTTCTCAGCGTTCCACTCAGCGGTCTGCTGCTCAACAATGTTCCAGTTGCTCTCGGCAGCTGCCTTGGCATCAAGTGCGCCGGAACGACCCTTCTGAGCCGCGCTGCCCATGACACCCTGAATGTGGATGACATTGTACTCGGACAGGCCCTGACCAGCAAGCCAGTCAACCGCCGTCTGGCCTTCCTGCTCCATATCGGAAACAATGGAAGCCTCATACAGGCTCGGATCCGCATCGATGGTACGGTCGAACAGGATCACGCGGACACCCGCATCCTGTGCATCCTTAAGGACGCCGTCCCAGCCGGCTGTATCAGCAGCGGAAAGCAGCAGATAATCCACACCGTCGGTGATGAACTTCTGAGCCGCAGCGATCTGCTCGTCGTTCTTTAAGCTGTAGGCAAAGGAAGCCTCATAGCCGTTGTCCTTCGTGAAGAAGGCCTTGAGATCCTTGTCGTTGGCGGTACGATAGCCGGACTCGTTGGGATCGTTGTTGATGATACCGACCTTGATGAGCTCGCCGCTCGCGGCAGGTGCAGCTGCCTCGGTGGGCTGAGATTCCGTGCTGCCGCCGTCGGTGGAACCGCTTCCGCCGCAGGCCGTCAGGCTCAGCGCCAGGGTTGCAGCAACGATGGTTGCCAAAATCCTTTTCTTCATTTTTGAATCCTCCTTTTGTAGAAAAACTTGTGAGGGATCCCCCTCACCACGTTAATCATTTTACACGAAGAAGTTCCAATTGTCCACTATATTTTGTATTGAGATTTTATGAAGAAAATCTTAAGAGAAATGACCTGCGTTGAATCGTATAACCGTATTTTTCTGCACGGCAGACGGTATGAAAAAATGAGCGGGACGGTAAGCCGGGTTCTGTCGCGGACGATCATCTATCTAGGACCGTCGTTGCCGGCGGTCTCAAGCAACCTACCTGCGCGAAGGACGGGCCGCCCTGTCTCGCGCGTCTTGGTCTTGCTTCGGATGGGGCTTGCACGGCTGCCGGTGTTACCACCGGTACGGTGAGCTCTTGCCTCGCCTTTTCACCCTTACTTAGTAACGAGCAGGGCGATCAACTCGAAAATGCTGCTCGTTGCTAAGCGGTTATTTTCTGTTGCGCTATCCCGGGAGTCGCCTCCGCCGGACGTTATCCGGCATCCTGCCCTGTGAAGCCCGGACTTTCCTCCCCTGTACTCTCGTACAGCGGCGATCGTCTGTCCCGCTCATCTATGTCAAGATAGCCGAAGAACCGATCGTTGTCAATATATCGCAGATGTGACCCCTCCCTCATATTCCGGTCAGCAAACCGTCCCATACACTTGTATCGCGCGACGCTATCCCCGTATAATAGATCTGTCGCGCGATCGATCCTGTATATATCGGCATAAAGGAGGGGCTATGAGAAAGGCTGACTATCCCGCACAGACGGAACAATGGGATGTTTTTGAATACCGAACGGAGGGGATCTCCTCCGGGAATCCCTTTGTGGAACGGACCATCCGGGGCAGTTTTCGCTCAGGCACCCGTGAGGTTAAGGTGGACGGTTTCTACGACGGCGACGGCGTCTACCTCGTGCGGTACATGCCGGATGAGCCCGGCGAAGTATCCTTTACAATCGACGGCAATTACGGCGGAGATCGCACGGAGCCCTTTATGGGCAGTTTCTCCGTGACGAAGGCCACAGAAGGCAACCACGGACCGGTCCGCGTGCAGGATCGGACGAGACTTTTCTACACGGACGGCACGCCCCATCTCTCCTTCGGAACCACCTGCTACGCCTGGGTCCATCAGAGTACTGCGCTCCAGGAGGAGACGCTGGCCAGCCTGACTGCCTCCCCCTTTAACAAGATCCGCTTCTGTATCTTTCCCAAGCACTATGATTACAATTATAACGAACCGCTTACCTACCCCTTTGAAGGGACACCCGGCGATACCGGGGGACTGGATCGCTCCTCCATGCAGCGGTTTACGGAAGAGAAACCGGGAAATCACTGGGATTTCACCCGGTTCCGACCTGAGCATTTCCGGCGCTTTGACGAACGGATCCGCGATCTTATGAAACACGGGATCGAGGCGGATCTCATCCTCTTCCACCCCTATGACCGCTGGGGATTTGACGGCATGGGCGCGGAAGCCGACGATCGCTATGTGCGCTACTGCGTCGCACGCTTTGCCGCCTTTCGCAATGTCTGGTGGTCACTCGCCAATGAGTATGATTTCATCCGATCCAAAAAAGCAGAGGACTGGGAGCGGATCGGTCGCCTTGTCACTGCCTGCGACCCATACGGACATCTGTGCTCCGTCCACAACGGGCCGACCTTCTACGACTTCTCCAGGGACTGGGTCACGCACTGCAGCTGCCAGGGGACGAGCCGCTACCGTTCCACGGAGCAGTCCGCGGAATTCCTCGATCGGTATCAAAAACCGGTGGTCTGGGATGAGGTCCTCTATGAAGGAAACATCGATCTTGGCTGGGGCAATATCACCGGTGAAGAGATGACACGCCGTTTCTGGGAGGGGATGCTCCGCGGCGCCCACGTCGGTCACGGAGAGACACTTTTAGATGCCGTGGATGAGCAGGTGGATGACGCGATCCTCTGGTGGTCCCACGGCGGCCGCCTGAAGGGGGAGAGCCCAGAACGGATCGCCTTTCTTAAGAAAATCCTTAAAGACGTTCCGGGCGGACCGCTCCTCAACCAGGATCCCGCCTGCTGGGATGCTGTCTGCGGTATTCCCGCCAATGCCCCCGCAGGCTCTTACTACCTGTACTACTTCAGTTTCCTGCGCCCTCTCTTTCGGGATTTCCATTTCCCGGAGGATACCGTATACCGGGTGGATCTCATCGATACCTGGAATATGACCGTCACTCCTCTGGGAGAGATGAGCGGCAATTTCCGTGTCGTCACGGGCGGCAAGCCCTGGATGGCGCTGCGGCTGACCCGGGTCTGAGGATCGTCTCAGAAGCCGGTCCCACTGCACGCAGGAGAACGGGACGTCGGATATATCACGGTTTCAGGATCGCAATGGCATAGCCGGGAAGCGTAAGGATATCACCGTCCGTTCCGTTTCCATCCCCGCCTTCGCTCCCGGACCGGGAGATCCGCACCGGTTCCTCCCCTGCGGTCAGAGAATCCGTCAAAGACAGGGAGTCCGCTCCTTCGGCGAAGAGGGAGATCGTCTGTTCTTCCGCCGCGGTATTGACATAGATCCAAAGTGCTTCCGTATTTTCGGTCGATCCATTCTCCGCCGCCTCCCGGCGAAAACCGCAGATCGCGGGATGTCCGGCGAGTTCCTTCCCCATCGCGCTGTCCTCAGCAAACAGCACCGTCCTTCCACGCGGGATGAGCGGATTTCTGGCCCGCAGATGGATCGCCTCACGACAGTACCGGTAAACGGAGGACGGATCCGCCTGCTGTTCGGCGAGACTTCCGTATGGCGAAGCCTCAAAGGAATCCATCTCTGCCGGCCCCTTACAGACCGCATGATCCGCATCCGAAAGCCACGCAGGTGCCGCCTGTACCGGATCGTCCTTCTCTCCGGCCGTTCCCGTCATATCTCCGCCCCATGGGAAGGGCGCTCGTTTATTCTCATCCCTGCCGGAGCCCTTCATGCCCAGTTCCTCACCGTAATAGACAAAAGCGTTACCGGTCTGCAGAAGGTTCAGCGCATAGGCCAGCTTCGTGCGGTTTTCCGCGTCCTTCGCATAGTATCCGGCGCTGCGGGCCATGTCATGATTGGTGTAGAAAGGGGCATTGATCAGAGTCCTCTCCCCGTCCGGAGGAAGATACGAGGCATACAGCATCTCCTCTGCGGCCATCTGCTCCGCAAATCTCATGCCGTTTTTGCCGCTTCGCACAATCTGCGCGATCTGTCCCTCCTGTCCCGCAAAAGCAAAATCAAAAAAGGAGTCCACACCGGTCTCATAGAACGTGGCATAAGCCTGCTGATTCTCCCAGGCCTCGCCGACGAGATAGACATGCGTTTCTTCCGGATCCTCCCCTTCGCTCCCGCTCTCCCCAAGCTCTCTCTTCAACCGGTCTGCCGTCCCGGACAGCCACGCCAGGAATTCCGCGGATCGTGCGTGATCCTCCGTGTAGTAGGAGGTCACAGCATCCAGCCGGAAGCCGTCCACCCCGCGCTTAAGCCAGTATCCGAGGATGTTCGACAGCTCCTGCCGCACCCGCGCATTATCGAGATCCAGGTCCGGCATCCCAGACCAGAACCGGGCCTCGTAGTACCAGTCCGTTCCCGCAAGCGGTTCATACCCCTTCTGCGGTGTCCGGGTGAAATTATAATAGGAGACATACGGAGAGCTTTCCTCCGCCTTCGCCAGAAGCGCTCTGTCCTCTTCGTCGGAAGGCGGTTCCGCGGCGTCGTCCTTCTCTCCTTCCGAGACAGTTGCCTGCCTGATCGCTTCGACCGCGTCCGTAAACCAGATATGCCGATCCGAAGTATGATTGAAGGCAAGATCAAGATAAAGCCGTATCCCGCGAGCGTGGCAGGCTTCCAGCAGCGCGTCCAGATCCGCCAGGGTCCCGAATTCCGGATCGACCGAACAGTAATCCGTCGCGTCGTACTTGTGATAAGTGGGCGAGGGAAAGATCGGCGTGAGCCACAGGGCGTTAACCCCCAGGTCGGTACACGAAGCCGGATCGCCGTCATTTAAGTAATCCAGTCTCTCCCGGATGCCGTTTAAATCCCCGATACCGTCACCGTCGCTGTCGGCAAAGCTGTAGACAAAGATCTCGTAGGTCGTCCCGTAGTAATCATCGATCACCTTATCCGGCGCCGCATCGGCGACCTCCTCGGCATCCTCCGCCGCCTCTGTACCTTCGACCGCGCCGTCTGACAATGCCCTGTCATCGGGGGCCTCCGTGACCGCTTTCCCGGCAATGGGATTGTTCCCTGTGTTCCCGGGAGAAACAGTACTGCCGCAGCCTGTCAGAAATACGATTCCCGACAGGACTGCGGCAATGAACTTCGTCCGTCTCAGACTCATG
>JAFPTK010000041.1 GCA_017400305.1 Lachnospiraceae bacterium | reverse complement strand
TCTGCGAGCAGTGATCCGGCTCCATATGAAGGATGATGAGGTAATCGAGCTTCCGGTCTCCCAGCGCCGCGCGCAGGTTCTCAAAATACTGCTCCGACACGGCGATGTCGCAGGTATCAAAGAGGGCGGTCTGTCCGTCCGTCAGGAGATAGCTGTTGTAGGAGACACCGTCCGCAAGCGGGAACAGATTCTCAAAAAGCGCGATGCGGCGGTCGTTGGCGCCGATCCATACGGTGTCCTTCGTTACCGGAATGATATTGACCATGATGCCCTTCCTTTCACTAAAAACGTTACCCTAACCCAGTATACCACACAGGAGCCACTGCGCGTCCCGTTTTCTGTTTTCCTGCCCCCTCCGGCATTCCGTCCGGTTCTTTTCCGACCGGCAGTATCTGTCGCAGCCGCCCGTAAAGATGCTCACTCGTACCGCAGTGCCTCGATGGGATCCATCTTCGCGGCGCGCAGCGCGGGATAGATGCCGAAAAAGAGACCGATGGAGGTGGAGATGAGCACGACCATCAACACATCGGCGATCTCCACCCGCGGCGGAAAACTCATGAAATGGGACACGATGAAGGTCAGACCGTAGCCCGCCAGCATCCCGATGATCCCGCCGATCAGGGTGATCATCGCGGACTCCGCAAGGAACTGCGCCAGGATCGAGTCCGTCCGCGCCCCCAGCGCCTTGCGGATGCCGATCTCTCTGGTCCGCTCCGTGACGGAGACCGTCATGATATTCATGACCCCGATCCCGCCGACGATGAGGGAAATGGCTGCAATGAAGGCAACCACATACGTCACGATATTGAGGATCCGGTCAAAGGTCGCCAGCATGCTGGCATAGGACTGGACGCTCACCGCCCCCTCCCCGCGGATCCCCAGGATATTCTCCGTAACCCGGCGCGCGCGTAGGGATGCCGGATCCTGTTCTCCCGGATGCGGGAAGATCTGATATGACGTGATATTCTCACCGGGCATGCCGAACCCCTGTGTCAGCAGCGTATACGGCACGTAGACCGTGGGATAGTTGTAGGACTCCACCCCGCTGCGGGGATAAGCGTTTTTGATCTGCTCCTCCGTGGACCTGAGTAATCCCACCACCATGACCTCCCGGCTCTGTGAACCGTACTGGAGTTCAAAGGTCTTGCCCACCGCGTCCGTCGTACCGAAGATCATGACCGCCCCTTCCTGCGTCAGGACCGCCACCGCACTTCCGGATTCCGACTCATCGCTGTTGTAGAACCGCCCCGATACGATGCTCTCCGTCTGTCCGTAGATCGCGTTCTCATTGCCGCCCCGGATGGAACCCGAGGTTTTGTAACGCCCGGTGATGTCCATATAGGCACTGACGCTCGGCGACGCCCCGTAGGCCTCCGGGATCTGCTCTCCGATCGCGCGCACCTCATTGCCGGTCAGGAATTTGTCCGTCTTCTTGGGATTGATGACCATCGTGACGCCGCCGCTCTGCATATCATCCAGTTCCCCGCCGACCGTGAACTTTAATCCGTTCCCGATCGCCAGGATCGTGATGACGGAAGCGATCCCGATGATGATCCCCAGCATCGTGAGGAGTGACCTTGCTTTATTATCGATGATACTGGCAAGCGCGCCTTTGATATATTCCATGCTCAGTACCTCAGCGCGTCGATCGGCCGCATCTTCGCCGCCTTGCGGGCGGGATAAAGGCCGAAGAACAGTCCGACCGCAGTGGAGAACACGGTGGCCATCACGATCACCGATGGCTCCACCGTCAGGGCGAAATCAAAGATGTGACAGGCCACCGCAGCGATACCGATCCCCAGAGCGACTCCCACGATCCCTCCCATGAGGGAGATGATCGAAGCCTCCGCCAGAAACTGCACCATGATCGATCCGGTGCGCGCTCCGATGGATTTGCGGATCCCGATCTCCCGGGTACGCTCCGTCACCGAGACCAACATGATGTTCATGACGCCGATCCCGCCGACTAAGAGCGAGATCGCCGCGACAAAGGACATAAACGTTGTGATCGCACCGAAGATCGTGTTGATCTGATCCGTGATATCTGCCATGGAGATGGAAAAAACGGCATCCTCCTCCCGAACGCCGTGGCGGTTCTTCCAGAAACGGGTTGCCGCCCGCGTGATCTCGTCCACATCGCTCCCGGTCTCCCCAAACAGCAGCAGATACTGCTGCCCCGCATCGATATCGAGCCGTTCCAGCTCCGCGATCGACGTGTAGGGAAGCTCCACAAACGCGGTATAATCCTCCAGCTGGTCGAGCATCGTGAGGATCGCCTCACTGTAGTTCTCCCGGACGCCGATGACCGTCATCTCCTTGCTCAGACCGTTGACAGTGAATTCCAGCGTCTGCCCCACCGCGTTTTTTGCGCCGGTGAGCTTCACCGCATCCCGTTCCGTGATGATACAGACGGGTGCGTGATTGTCCACATCGTCCTGCGTGAAATAGCGGCCGTATTCGACCTTGTTGGCGGAAAAGTGTTCCAGGACCGGGCTGCCGGCGGTATAACTCGCATCCACCGCGGCGCGTCTGCCCGTGAGCACCCCGAATCCCTCCAGGTCATAGCTGGCCCCCATGAGATTGGGAATGCTCTCATCCAACAGCGCGATGTCCTCCGGTGTGAACAGCTCGCTCGTCAGGCCGGTATTGATGGCCAGCTCCGCCAGGTTGCTGGAGAACCCGCCCATTTCCTTGTGCACATAGGCCGTCAGTCCGTTGCCGATCGTTAAGACCGCGATGACGGACGCGATCCCGATGATGATCCCCAGCATCGTGAGACCCGTGCGGAGCTTGTTGCTCCGGATATTCTTAATCGCACTCTCCAGATATTCTAACAATGCACCCATCGCGACCCGATCCCGTGTCCGATCACTCCGCGTCTTCGGCGGATTCCGGCTCCCGTGTGACCACCATGCCATCCGTGATGAGCTCCGGATCGGAGGTGATGATCAGATCTCCGGCTTCGAGACCCTCCGTGATCTGCGCCTGCGTACTCGTCGTCAGACCCACCACGACATTCTGACGAACCGCCTGCCCGTCCCGGAAGAGATAGACAAAATCCCCGTCCGCGTCAGATCCGACATATTCATAGGGGATGACCACGACGTCCTCCGCGTGATTCGTGTGGATCTTATTGGAAGCCTCGACGCCGAGGATCAGCTTGTCATCCGGATTCTTGATCCGGATCTTGGCATCCACTACCGGCACGCCGCTGGCGTTCTTGGTGGCACTGCCGGAGATCCGGATGACCTCCCCTTCGTAGCTCTCTCCGTTCACCGTGATATCCACGGCCTGTCCCACGCGCACGCGCGTCATATCCGCCTTGGTGATCTGGAAGTTCACTTCCACATCATCCGTACTGGCGATGGATAAAAGTCTCGTCCCCTTCGCGACCGTTGCTCCCTCCTCGACGGTGAGCTCCGTGACGACACCGGTGAAATCAGCCGTCACGCCGCTCTCCGCCGCTTCGATATCACTGATCGCATCTGCCGAAGACAGTTCCGTCAGTTCCTTCTGTGCCGCCAGTGCACTCTTCTCCCCGCCGGTGAGCTTTGACATCTCTGCGCTCTTCTGCTCGGAGAGAGTGGCCTTTTCCTCATTGAGCGCCTGGATCTGCCGCTGCCAGGCCTCGATCTCGGGATCGTGCGCCAGCGCGTACTGTTTGTCATTGAGAGACTGCTGCACGGCCAGATACATCTGTCGATCCGATTCGCTCGCATAGGAATCGGCGTTCACCATGCCGCTCTCAAGCCGGGTGATGTAACTCGTGGATGCCTCGGCATCCCCGCCCGTCGCGTCGTTCCAGGCCGCCGTATAAGCCGTCTCCTGGCTGTCCGCGATCCCGTTCTGATTGATGTCCTGCAGGGTATTCTGCAGCTCGGTGATGGTGCCGCTCATCCGGTCGGTCTTTTCCGTGATCTTCAGATTGACCGCATCGATCTCAGCCGTGATCTCATCCAGACGGTTATTGATATCTCCGATGGAATTGCCCCGCAGGACGTTGGTCGCCTTGGCGTTTTTCTCCATGCTGCCGCTGTAGGAACCCTGGGCCTGCTGGACGTTCAACTCCGCCTGCTTCTTCGCCAGCTCCAGATCCTCTTCATTATACAGGAGCAGGACGTCGCCCTTCTTCACGCGGTCGCCGATCTCGATGTTGAGGGTCTTGACCGGTGCGGAGATACCGGCGTAATAGGCTTTTTTCTCCGCCGAAGCGACTGTCCCGCTGACGCTTACGATCTCCTCGATATCACCGAGGGAGGCTTCCTCCACCGATACGACCATGGGGGCGTTCTGTGCCGCGCGGCTCCTGATGAAATAGATCACGATCAGGACCGCCACGATCACCAGGATGAGCCAGCCGAATTTAAACTTCTTTTTCCCCGGAACATAACCGCCGGTCGCTTTTGCGACCTTTTTGACGCGTTTCTTACCGAATCTCCCGGCGAGCTTTCCTTTCTTTTTGGTGTCTGCGGGAGGATTCTCCACCGATTCGAAGCTCACATCCATGAGATCATCCGTCCGGTCCGCCGGATCGGTCTCCTCCGGGGCGTCCGCATCCGGTTCAGGTCCCGCGGCGGCTTCTTCCTTTTCCGGTCCGGATCCTGCAGCGGCCTTCTCCTTCTCCGGTTCGGGCTTTTCCGTCTTCTCCGGCTCGGACTTCACGGCTTCCTCCGTCCGATCCCGATCCCCGGATTCCCGCGCGGCATCGGATCCCCCGGAAGCTTCGGATTCCTCTGCGGCGCCGGGTCGCTCCGGCATCTCCTTCTCGGGCTCCTCCTTCACGGGAGCGGCCTTCTTCTCCTCCGCTTCCGTGACCTCTTCCTTCTTCGCCTTAATCTCCCTCACTGAACCTGGCACTTCCTCATCCTCCCTGTCTGATCAACGACCGCTGTCATCTGATATCTTCCGATCCATCCCAAGCCTGTCACACGGCTCCGGACAGGATGGATCCTATACATCCGCATCCGGATTGATGATGTCACTCTTGATCCTGCCGTCACTGATCGTGACGATGCGCTTCGCCTGCTTCGCGATCCCGGGGTCATGCGTGATCAGGATCACGGTGCGCCCCTCGCGGTAAAGTTTCTTGATGATCTCGATGATCTCACGGCTCGAGCCGGAATCCAGATTGCCGGTCGGCTCATCCGCCAGCAGGATCGGCGGCGCCTGTGCAATGGCACGTGCGATCGCAACTCGCTGCTGCTGGCCGCCCGACATCTCCTGCGGCCTGTGATCCATACGGTTTCCCAGCCCCACCACCTGAAGTGCCTTTTGGGCGAGCTGCGTCCGTTCCTTCCTGGGGACACCGCGATAGACGAGGGGCAGTTCCACATTCTCAAGCGCCGTCAGAGACTGGATCAGATTGAAGCCCTGGAAGATGAAACCGATCTCGCGGTTGCGCACATCGGACTGTTCATTGTCCGTCATGTGAGACACATCCATTCCGTGCAGCATATAGGTACCGGAGGTCGGCGTGTCCAGACAGCCGAGCATATTCATGAGTGTCGATTTCCCCGATCCGGACTGGCCGATGATCGCCACGAATTCTCCGGCATTGATCGACAGACTCACGTGATCCAGTGCCCGAACCTCATTTTCTCCGGGATTATAGATTTTGCAGACATCTATGACATCGACGAGTTTTTCCACAACAACGGTACTCCCTAACTATATCACGAGTGATTCCCATAGTTTTATACCATATCTTGTGGATTCCCGAAAGACCCTGTTATGAGATTTCATAGAAAATTTAAATTCACGGTTAAGTTTCACACCGCTTATAGTGTCTCCCCGGCGAACTGAGACCGGTAGAGAGTTTTATAGAAGCCGCCCGCGGCGATGAGCTCCTCATGGGAACCCTGCTCGATGACATGGCCGTCCTTCATCACGAGGATGCGGTCGGCATTACGGATGGTGGACAGGCGATGCGCCACGATGAAGCTCGTCTTGCCCTTCATGAGCTTCTCAAAAGCGTCCTGGATCTTTAATTCCGTGCGGGTATCGATGGAACTGGTCGCCTCGTCAAGGATGAGCATCTCCGGATCCGACGCCATGACTCTGGCGATACAGAGGAGCTGCCGCTCCCCCTGGGAGAGGTTATCCGTCTCATCCGACACGATCGTGTCATACCCCTCCGGCATCCGCCGCACAAAGCCGTCCACATGACAGGTCTGCGCCACCTCGCGCACACGGGCATCGATATCCGTGTCCCCTCTCAGACCCATCGCGATGTTGTCCCGGATCGTGCCGGTCTTAAGCCAGGTATCCTGCAGCACCATACCGAAGCCATCCCGCAGGGCACTGCGCTTAAGCTTCCGGATCGGTGTCCCGTCGATCCGGATCTCGCCCGCATCCACATCATAGAAACGCATCAGCAGATTCACCAGCGTGGTCTTGCCGCTGCCGGTGGGCCCCACGATGGCGATCCGCTGCCCGGGCGCAACGGCGAGGTTCAGATCCTCTATGAGCTTCCGGTCCTTCTGATAGGAGAAATCCACCCGGTCGAACAGGATCTCGCCGGCATAGGACCCGGGCTCCGCGGCATCCGCGTCGTCCGGGACCTCGGGCTCCGCATCGATCAGTTCAAAGATCCGCGCCGCGCAGGCGATGGCGTTCTGCAGCTCCGTCACCACGCCGGAGATCTCATTGAAGGGCTTGGTATACTGGCTTGCATAGGAAAGGAAGGCCGCAAGCTTTCCCACGGTGATCACTCCACGCAGCGCAAAGAACGCACCGCCCACGCCGATCCCCATGTAGACCAGGGAATTGATGAAGCGCGTGGTCGGGTTGGTGAGGGAGGAGTAAAAGGTCGCCTTCTGCGAGCAGCGGCGGAGCCGCTCATTCATCTCCCCGAAGGTGCGGATCTCCTGCTCCTCCCGTCCGAATGCGCTGATGACACGCTGGGCGCTGATCTTTTCCTCGATAAAGCCGGTCTGCTCCCCGCGGACCCGCGCCTGCTCCGCAAACATCCGCGCCGTAGCACGCGAGATCAGAAACGCCGACAGAAAGGACAGGGGTGTCAGGCCGACCACGATCAGTGTGATCCAGCCGTTGACGGACAGCATGAAGAAAAAGGTTCCCAGGATCGTACAGACTCCGGTAAAAAACTGGGTGAAGCCCATCAACAGGCCGTCCGCGAAGGTGTCGACATCCGCGACCACGCGGCTGATGATATCCCCGGAGGGATGAGAGTCGAGGTATTTAAGCGGCAGGTGTTCGATCCGCTCAAAGGCGTCCTTGCGGAGGCGCTCCACCACGCCCCAGGTCATGCGGTTATTGAGGACACTGACGAGCCACTGGGTGACCGCCAGTACGACGGCTGAGACCGCGATGCGCAGGCAGGTATCGAATACTGCCGGATAATCCACCGCCCCCGGGCCCAGCAGGTGATCCACCACCTCCCCGGAGAGCTTCGGGATATAAAGTCCGCTTGCCACCGTGATGACCGAGAGGGCGAGAGACGCCAGGAGACTCCGGCGGTAATTGCCGATATAATGGAGGATCCGGCGGACTGTCCCCTTTTTCCCCGCGCTCTGCCGGCTCATGAGGCCGCCTCCCCTCCGGTCTCCGCATCGTCCGCATACTGCGACTGATAGATCTCCCGGTAAACCTCGCAATCCCTCAGCAGATCGTCATGCCGCCCTCTGCCGACGATCTGCCCCCGGTCCAGAACCAGGATCTGATCGCAGAAGCGGACGGAGGGCACCCGCTGCGACACGATGAAGATCGTCATCTGCCCGCTCATCCGGCGGATCGCCGTCCGAAGCTTTAAGTCCGTCGCAAAGTCGAGCGCCGAGGCGGCATCGTCCAGGATCAGGATCCGGGGCCTGCGCATCAGCGCGCGCGCGATCGAGAGGCGCTGTCTCTGTCCGCCCGAGAGATTTCTGGCCTCCTGTGTCAATACGCTGTCCGCCCCGTCGGGACGGGCATTCACAAATTCCGCGGACTGGGACGCCTCCAGCGCTTCCTCAAGGAGCGCTTCGCTGTCTGTCCGCTCCGTCCCGTCACCGGCTTCCCCGGTCGGTTCGCCATAGGAAAGATTCCTCCGGATCGTGCCGGAGAAGAGCTGTGCCTTCTGGAAGACCATCCCGATCGATTGCCTGAGGATCTCCGGCCGCTGCGTGCGCACATCCGTGCCGAAAACCCGCACCGCGCCCTCCGTCGCGTCATAGAAGCGCGGGATCAGATGTACGAGGGAAGACTTACCGGAGCCGGTCCCGCCGATGATGCCGACGGTCTCCCCCTCGCGTGCCGTAAAGCTGATATCCCGCAGGGATTCGGCGCCGGCCCCCGCGTATTTTAAGGATACATGATCAAAAACCACCGCCGCGGCTCTGTCCTCCGCGGCCGCCTTCCCCGCGTGATCCGCCCCGCCCGGCACCGGCCTGCCGTCGGTTACGTGCTCCGTGTCAACGGAGGGTGTCTTCTCCTGCGTCCCCTCCGGCATCCACGCCTCCGCGGCCGTCTCGATCGATAGCACGGCAGCAATGCGGTCCGCACTGGCCAGTGCGCGAGAGATCGTGATGACGAGGTTTGCAAACTTCACGAGCTCGATGAGGATCTGCGACATGTAGTTAAGGAGGGCCACGACCTGTCCCTGCGTCAGAGCCCCGCTGTCCACCCGGAAGGCCCCCGCCAGGATCAGGACGATGATCCCCGCGTTGATGACCACCTGCGTCATCGGATTCAGCAGTCCGGAAATGGCACCGGTCACGTGCTGCGTGTGAGTCAGGGCGTCATTCGCCGCCTCAAATTCCCGCCGTTCCTCCTCTTCCCTGTGAAAGGCGCGGATCACGCGCGCGCCGTT
>JAFPTK010000040.1 GCA_017400305.1 Lachnospiraceae bacterium | reverse complement strand
CGGCCAGTCCTCGGGCGAGTGATTGCTGGTTGTCCGCCATGGTGAACAGGATCGTCGGAACCCCGGTCGCACAGAGCTCATAGACAGTTGTTCCGCCTGCCGTGACAGCCAGATCGCAGTCCGCCATAAAGGCGGCCATCCGGTCCACCCCCTGCGGGATCGCGATCTCCGCTCCGGGGAGTGCGCCTGCGATACGATCGGCCAGGATCTCCCGCATCCCGTACGGGTCGCTCCCTCCGGTGGAGACGAACACCCGTCGGACTTCCTCGCGCAACGGCATGCGGATATCGCGAAACTGCGGGCGGAGCGGTACGTAGCGGGACCTTCCCGGCAGCACGTAATTGATGATCAGATCGGCCGGTCTGTCGGTATCCGTAAAGTCGTCGATCACGCAGAGCCGGATCTCCGGCAGGGATGAGCGGAGCTTCTCCAGATAGAGATCATCGATGTGATAGTGATCGACGAGCAGGAGATCGGCCTGCCGGTCCTTCAGAAATGCGGACAAGGCCGGGATCTCACGGAACGGTTTCCGGAAATCGGAATAAAGGACGCGGGCATCCCGGGCGGCTTCCGGCGACATATCCGCCAGCATGTCTCTGCCCGCATCATCCGCCAGGCAGAATATGACCTCCGCCCCGGCCTTTTCCAGTTCCTGTGCGATACACAGAGACCGGCGCAGATGACCGCTGGCGAGCACCGGATTACCGTCCGCGCGGATCGCGATCACGGGGGACTTTCGATCATCGGGATGTGATGCCGGTGCGGTCAAGCAAAATCTCCTTCCCGCAGCGGTTCGCCTCTTTCCAGATCCCTTGCGGCGGTCCGTCCGATCACATCCTCGTACCGGGCGGGTGAGAGACCGTATCCCGGCCGGATAGAGCGGATATTCTCCGCCGTCAGGACTTCCCCTTTTCTGATGTCCCGCACGATGAAGAGGGATCTTGCCAGCGCCCGCTCGGTCTCCTGTTTTTCGGTCAGACGATATTCGGGCGAGCCAAGCGCCTTTTCCACAATGCGGACCTCGCGGACCATCCGGGCAAATTCCTCCGGCTCCATGGAAAATGCGGCATCCGGGCCGCCGTCCGCGCGCCGGAGCGTCAGATGCTTTTCGATCATGCATGCGCCGAGAGCGGCGGCAGCCACCGCCACCGCGCTGCCCTCCGTGTGATCGGAGAGACCGTAGGAAACATCATAGGCCGTACCCAATCCGGGCATCATCTTAAGATTCACGTCCTCGTACGGGGTGGGGTAGGCGGATACGCATTTTAACAGCACGATCTGATCGTTCCCCTCCTCCCGGCAGGCATCCACGGCAGCGCGGATATCCTCCGCGTGCGCGATCCCGGTTGCCAGGATGATCGGTTTTCCGCACCTTGCGGCATAGCGGATGAGCGGGAGATCCGTGATCTCAAAGGAGGCGATCTTGATCGCCGGCATGTTCATCTCCTGCATGAAGTCCACCGCCGTGGGATCAAAAGGGGAGGAAAAGCACAGAAGCCCCAGTTTCTCTGCCTCCTCCATGAGCTTTGGCTGCCAGTCCCAGGGCGTATAGGCTTCCTCATAGAGATGGTAAAGGGTAGCCCCGTCCCAGAGAGTTCCGCGATTTAAGCGGAAATACTCTTTATCACAGTCGATCGTGATCGTATCCGCCGTATAGGTCTGCAGCTTCACCGCATCCGCGCCGGCCTCTTTGGCCGCGTGGATCAGTTCCACGGCCCGCCCGTAGTCACCGTTGTGATTGCCGGACAGCTCCGCCACGATCAGTGCCGGTGTATCCGCACCGACGGTCCTCGTCCCGATCGCGACCGATCTCATGGCAGCATACCCTCAAAGTCTTCCCGATAGGGGGCGAAATCTTTGCACTCATGATCGATGGAATCGATCATCTCCGCGTATTTTTCCCGGATGAGCGTCCGATAGTTTTCCCGGTTGTCATATCCCGTTTTGGTCCATGCGAACGGATGAGCCAGGATCTGGATCCGCGGATGGCGGCGGATCGTTTCTTCATCCGGATATCCGTAGCGCCAGATGTGATTGGCATCGGAAAGGTATTTGACCCGGAGCTCCGAGTCCGGTGCCGCCTTGGGATCAAAGGAGAAGAATTCGTCCTGGTAGGCATTGAGGATGCCGGGGAGCTTGATATTCTCCCTCAGCACAGCGGGAGAGGGTCGATGAATGGAAAAGCAGTCGATCGGAAACCCCAGCATGTCACTGAGCATGGCGATCTCCTGACGGATCCTTGCCCGGATCAGTTCCATGTCCGTCATTCCGTTCAGAGCGAAATGCAGACCGATGATATGGCCGCGTTCATGCATATCCGTCAGGAGATCCCGGTTTTTGCGGGAGAGGATGTTGTAGGAATTGTTGGTCCATTGAAAAAAGTAGTGTGCATGGAAGTCCAGACTGTCTTCCACACGGGAAAGCGCATACGCCCGGTCTACCGAGTATTCCACATCGTGCCTTACGAGGATGAACTCCTCACGCTCGAGAGCCTCGGCGTAGGTACATGCCCGGCCGCTCTCCCGGACCAATTGGATGATCGCTTTGTAATCATCATAGGAAAACATATTAACCTCCTCTATCGGATATAGATAATCCATTTATTTATGATATATCACCTTTGCGAGAGCGTTGCAGAGACAGTTCAGATGAAAAGCCAGTGTCTTCAATACAGCAGCATCCCGGGTGCCAGTCGGACAGAGGTTTCATAGCGATCGATCAGCAGGGATCCGTCCACGGTCCGTACGATCGGCCGGTCATCGAAGATATAAGCGATCTCGCCGGGGGCATAGGCAGACAGATCCAGGATCTCATCAAAGGGCTGCGCCTGCCAGACGGTCAGACGGCGGTTCGGGTCTCCTTCGGGAGCATCGGTGCTACCGGACAGGTATTCTCGCAGATCTTCCCGCCAATGCTCTTCGGCTACCGTGCAGAACGCGCCGGGGAATGGGGCGGCGACACCGCGGATCAGATTGTGGATCTCTCTGGTCCGGGCATGCCAGTCGATCCTGCCGTCTGCTGCTGTACGCTTGTCAAACCAGGTGTCAAAATCACTGGAGTCTGTGCGGATCGTGATCGTTTCTCCGCGCAGATACTTTTCAAGCAGCTGCCGGATCAGACGGTTGGTACAGATCATATTCTTGTACTGGGCCGTGCGGATGTCATCGTGCGGATTGATGGAAAATGTCTCCGTGGCAAAGACATTGGGGGAATCGGCCTTTTCATCATATCGGAACAGATTCAGGTGGAATCGGCTATCCCCCAGGATGATCGACCAGTTTAACGGCGATCGGCCTCTGCCAAAGGGGAGATAACCGGCATTGCCGTGAAAACCGAAGATCCCGATCGAGAAGGCATCCAGTACGTGCGGGGGGATCAGCCGCTGCCAGCCGACGACGATTCCGATATCAAAGGTGTTTTCGGAAAAGAACCGCTCCGAGTCAGCATCGCGCAGGCCGTAGCTTTTGGCCGCGAAAACAGGGATCCCGTACGCATCCGTCACCTTCGCCAATCCTTTGTAACCGGCGATGTGGTTTTTCATTGTAACACTGGGGTCTATGGTGACGAGCAGATCCACCGGACACAGTTCACTCCGGATAAAATCGATCGTTACTTCCGAGGTGTCTTTGACACCGAATACCACTACCTTATAATGCATGAGGTCTCCTTATTTCAGATTCTCTTTATACCAGTCGATCGCAAGTCTGATCCCGGCCCGGAAATCATAGGAGGGATCATAGTGCAGCTTTTCCCGTGCCTTGGAGATGTCCGCATTGGAATCCCGGATATCGCCGGCGCGCGGCGGTCCGTAGATCGGCTCGACATCCAGATCCAGCGCTTCACAGAGGTCGTTGTAGACATCGATCAGATATTCGCGTCCGCCCGCTCCGATATTGTAGGCTTCCCCCGCAGCGGAGGCAGGTGCAAGACAGGCTCGGAGATTGGCTTCGATCACATTGTCGATATAGGTGAAATCCCGGCTCTGTCTGCCATCACCGTTGATGGTCGGGCGCTCGCCGCTCATGAGCTGTTTTAAGAACTTGGGGATCACGGCCGCGTAGGCGCCGTTGGGATCCTGCCTGCGCCCGAAGACATTGAAATAGCGCAGCCCGTAGGTGTCCAGATGATAGAGCTTATAATACAGCTTTCCGTATTCCTCATCCGCCCGCTTGGTCAGTGCGTAGGGGGACAGCAGGTTCCCTTCGCCGCCCTCGCGCTTCGGCAGGGTTGTGGAGTCGCCGTAGACAGAACTGGAGGAGGCGTAGACGAATTTCTGCACGCCGTTCTGTCGTGAGGCCTCCATCATGTTGAGAGTTCCGCGGATGTTGATCTCCTCATACAGGAGAGGCATCTCAATGCTGCGCGGCACGCTGCCCCAGGCAGCCTGGTTTAAGACAAACTGCACGCCGTCCGTCGCGCGCTTGCAGGCCTCCAGATCCCGGATGTCATCCTCCAGGAAGGTGAACTTCGGATCCGAGAGAAAAGGCTCGATATTCTCTCTGTGGCCGGTGGACAGGTTATCCAGGCAGCGCACAGTGTAACCTTTCTTCAGGATCGCCTCACAGAGATTGGAGCCGATAAAGCCCGCTCCGCCGGTCACCAGGAATACACTGTTCTCCGGAAATGTCAGTTCTTCGTAACTCATAATGTGCCCTCCAATATCTCCTTCAGATTCTGTCTGTAACGTTGCGGTTCATAACTGCCGGTCCGCTCCCTGCTCTTAGCGGCATAGGCTTCCCTGAGATCCCGGTCCTCGATCATCCTGAGGATCTGTCCGGCCAGGCAGCGCTCACCGTCCTCCGTTACGGAAGCGTCCGTATTGACTTTGTCGTTCATATCCGGTATCAGGATCCCGTATCGCCCATCGATCGTGTGATCCGTGGAAGTACCGTATGGGGCCTTTTTCAGCAGTTCCTCCCGCTCTTCGTCCGAGAGCAGGATCTCCCGCGGCCCGGAACGGCAGTCCGTGGCAATGACCGGAAGTCCCAAGGCCATCGCTTCTACCAGGGCATTGGGAAATCCTTCCCGGTTTGATGGCAGGACATAGAGATCCGCCGCCGCGACCTCTGGGAAGGGGTTCTTCCGGTTGCCGGTGAAGCAGACTTCCTTTTCGATCCCCAGGTCCGCCGCCAGCCGACGATAGAGCGTATATTTACCGGCTCCGATGATCTTAAGCCGCGCTTCCGGATGCGCCTTTACCACCAGAGCAAACGCCTTGATCATATGCCAGTGCGCTTTGAT
>JAFPTK010000006.1 GCA_017400305.1 Lachnospiraceae bacterium | reverse complement strand
GCGGCTCTTAGAAAAGATCAATGAGAACGGCACGACCGTGATCGTCGTTACGCATGACAAGGAAGTCGTCAACACGATGAAAAAGCGCGTGATCACCCTGCGGCGCGGAGTGATCGTCGAGGACGAGGAAGAGGGGGTCTACCACGATGAAGAGGATTAGTACCTTTTTCTATACCATCGGACAGGGGTTCCGCAATCTGACGAGAAACGGCTGGTACACGCTGGCCTCCATCGCCACGATCGCCGCCTGCCTGTTCCTGTTCGGCCTGTTCTATACAATCGTGGTGAATTTCCAGAATATGGTGAGAGCCGCGGAGGAAGGTGTCTCGGTCACGGTCTTCTTTGATGAAGGCATCACGGAGGAACAGATCCTGGCGATCCAGTCTGCACTGGAACAGCGGTCGGAGGTGCGCAAGGTGGACTATATCTCCGCCGATGACGCCTGGGAAGGCTTCAAGGAAGGCTATCTGGGGCCGTATGCGGACGGCTTTACCGAGAATCCGCTGGTGGATTCCGCCAATCTGCAGATCTATTTAAGCGATGTATCCATGCAGCCCAATCTGGTCACTTTCCTCGAGTCCATCGACGGCGTACGGGAAGTGAACCGATCGGAGGTGACGGCGACCACGCTGTCGGGATTAAACCGTCTGGTGGCCTACATCTCCATCGTGATCATCGTGGTGCTCTTTGCGGTATCCATCTTCCTGATCAGCAATACCGTCACGATCGGCATCTCCGTCCGTCAGGAGGAGATCACGATCATGAAATACATCGGTGCAACGGACTACTTCGTACGGGCGCCCTTCGTGATCGAGTGTATCCTGATCGGCATCATCGGATCGGTCATACCGCTCGCCGGGATCTACTTTGTATACGGAAGAGTGACGGACTTTATCAGCGGCCGGTTCTCGATCCTTACGAATCTGCTGCGATTCCTGCCGATCGAACAGATCTTTGAACGCCTGGCACCGGCTTCCCTGATCCTCGGAGTCGGCATCGGCTTCTTCGGCTCCATCGTGACCGTACGCAGGCATCTGAGGGTCTGACCGTCCTGATGGGAACCTGCTCTCAAAAAACGATCCGGCGATGGGGGATCCCGGGACTGCTGCTGATACTGGCCGGGATCTTTCTGATGAAACCCGCCGGCATCCTCTCCCATGCGCTTCCCACCGAGAGCTCCATCAAAGAACAGGAAGCCAACATCGCCAAACAGAAAAAGGAGCGGGACGCGCTCAAGAGTAACATGACCGACCTGGAAAAGATCCGGGCAGAGCTGCAGAAGAATAAGAACGACCTCTCCGCTTACATCACGGAGCTGGACGGGAATCTCATGCAGATCGAGGAACGGATCGAGGACCTGACCGGTCAGATCGAGACCAAGAAGGAAGAGATCTCCGTGACCACGGCGGAGCTGGAAGAGGCCGTCGCCACACAGGAAGCGCAGTATGCCGCGATGAAGCAGCGGATCCGCTTCATGTATGAGAAAGGGGAGACCTATTATCTGGCGCTTCTGTTTGAGGCCGACAGTTATTCCGATATGCTCAACCGGGCGGAGTACATCGAGCAGATCTCCGCATACGACCGGAAAAAGCTGGACGAGTACATCATGAACACCAACTATGTAACGCTCGTCAAAGCCACGCTGGAGGAGGAAAAGGCGACACTGGAGGAGGCAGAGGAGGAAGTCCGGCAGGAACAGGCCTCTGTTCAGGCTCTTCTTGCCGAGAAAAACGAGCAGCTGGGCGGGATATCCGCGGAGATCGGCGATAAAGAAGCCAAGATCGAAGCCTACAAAGCACAGATCGCGCAGGAAACGGCCGAGATCGCCGCACTGGAAAAAGCGGTCGCAGCCGATAAGGCGGCACTTGCCGAGGCAAACCGCCGACAGTATAACGGCGGCACCTTTGCCTGGCCCTGCCCGAAATACACCCGGATCTCCGACAATTTCGGCATGCGGGTACATCCAACCCTGGGTGTGGAGCTCATGCACAACGGCATCGATCTGGCTGCGCCTTACGGTACAGCGATCGTTGCGGCCTATGACGGCAAGGTGGTCGCGGCCGACTACTCCTCTTCGATGGGCAACTATATCATGATCGATCATGGCAGCGGTCTGTACACGATCTACATGCATTGTTCCTCCCTCTCCGTATCACGCGGGCAGGAGGTCTCCAAGGGACAGAATATCGCGGCGGTCGGATCGACCGGACGCTCCACCGGCAATCATCTGCATTTCGGTGTCCGACTGAACGGCAATTACGTCAATCCCTGGAACTATCTCGGATAAAGGAAGCGCTCGATGGAAGAACATGGTGTGACACAAAATAATGAGAAACTGATGTTCGCGATCGGCCTGATTTGCGGCCTGCTGATCTTTTTTATCGGGGCGATGATCTTCTGCCTCGCGGCAGGGATCAAGCCCGGCAAGATCCTGGCGCACAGCAATGATCTGACGGATCGTGCGACCCTGGAAAAGCTCGCCTCCATCCGCCGATCCATCGACGAGGAATTCTACCGGACAGACGTGGAGGTGGATACCCTGCGGGAGGGGCTTTACCGCGGGCTCGTGGATGCGCTGGATGATCCTTACTCCGTCTACTACACCGAAGAGGAAATGGGGGAGATCATGGAGAGCATCGAAGGTGTCTATGAAGGGATCGGCGCCTATCTGATGCTGGCCGTGGATGCGGACTACCCGATCATCACCGGCACGATCGCGGGATCTCCCGCGGAAGCCGCCGGTCTGCAGGAAAATGACGTCCTGGCCGAGGTCGAGGGAGAATCGACCAAGGGACTGGATCTGTCGACGGTCGTCTCCCGCGTGAGGGGCGAAGAAGGCACCGTGGTCGAGCTCACGATCCTGCGGGACGGGAAGCACATGACGGTTTCCATTGAGCGCGCCAAGATCGAGTCGCCGACGGTGGAGACCGAGGATCCCGTCGACGGGATCGGATATCTCAGGATCACGGAATTTGATGATGTGACGCCGGACCAGTTCTCCGAGGGGATCGCCGATCTGCAGGCTAAGGGGATGCAGGGCCTGCTCCTGGATCTGAGAAGCAATACCGGCGGAAATCTGGATGCCGTCTGCGAGATCGCGGATGAGCTCCTGCCGGAGGGCGTGATCGTCTACACTCTGGACCGCGACGGAAACCGGGAGGATTTTGAAAGCGACGGCGAACGATCCGTGGATTTCCCGATCGTCGTCCTGACCAACGATTACACAGCAAGCGCCTCCGAGATCCTGGCCGGGGCGATCCGCGATTACGGATTCGGAAAGCTGGTGGGTACCACCACTTACGGCAAGGGCGTGGTCCAGCGGATCTACCGCCTGGGAGACGGCTCTGCTCTCAAGCTCACGGTGGAGAGCTACTTCACCCCTTCCGGCTTTGACTTAAACGGCGTCGGTCTGTCGCCGGATGTGGAGATCGAGTTTGACAGCGACGCTTATGAAAAAGATAAGACAGACAATCAGAGGGACGAGGCCGCCAGAGTCCTGCGGCAGTTAATGAAAAAATGAAAAAGAAAAAACCGGTTTCGAACGGAAAAAAACCGCATAAGCACTCATCGAGCGTGTCATTCGACACGATGCACTTTGATTTCGAGGATCTCCTGGAGCTGGACGAGGAGAAGGAATTCCTTCGCCCCGACGCAGACGAAGTAGAGGACGCCCCCGAGGACGAACCGGAGGAGGATCCGATCGAGGATCTCACCGAGAGCCCGATCGCGGAGAAATACGCTTCCTCCGGAAAGCGTCATAAAGCGGAGAGATCGGGCGAGGAAGAGGATCTGCTGACGGACGCGCAGGTGCTGGAATACACGCAGGAGATCGGAAAGATCCCCGAGGGGATCGAGGACCTGGACGAGGAAGAAGCGCCGGAGGAACCGGAGGAATATGACGCCTATGAGGACCGCGGCAGGCGAAGGACTGCGGATTCCGAAGATGACGACGAAAACGAAGAAGATGACGAATATTACGACGAAGAGGACGAGGAGGATGACGGGGACTACGACGAAGAGGACGACGAGGACGAAGAAGATGATCGCCCTTCCCGCAGAAGATTCTCCCTGAATGCCTTTGAAATGGTCGCTGTGATCATGAGCGTCGTGCTCGTGGCAGCGGCGATCTCCCTGGTGATGCTCTTCGCCCGCACGCGGAAACAGAACGAACGAATGGCAGCCTTTTACGCCATCGGCGGTCAGATGGAGGGCGTGCGGATCATCGGCGAGAGCGGGCTGATCGCCATGCGGGATGCCGCCGCGCTCCGTCTGGCGGAAGCCTCCATGGAGGAACCGGAGGAGGAAGAGATCGAGGAAGAGATCGTGGTGGAGGAACCGGAAGTGACCGCAGAGGTGATCCCGGTGGACCTCACCCTGACCACGATCAAAAAGGATATCAAGATCAAATTCATCAATGCGGATACGGACAAGCTGATCGCCAGTGTCCCCTTTGCCGTGACTGTCAAGGATCCGAATGGAAAGGAAACGGACTGGTCGGATGACGACAAGGACGGCGTGATCCACAAGACCGATGTGGGCGCCGGCACCTGGAGCGTGACCCTGAAGCCCCTGTCGGATGAGTACACCGGGAAATACACCGTCTCCGACAAGACGAAGACCGTCAAGGTCAAGGAGACCATCGAATACAAAAAGGTGGATGTCTCCAACGAGATCAAAAAGGAATCTCAGGTCAACATCGCCGCGGAGGATACGGAGCCCAAAGCTGCTGCGACAGTGGAATCCGAGAACAAGGATACGGTCGAATGGGTGGAGTCCCGCAGGGAAGAGGTCGGCGAAGAGGAAGGCTATGAATACACTGAGACCGGCAAGGACACTATTCAGGCACCGGCGATCGCCAGCCTGAACCCCCTTCGCAGGATCCGTCTGGGAAGAGGAGCTGCCGCCGGTTCGATCATCGAATTGACCGAAGGGCAGACAACGGAAATGGATCTGGCGCAGATCGTGGCGAATCTCGGAGAGAGCTGCACGGCCACCTCCGGTGACGGCGGTATTGCCACCGTGGAGGCTGTCAGCGGGACCCGCGTGACACTCAAGGGCGTCAAAGCCGGTGATACCAAACTCACCGTCACCGGCTCCGAGAACGGTCTGACCGATTATGTTGTGGTATCGGTCAAGGCCGCCGAAAGCCCCTCAGCAGACCCGGGCAGCGGTTCCGGCGCCACCGACGCGGCCACGGCCGCCACGACCGACGCCTCTACCGGCGCTTCTTCGACCGGATCTGCCGGATCAACGGAAAGCGGCAATACCGCATCTGTCGCCGGATCCACACAAACATCGACGGTTTCGACCGGAAGCTCCACCGGCAGCTCAAGCGGTGCCACGGCCGCCTCCACCGGAGCCACGGCCGCCACGGCCGCCAGTGTGAAAAAGCTGCTGGAGGTATCACCCTCCAAGATCTCAGTCCTGGTGGGATCGACGCAGAGCCTGATGGTGACGACCGAAGGATTGCAGGATGCGACCGTCATTTACAGCTCCTCCGACGAGAGCATCGCCACCGTTTCCGACAAGGGGATCATCAAGGGCGTTAAGGCGGGGAATGTCCGGATCACCGTTACCTCACGGGAGGATAAGAACCTCACCGGAAGCACCGAAGTGACGGTGACGGCCGGCAAGACCTTAAAGAACAAGAACGGCGACACCATCTACATCAAGGATGGAAAAGGATACAAGGAAGCCACCGAGGCGGATTATTACACAGAGACCAAAT
>JAFPTK010000039.1 GCA_017400305.1 Lachnospiraceae bacterium | reverse complement strand
GAATGCATGCCCCGTGAGCAGATCGAGGCATTGCAGAGCGCGCGGCTCAAGAAACAGGTGGATCGCGTGTATCACAACGTGGAGTACTACCGCAGAAAGATGCAGGCAGTCGGTCTGGAACCCGGGGATATCCGCGGGATCGAGGACATTGAGAAGCTGCCGTTCATGACCAACGAGGATCTGGCGGCGGCTTATCCGCTGGGACTCCTGGCGGTGCCGAAATCGGAGATCGTCCGGATCCACGCAACGAGCGGGACGACCGGCAAGCCCAAGATCGGTGCTTACACGCGGCATGACGTGGACATTTGGGCAGAGGGCGTCGCGCGATGCATGGCGATGGCGGGCGTGACGAGAGAGGACATCGTACTGGTAAGCTACGGCTACGGCCTGTTCACCGGCGGACTGGGTGCCCATTACGGGGCGGAGAAGCTGGGCGCCATGGTCATACCGGTCTCCACAGGCAATACGCAGAAGCTGATCACGATGCTGATCGATTTCCAGGCGACGGTGATCGCCTGCACTCCGAGCTATCTCCTGCATATCGCGGAGACGCTGGAGAAGGAGAATAAGGTCGACCAGATCAGGTTAAAATGCTGCATCTGCGGCGCAGAGCCCTGGACGGACGAGATGCGCACACAGATCGAGAAGCGGCTTCACATCAAGGCTTATGATATCTACGGACTGACGGAGATGATGGGCCCCGGCGTGGCCAATGACTGTGATTATCACAAGGGTCTGCATGTCTGGGAGGATCATTTCCTGCCGGAGATCATCGATCCGGCCACCGGAAAGCATCTGGCAGCCGGTGAGACCGGTGAGCTGGTCATGACGACGCTCACCAAGGAAGGCCTGCCGCTCATCCGTTACCGCACCAGGGATCTGACGAGTCTCGCTTACGAGCCCTGCGAATGCGGCCGCACCATGGCTCGGATCCAGCGCTTCAAGGGACGCACGGATGACATGCTCATCATCAAGGGCGTCAATGTCTTCCCGACGCAGGTGGAGGCGGCACTGCTCACCATCGACGGCACGACGCCGCACTATCTGATGGTGGTTGACCGTGTGGATAATCAGGATACGCTGGAGATCCAGATCGAGGTGGAGGAGCGCTATTTCTCCGATGAGATCCGCGGACTGGAGACGTTGGCAGGGAAGGTCCGATCGGTCCTTAAGACGGCGATCGGCTTAAATGCCAAGGTCAAGCTCGTCGAGCCCGACACGCTGGAGCACAGCCAGGGCAAGACAAAGCATGTCATCGACAAGCGCAAGCTGTACGAGTGAGAGCCGGAAAGGAGGAACCCCCATGTTTGTGAAACAGTTATCGGTATTTCTGGAGAATCGGGAGGGCCGTCTGGAGGAGGCGCTCCGGATCTTAAAGGACAATGACATCAACATTATCTCCCTGTCCCTGGCGGACACCAGTGACTTTGGCCTGCTGCGTCTGATCGTGAACGATCCGGTGAAGGCGAAGCAGGTGTTGAAGGAGAGCCGCTTTTCCTCGCAGGTCGGCGACATCATCGCGATCCGGATCTCCCATACGGTGGGCAGCCTCTCGGAGGTGCTCGGCGCCGTGACCGAGGCGGATATCAACATCGAGTATATGTACACCCTCTCGGTCGGCGTGGAGGGCGCGTCACTGGCGCTCAAGACCTCGGATCTGGATCGGACGGTCGAGGTGATCAGCGGAAAGAATGTGCATATCTACACGCAGGAGGAGCTCGGCTGACCGGAGGACGGGTACGCTGAGCGTTGCGGGATGATCAACCCGGAGGAGACAGGGATGGACGAGCAGTTACAGGAGCAGATCGCAGCGTTAAAGCAGATGACGGACAAAAGCACCAATATCGTGTTCTTTGGCGGTGCGGGTGTGTCTACGGAATCCGGCATCCCGGATTTCCGCAGTGAGGACGGACTGTATCATCAGAAATACAAGTACCCGCCGGAAACCATGCTCTCCCACACCTTCTATGAGACACATACGGAGGAGTTTTTTGAATTCTACCGGGACAAGCTGCTGGCACCGGATATTCAGCCCAACAAAGCCCACCGGAAGCTCGCGCAGTGGGAGCAGGAGGGAAAGCTCAAGGCGGTGGTCACGCAGAATATCGACGGTCTGCATCAGAAGGCCGGCAGTAAGAATGTCCTGGAGCTGCACGGCAGCGTCCTGCGCAACTACTGTGAGAGATGCGGGAAACGGTATGACGGTTTTGAGGTCGTGCTGGAGGCGGAGGGAGTGCCGAAGTGTGACTGCGGCGGCACGATCAAGCCGGATGTCGTCCTGTACGAGGAGGGCCTGGATCAGGATACTCTGCAGAAGGCGGTCTATTATATCTCTCATGCGGATGTCCTGATCATCGGCGGTACGTCGCTTGCGGTCTACCCGGCGGCGGGACTGATCGATTATTATCACGGTTCCGGTCTGGTCCTGATCAACAAACAGGCGACTCCGCGGGATCGCAGTGCGGATCTGGTCATCCATGCCCCCATCGGTGAGGTGCTGGATCAGCTTTGAACGAGATGAAGGAAGAAAACAAAAATCCCATCAGAACGCTTCTGTTTCCGCTTCTCTGGGAGGCGGCCTTTGTGGCGTCCTGTCTCGTGATCGTGCTGCGAAATGACAAGAGGCATTATGGGGTCACGCTGTATCTCATGTGCTTTTTCTATCTGGGGATCCTGATCTGGTACCGGAAGGAATTCTCCTTGAAGGAATTTTTTAAAAACTTCGCGGATACCCGGGGCTTTCTCCTGCCGGTCTTCTGTTCCGCGGCGGGGATCGCTTTTGCCCATGCTCTGATGAAATCGATCTGCTCGGATCTCTTTCCCGGCGATCTCAAGATGGTCTATCCCCTGGCGTACGGGAACAGCATCCTGCAGACGCTGCTCTTTGCCTTCACGGTCATGGTACTCAAGCCGGTCGCTTCCGAGCTCTTTTACCGCAAGGGGATGATCCGGTCTGCCGGCGGCGGTCTGATGATCCTCCTGGCGATCCTGGGCTGTGTGCTGGAGGCGGCCGCGGCCAGTGCGGCTCCGCTTGGCCTGCTGGAAGCGGTCGTGCTCGCGATCCCTCTTGTGATCGCGTACTGTGTCACAAAAAATATCTATGTGACGCTCTTTGTCCATCTGATCTTTGCCGTCATCGTCAATATGCCGGATGTGATCTATGATTTCATGCGTCTTGCACTGGCCTGACCGCGGCGGATTCCTGCGGCGAACGGCAGCGGCCCTTGCGGTCCTGTCGCTTTCTTTTTCCGTTTCTTCCTGCGGGCAGGAAGAAGTTCCTCTGCTCAAAGAAAAATCCCGCGATTGTATCTATCGGATCACCGACGTGCCGTTGTCGGAGGAAGAAGGGGAGGACGGCGGCGGATCGGAGTTTGTCGCGCTGCTTCACCTGCAGGACAGGGTCTGTGCGGTCGTGAACACCAGCGGGATGATGGGGACGATCCCGACACTGATCTCCTGTGATGAGCAGGGGGAGGATATCCGGCGCGTCGAACTGGAGGTGCCGTCCGGGGAAGGCGGCGATTATAACATGCAGTATTGCTGTGAGGACGGGAACGGCGGATTTTATGCCTGGCTGCAGTGCAACAGCTGGAATGAAGAGACCG
>JAFPTK010000005.1 GCA_017400305.1 Lachnospiraceae bacterium | reverse complement strand
CCGATCTGTTCCTCGATGAAATTGACGTAGTCCTGCGCCTCCTGCGGGAGCTCCTCAAATTTCCGGATCCCGCGGATGTCGCATTTCCAGCCCTTAAAGGTCTTAAGCACCGGCTTGCAGCGGGCGAGATCCTTCGTCAGCGGGAATTCGGTGATCTCTCTGCCGTCCAGTTCGTAAGCGACGCAGACCGGGATCTCATCCAGATATCCCAGTGCATCCAGCACCGAAAGCGCTACGTCCGTGCATCCCTGCAGACGGCAGCCGTATTTCGATGCCACACAGTCATACCAGCCCACGCGGCGGGGTCTTCCCGTTGTCGCGCCGTACTCGCCGCCGTCACCGCCGTGATTGCGCAGTTGCTCCGCTTCCCCGCCGAAGATCTCGGAGACGAATTCTCCCGCGCCCACCGCCGAGGAATAAGCCTTGGATACCACGACGATCTGGCGGATCTCATAGGGCGGGATCCCGGAACCGATGGCCCCGTATGCCGCAAGCGGCGACGAGGAGGTCACCATGGGATAGATGCCGTGATCCGGATCCTTCATGGTCCCGAGCTGTCCCTCTAAGAGGATGGTCTTATTCTCCCGGATCGCCTGATCCAGATAGAGCGACACATCCCCCAGATAGGGCTTTACCCGCTCACGCTGCGTCCTGATCCAGTCAAGGAGCGCCGCCTGATCCAACGGTTTCTCATGGTAGAGATTCACGAGCAGCGCATCCTTGATGGCCGCGATCCGTGCGATCTTTTCCTTCAATACGTCGTCGTCCTGGTAGAATTCATTGATCTGCCAGCCGATCTTGGCATATTTGTCCGAGTAGAAAGGCGCGATCCCCGACTTGGTCGAGCCGAAGCTCTTTCCCGCCAGCCGTGCCTCCTCCAGGGTGTCAAACTGCACATGATACGGCATCATGACCTGCACCCGGTCCGAGACCATGAGCTGCGGCGCCGGCACATCCCGTGAGGTGATGTCATCCAGCTCCTTTAAGAACTTCTCGATGTCGAAAGCCACGCCGTTCCCGATGATGTTCATGATCCGCTGATGGAATACCCCCGACGGCATCGTGTGAAGCGCAAATTTCCCGTACTGGTTGACGATGGTGTGGCCGGCGTTGGCACCGCCCTGGAAGCGGATGACGATATCGGCATCCTCCGCCAGCATATCCGTGAACTTTCCCTTTCCTTCGTCCCCCCAGTTCGCACCGACAACTGCTTTGACCATGATTCATTTCCTCCTTGACTGTTGCGCGATGACAAGAGTGCGCACAATATTACATTATAGCCGTTTCCCTTGCAAACCGCAAGCCTTGGAAATGCGGGATCCTTGACGATGGTCGTTATCTCGGTATATATTGTGGCTGTACGAAAGGATCAGAATTGGGTGAGATGACATGCTGTATATCATGAGACACGGAAAAACCGACTGGAATGAGCTTCACAAGCTGCAGGGGCGGACGGATATCCCGTTGAACGAAGACGGCCGGTCGATGGCCGGGGCAGCGCACGATGCCTGCCGGGACACCCATCTGGATCTTTGCTTTTCCTCCCCCCTGAAGCGGGCGAAGGAGACCGCGGAAATCCTGCTGTCGGGGAGAGATATCCCCATCCGGACCGATGACAGACTGATGGAGATGTCCTTCGGCATATACGAAGGGATCGAGAATTCTTTTGCCATTCCCGACTGTCCGATCAATCTCCTCTTTCAGGATCCCGCCTCCTATAAGGAATCCATCGGAGGAGCCGAAACATGGGATGAATTATTTGCCCGTGCGGACAGCTTCCTGGACGAGATGGTGTACCCCGAAGTGCGGAAGGGAAAAGACATTCTGATCGTCGGACACGGAGCCATGAACTCCGCGATCATCTGCCGGGTCAAAAAACTGCCGATCGCAGAGTTCTGGAGTAACGGCATCGAACAGTGCAGACTGATGCGTCTGATGTAGATGGGCGTGCCCGGATGGCACCCCTGTGCACCGCCCGGTCTATCCCTTCGCAGGAAGGCATCCGGACAGAAAGGAACGATCCGCATGAAAAAAGGGACGAAAAAGAGTACGGAAATACGCAGTGCTGCCCGTAAGCTCCTTGATCAGATCGCCGCATCGCCCACGGCCTATCACGTCTGTGCGAATATCCGCCGTGAGCTGCTGGCGAACGGTTACCGCGAGCTTCGGGAATCCGAGCCCTGGGAGTTAAAGGCGCCGGGCGGTTATTTCGTCGAGCGGAACGATTCCTCTCTCATCGCCTTCTTCCCGGGCAGCCGGCCGTCCGCCGGGTACCGTGTGTTTGCCTGTCACAGCGACTCGCCCGCCCTGAAGCTCAAGGAATCACCGGAGTTGGAGCAGGAGGGGTATCTCCGTCTCAATGTAGAAAAATACGGCGGTCTCCTCTGCGCACCCTGGTTCGACCGGCCGCTCTCCCTCGCCGGCAGGGTCATCACAGACGACGGGACGGAGCTTTCCACGCGGCTCGTCAATATCGACCGGGATCTCCTGATGATCCCGTCCCTTGCCATCCACTTCAACCGCGAGGCAAATGACGGATATAAATACAGCATTCAGAAGGATCTGCTCCCCGTCTTCGGGGATGCCGCCGACAAAGGGCAGCTGTCCTCCCTCATTTCCCGGACAGCCGGCGTCCGTGCGGAAGAGATCCTGAGTCAGGATCTGTATCTGTACGCCCGGGACCGCGGGACCTTCTGGGGCGCCGGAGAGCAGTATCTCTCTTCGCCGCGTCTGGATGATCAGGAATGTGTCTGGTGCGGTCTGGCCGGTCTGCTGACATCGGATCCCGGCGAATGCACCCGCGTCCTCTGCGTCTTTGACAACGAAGAGGTGGGCTCCGGGACCAGACAGGGCGCGGCAGGAACATTTTTTGCGGATGTGCTGGAACGGATCGAAGAAGCGTCAGGCCGATCCGCCGAAGAGCGGCAGATCGCCATCGCAAACAGTGTCATGATCTCGGCGGACAACGCGCACGCGGTACACCCGGCCCACATCGACAAGGCGGACCCGGTCAACCGGCCTCATATGAACGGCGGGATCGTATTGAAATTCAGTGCCAATCAGAAATATACGACGGACGGCATCTCGGCCGCGATCGTCCGCAAGATCTGCCGGGATCATGACATCCCGCTGCAGATATTCCACAACCATTCCGATCTCGCCGGTGGCAGCACCCTCGGCAATATCTCCGGGACACAGGTCTCCATGACTACCGCGGACATTGGGCTCGCCCAGCTGGCCATGCACTCGCCGTACGAATCAGCCGGCGCAGAGGATGTGACGCATATGATCCGCTTCGCAAGAGCGTTTTTTGACGTCATCTCTTAGCGAAATATTCATCGATATTCTGGATCCATTCCTCCGGCGGCATGGTCTTGAGCAGATATTTCTCGGGCTTTAACGCGATCACCTGCATCACGCTCTCCCGGTCGTTCTTGGAGGTAAGGAACATG
>JAFPTK010000038.1 GCA_017400305.1 Lachnospiraceae bacterium | reverse complement strand
CTGGCGAGATACCATATCATCGACGAGAACGGTCTCCTGAGCGATCCCTGGTTCCGGGAAGGGTTCCTGCTGGCGGAGCGGGATCCGCAGAGGGCTTTGACGGCAAAGGAGGCCGGATCTTTACCGGATCAGAGGGATACCGCCCCCTCCGAGATCCGTCTCTATCAGGAGGATGTCCGGGCCGTTCAGCTGGCCAAGGCGGCGATCCGCGCCGGTGCGGAAACCCTGCCGTTATCCTGTGGCATGACCGCCCGGGCGATCGATTCTGTCCTGGTCGCCGGCGCCTTCGGTACGGCACTCAATTTCTCCCGCCTGGAGCCGTTGGGACTCCTGCCTCCCGGACTCATGTCAAAATGCCGCTCCGTCGGCAACACCTCTCTGGCAGGGGCCGTCAAAGCGGCGGTCACGTTGCTGGCCGGACGATGGGAGGCGCTTCTGGATGATCTGGCACGGATCACCTCCGCTGCCACCGAGATCCCCCTCGCCGGTCGTCAGGACTTCGAGGCCTGCTATCTGTCCATGATGGGATTCTGAAGCGGCGTCCCCCACTGGCAGATGTGGTGCGTTACCCGTTTACGGGAAATTTATAAATGTGAAAAAACGGTGAAATAGCGCCCCGGAGACCCCTGAACGCTTGCATTTTCGCAGGCTTTTCGCTATGATGCATGATGTCGGGGCAACAGTCCCCGTGCGGTAACTGCCCGACAGGGATCCGGGAGCCTCGGATCCGTGAATACATGAGGAAGGTAGAAAGAGGAAGATCCGATGAACATGGATAACAATCCGTTAAATAACGGCAATAACAACGGCAACGCGCCCAGACGCCAGAGCCTGCTCCTGTTGGTCATCGCGGCGTTGGTGACCGTGCTGTGCATGAGCTATTTTCTGCGGGCCATGAGCGGAAGCGAAACCCGCGAGATCACCTATTCCGAATTCATCCAGATGCTGACGGACGGCCGGGTGCAGTCGGTCAAGATCGAGGATGACCGGATCCTCATCTACACGGAGCTTCCGTCGGCGACCCAGAGTCAGCGGTACAGCTTCTACGGATTCACCTCGGGCAGCGGTCAGGTCACCTACTACACCGGCAAGGTGGAGGAGGATGACACGCTGGCGCAGCGGCTGCTCAGAGCCGGTGTGGCATTCCAAGGTGAGGTACCGGACAGCTCCGGTATGATCCTTTCCTTTATCTTAAACTCTGTCGTTCCGATCCTGCTCATGTGGGGACTGCTCTCCCTGATCTTCCGTCGGATGTCCAAGGGCGGCGGCCCGTTCGGTGTCGGCAAATCCAACGCCAAGGTCTATGTGCAGAAGGAGACCGGCGTCACCTTTGCCGATGTGGCGGGAGAGGATGAAGCCAAGGAGTCGCTGGTGGAGGTCGTGGACTTCCTGCACAACCCCGGGCGTTACACCGGGATCGGCGCGAAGCTCCCGAAGGGCGCTCTCCTGGTGGGACCGCCCGGAACCGGTAAGACGCTGCTCGCCAAGGCAGTGGCCGGCGAGGCGCACGTTCCTTTCTACTCACTGGCGGGCTCGGATTTCATCGAGCTCTATGTCGGCGTCGGTGCGAGCCGCGTGCGTGACCTTTTCTCGGACGCTTCCAAGAATGCGCCCTGTATCGTGTTCATTGATGAGATCGATGCCATCGGCAGAAGCCGCGATTCCAAGTACGGCGGCGGCAATGAGGAGCGCGAACAGACGCTGAATCAGCTCCTTGCCGAGATGGACGGCTTTGATTCCAGCAAGGGCGTACTGATCCTCGGCGCGACCAACCGGCCGGAGATCCTGGACAAAGCGCTGCTTCGCCCCGGACGGTTTGACCGGCGGATCATCGTGGACAAACCGGACCTCAAGGGCCGCGTGGAGATCCTCAAGGTGCATGCCAAGGATGTCAAGATGGACGAGACGGTGGACCTCGAAGCAGTCGCCCTGGCTACCAGCGGCGCGGTGGGTTCGGATCTCGCCAATATGATCAACGAAGCCGCGATCAACGCGGTCAAGAACGGACGCGAACTGGTCTGCCAGAAGGACCTGATGGACGCGGTCGAGGTCGTCCTTGTCGGCAAGGAGAAAAAGGACCGGATCCTCTCCAAGGAGGAACGCAAGCTCGTATCCTATCACGAGGTGGGCCACGCCCTGATCTCCGCGGTACAGAAGAACACGGAACCCGTGCAGAAGATCACCATCGTGCCCCGCACCAAGGGAGCCCTGGGCTATGTCATGCAGGTGCCGGAGGATGAGAAGTTCTTAAGCACCCGGGATGAG
>JAFPTK010000037.1 GCA_017400305.1 Lachnospiraceae bacterium | reverse complement strand
CGAGCCGTCGGAACTGAAGGACGAGGATCTCGTGTGCCGCTGCGGCAGTGTGCAGTGGTGGGTCTTCAAAGCCGCCGTGAAAGAGGGGGCAACCACGCTGGAGGAAGTGCAGCGTCAGACCGGCGTCGGTGCCGGCGGCGGACACTGCAATGCCTATGTGTGCGAGCTTCTGGATTATCTGAAAGCCCATCCGGAAGTGCTGTAAGAAGACAAAATGATGCTGGAAAGAGCATCACAAATATGGTAAGATGTCTTTCGCATCTGTCGGGAAATCGGCAGATGCGAAATTTTGTATCTGAGGGAGATCTATGATCCAGCGAGAAATCAGTGAACTGCGCCGGCACATGACGCCGGAGCGTACCAATATGACCCATATCTACGGCTGCTACGTCAACGGAGAGAAACAGATCATCTCCTCCTATGAACAGTCTCTGGCCGTGATGGAAAAGAACGATGTGGAAAAATACATCGAACTGATGAAGAAGGCCCTGTCGGGAAAGATCGGACGGACTCTGAATAATCTGGAGTTTACGTCCCAGCAGGTCATCGACGGGGAGGAGCATAAGCTCCTCATGGCCCTGCGGGAAACAAAGATGGAGGATGCCCAGCTGCGGGAAACGCTGTGCCGGAAGATCATCGAGGTGCTGTCTCTGAACGATCAGTCTAACTATCTCATCCTTCTGGCCTATGACGTGTACGACATTCCTTTCAAGGGAAGCGACCGGCAGACCCAGATGGACAACTCCGATGAGACCTTCCGCTATATCCTCTGTGCCGTCTGTCCGGTAAAGAGCCGGAAGGCGGAACTGGGCTACGATACCGGGGAGAACCAGTTCCATCTGGACCAGTCCGTTCCGGTGGTGGGTGCTCCGGAACTGGGATTTCTGTTCCCGGCCTTTGACGACCGCCATACCAATATCTACAACGCCCTGTTCTATTCCAGAGACACGGCCATGATGCACCGGGAGTTTATCGATGCGGTGTTCAAAACCAAGTCCCCCATGGCCCCCGGCGAGCAGAAGGAAGCCTTTACCGATGCCATCACCGAGGCGCTGGAGGGCGAGTGCCGGTTCGATGTGGTCCGGTCCGTGCATCAGCAGATCCGGGACCGCATGGAAGAGTATAAACAGGCAAAGATGCCGGAACCGCTGGAGCTGTCCTCCGATGACGTGGCGGAGATCCTCCGCCAGAGCGGTGTGGAGGAGGAACGGGTGGATTCCTTCCGTGAAAAATGCGGAGAGCAGTTCGGCGAAGACGCAGGTCTGGATCCCGGCAACATCATCGAAAGCCGGAAGTTCGAGATCGTGACGCCGGTGGTGAAAGTGTCCGTGGTGCCGGAATACACCCAGCAGGTGAAGACGAAGATAGTGGACGGGCGCATGTGCCTTGTGATCCCCGTGGACGGCGGCGTGGAAGTCAACGGAGTACCGGTATATACGGAAAACCGTGCGGTGGAGGCCGGGGACGCTTTGGACTAGACACAATCCCGCGCTTGTATAACGGACGGAAATATGCTAATTTAAACTCATAGAGTATGTGAAAGCATCCGAAAAAGGATGGGAGGGACAATCATGAGTTTGAATGTGAAACTGATCGCTGCCGGAGCAGCACTGATCGGTGCAGCAGCCGCTGCAGCCGTAGTCCTGGGAGGACAGAAGAAGGACGGCGGAGACAAACCCGCACCCGCCAAGAAGGAAGCAAAGAAACCGGCCGCCGGAGGCGCTGTGAAGGCACCGGTGGTGGATGACCCCAACGGAGAAGGAAGCCTGAATCTGACCAT